>JBFISM010000140.1:0-9701 GCA_041608535.1 Acidimicrobiia bacterium
CGAGGAGGAGTTCGACACGGAGACGTAGCGCTGCCAGCCCAAGTCGGTGGCGACACCTCACCCACACATCACGTAGCTGTTTGTCATCTCGAGCAGGAGTTGCCACATGAGCGCAAGGCCTTCCAACTTCAGCAGCGCCGCCGCCGGCTGGGCGATGTTCGCCGGGATCATGCTGATCATCTATGGAGTGTTCGATGCCATCCAGGGCATCGTCGCGCTGGCGAACAACGAGTTCTTCGTCCTCACCCAGGACTACGTCTTCAAGTTCGACGTCACCACGTGGGGTTGGATTCACCTCATTGGCGGTATCGTCCTCATCGCGTCTGGTGCCGGGATCTTCTCAGGGAACGTTCTCGCACGAACGGTCGGCGTGATCGTGGCGGCTTCGGCCGTCATCTGGAACTTCGCCTGGCTGCCGTACTACCCGATCTGGTCGATCATCTCGATCGCCATCGGTATCGCCGTGATCTGGGCACTGACCGCACACGGTCGTGACCTGACCCTTGGAGGCGTTTGATCAACGGTCGATGGCGGTGCGCAGCGCCAGTGGCAGCGACTGATGTGCGGTCAGTCGGACCCAGTTGATGGGCTCGCTCTCTCGAGGTGCGCGACTCCTGCATGTTGGGTGAGGACAAGTCACCCAGCCGCCTCGTAGCGTGCTTGGAGACACCGAAAGGAGCGCGCCGTGCCCGATGGCAAGCCGAACATCCTCATCCTGTGGGGAGACGACATCGGCTGGTACAACATCAGCCACAACAACCGCGGGGCGATGGGATACCGGACTCCCCACATCGACCGCGTCGCCCGCGAGGGCGTCGATTTCACGGATTATTATGCCCAGCAGAGCTGCACCGCAGGACGGGCGGCGTTCATCACCGGCCAGAACCCGGTCCGGACGGGGCTGACCAAGGTGGGCATGCCCGGCGCCGACGTCGGCCTCGATTCACGCGACCCCACGATCGCCGAGCTCCTCAAGCCGCTTGGGTACGCCACCGGCCAGTTCGGAAAGAACCACCTCGGCGACAAGGATGAGTATCTGCCGAGCAACCACGGGTTCGACGAGTTCTATGGGAATCTCTACCACCTGAACGCAGAGGACGAGCCCGAGCACCCCGACTACCCCAAGGATCCAGCGTTCCGCAAGCGCTTCGGGCCCCGTGGCGTCATCCACTCCTACGCCGACGGTCGCATCGAAGACACCGGACCGCTGGACAAGAAGCGCATGGAGACGATCGACGACGAGGTCACCGAACGAGCCCAGCAGTTCATTCGTCAAGCACACGACGACGGCAAGCCGTTCTTCGTCTGGTGGAACGCCACCAAGATGCATTTGTGGACTCGCCTGAAGGAAGAGTCGCGGGGTCTCAGTGGCCAGGGCGAATACAACGACGCCATGGTCGAGCACGACGGTCTCGTCGGCAGCATGCTCGACCTGCTGGACGAACTCGGCATCGCCGAGGACACCATCGTGATGTATTCCACCGACAACGGCCCGCACTACAACGCGTGGCCGGATGGCGCCATCTCACCCTGGCGCAGCGAGAAGAACTCGAACTGGGAGGGCGCCTTCCGGGTCCCGTGCTTCGTTCGATGGCCCGGGGAGTTCCCGGCTGGCGAGATCCGCAATGGCATCATGACCCACCAGGAGTGGCTCCCGACGCTCCTCGCTGCCGCAGGAGAACCTGACATCGTCGAGAAGTTGAAGGCAGGCCACAAGGCCGGCGACAAGGAGTTCAAGGTCCACATCGACGGCTACAACGCGATGTCGTATGTCAAGGGAGAGACCGAGGATTCGCCCCGAGACTGGTTCTTCTACACGAACGACGACGGACTCATCGTCGGCGTCCGTCTCCAGGACTGGAAGGTCGTCTTCTACGAGCAGCGCGCCAAAGGCATGCAGTTGTGGGCCGAACCGTTCGTACACCTGCGCATCCCGAAGATCTTCAATCTCCGGCGCGATCCCTTTGAACGGGCGGACGAGAACTCGAACTCCTACTGGGACTGGGTGCTCGAACACGTATTTGTGCTCTATCCGGCCCAGGCGTTGGCGGCCGAGCAACTCCAGACTTTCATCGAGTTCCCGCCTCGTCAAGACCCGGCGTCGTTCAATCTCGACAGTGTCATGAAGGCGGTCACCGATGCCGCCGGGAGCGGACCGCGCTGAACGAGGCGGTGATTCTGGCCGAACCCAGGAGGTACACCACCGGGCAGGAAACGCAGACCTCGGGGCGGAACAGAGGAGGTCGGCCTTGTCGGTGTCATGCGAGTCGAAGACGACTCTGGGTGCGTTGACGACCCAGGCTGAATCGACTGCCCTTGGAGAACCGACGTGACCGAGCAGTGTGCGCCGGATCGCACGATCGGGTCCCCATCGCCATCGGGCTCGCCGTCATCTGGGCGCTCACCGCATGTGGCAGGGACGTCGCCTACGAGCGGGGTATGACCCTGGCGAGATCCGCCAACACGCGAGTGGTCGACACTTGGCAGCCCACGGCGCCGCATGCGCCATCCGGTTGTCGGCTGGGCGCCGTGTAACCCCGTACGTCCGCCAGCAAGAGGTGATCCCGCAATTGGGTGAGGACGACTCACCCAGCCGCCCCATAAGCTCGCAGCACTGCCCGACAAAGGAGTAGCACGATGAAACATCCCCTTCGCATGCTGTTAGTGGCGTTGATCGCCGCAGGCGTGGCGACCCTCATCGTCCAGAGAGATCGTCTGCGACAGATCGACCGGGCAGAGCTCGTGGCTCAGCTTCGTGGCGCCGTCGAGTCGAGGCTTCCTGACCGGGCGTCGGGCCAACCGTCGGTTGAAGAAGTCGATGTAACCGCCGACATTGGCACGGTCGACGCTGGCGCCGACGCGGCTCCTCTAGCCGAATCGGGCCGCAGCGGGGACGCGGGTGCCTGAGGACGCCATGAGCCGCGACCGCGTGGTGGCCGGGCAGCCGTTCGTGTGGACGCTCGCCCGCCACTGGGCGCGGCCCTCCGACCCATCGATCTACGGTGGGTTTCGCCTCCATGAGTGATACGACGCCGTCGACTCCGCTGCCGATGCCGACCGCTCGCCCCCGAACGCAGCCGTCGGAGCGGGCGTGGTCGCCCTCGGCGGTCCACATCCTCGGGAAACCTACGGGAGCGATCTGCAATCTGGGATGCAGCTACTGCTTCTTCCTGGACAAGGAGCTTCTGTACGAGGGCGATCGGTTTCGCATGTCCGACGAGCTGGCGGAGACGTACATCCAGTCCCTCGTGGAGGCCCACACTGTGCCGCAAGTCACCGTGGCATGGCAGGGCGGCGAGCCGACGCTCATGGGGCTCGACTTCTATCGCCGGGTGATCGAGCTCGAGGCCAAATACCGGAAGCCGGGGATGACGTATCTCAACACGATGCAGACCAACGGCACGCTGTTGAACGACGCGTGGTGCGAGTTCTTCGCCGAGAACGACTTCCTGATCGGGATCAGCATCGATGGACCCCGAAAGCTCCACGACTCCTATCGGGTCACCAAGAAGGGCGAAGGCACCTTCGACAAGGTGATGCGAGGATTGCGGTTGCTCCAGAAGCACGGGGTCGAGTACAACGTGCTGACCACCGTGAATCGGCTCAACGGCGACTACCCGCTCGAGGTGTATCGCTTCCTGCGTGACGAGGTGGGCACCGATTGGATGCAGTTCATCCCGGTCGTGGAGCGGGTGGACGAGCACGGCAACCCGGCCGATCTGCGTGGCGCATACGCTTCGGAACGATCGGTGCTTCCAAGACAATTCGGGGAATTCCTGACCACGATCTTCGATGAGTGGGTGCGGTACGACGTCGGGTCCGTCTTCGTGCAGACCTTCGAGGCGACGGTGCGCAACTTCGCCGGGTTCGATCAGTCCGGCATGTGTGTCTTCAACGAGACCTGCGGCACCGGACTGGCCCTCGAGCACAACGGTGACCTGTACTCCTGCGATCACTTCGTCGACCCGGAGTTCCTCGTGGGAAACATCGCCGACACGCCGCTCACCGATCTCGTGTCGTGCCGGCAGCAGTACGAGTTCGGCCAAGACAAGCTGACCCAGCTGCCGCAGTACTGCCTCGATTGCGACGTACGATTCGCCTGCCACGGGGAATGCCCGAAGAATCGCTTCCTGGCGACCCCCGACGGGGAACGGGGGCTCAATTACCTGTGCGCCGGCTTCAAGGCATTCTTCCATCACGTCGATGAGCCGGTTCGCACGATGGTCGATCTCATGCGCCTCGGGCGATCAGCATCCGATGTGATGGAGATCATGGCGTACCGCGATTTGCCCTTCCGGGATGAGCTGCATCGCGCCGGCCGCAACGACCCGTGCCCGTGCGGTAGCGGTCGCAAAGTGAAGCTGTGCCACGGGAAGCCGCTGAGTCGTCCGCAACCGGCAGATCTCCCCGAGTTCCACGACGCTCCGCGACCGCCCGTCACCGAACGTGGGCGGCGCGCGGCGGACCTCAGATAGCGCATAGGGGCTGTCGTCCAGAAGGCCGGAGGACCGGATGGCGGTCTGAACGGGGTCGGCTCAAGACAATGGGGAGGTCTAGGCTCCCGGCCACTGTCGGAGTCCTTGGGAGGGGTGCCCATTGGGGTTGCGGATCCTTGTGCGGATCGGCTCGGTGCTGATCGCCATCTGGATCGCAACCGCGTGCGGTAGTGGCGAGAGTGCGGCCGACATGCCCGGGGACCCGATCCGCATCGGCTTGATCTCCCAGGAGGAGGAGCTGATCGCCTTCCCGGAGATCTCCATCGCCGCCGAGACTGCCGTGAGTTACGTCAACGCCGAGTTGAGCGGTGTCGAGGGAACTCCCATCGCAGTTGATGTGTGCACTGTCGGTGACACGCCCGAATCGGTGATCGCCTGTGCCCAAGAGTTCGCCAACGACGACGGTGTGAGAATCGTTCTGATGGGCACCGTGAACGCCGCGGCCGGCAACGACACCCTCGTCGGCGTCGGCAAACCGGTGCTCACCTTGGTATCTGACATGCGGGACATCACCACGCCGGGAGTGTGGGCGTTCGATCCGGGGTCCCCGGTGCTGGCGGCGGGACTCCTCGAGTTCTCTGCAAACGAGCTGGGTGCCACCACCTTTGGGCTTCTCGGTGCGGACGATCCGTCCACTGCCGAGGTTCTCGTCCCCCTTCTCGACGCGTTAGCCGAGCCCTTGGGTCTGACCAGAGCAGGTGATCCGATCACAGTCCCCTTGGAGGGCGATCCGGCCGGCCCGGTGAAGCTCGCGGCCGACAATGCTGCGGATGTGTTGCTGGCAGTCGTGGACGCGTCGCAATGCGTGCCAATCGCCGACGCCGCCGACTCACTGGGACTGTCGATCCCCAAGATCGCAGCCGATACCTGCATGACGAGCGAGGTGATCAGCAGCGGCTCGCTCGACGGTTGGTACGGGATCTCGGTATGTGAAGCGCCGATCGCCCCCGACAGGCGGACCGATGGCACCTTCAGCCACATCGTTCGCACGTACGGGGACGGTGACCCCCGGCTCGACTCGAGCTTCGGCTGCTGGGCGGTGGCGAACGTCATCGTGGCAGCCGAGGTGTTGGCCGAAGCGGGTGGGGCCGGTGCCACGAACGACTCGATCGCGCAGGCACTCGATGCGTACTCCTCGGACAGCCTCCCGGCCTACCCGCCGGTGTCGTGTCCCGGGCCGGCGCCTTTCCTTGGCGCCTGTCTGCGGACTGCGACGATTGTGCGAGTCGAGGGCAACGAGGCGGTGCCCGAAGCGCTGGTTCCCGTCGACTTGACGCGGCTCGGTTTGGCCACGGAGGACTGAACGCGGACCCAACCGCCGGCGCCCAATCGTCTTGGCACACCACCACCCCTACCACCACGGCACAGAGGGCCTGAATGCGCTACTTCGACTTTGCGATTCTCGGTCTTGGCACTGGGGCTGTGATTGCGGCGATCGCGCTCGGGCTGGTGGTGGCGTACCGCGCTTCCGGCGTGGTCAACTTCGCTCACGGAGCGATGGCTGCGTTCACGGCCTACACCTACACCTCCCTCCGCGAAGCCGGTGAGATCCCAGTCCCGCCGCTGCCGAACCCGGTGGCCCCGATCGAGGCAGCCTTTGACGTCGAGCTCTTCGATCTCCCGACCTTCATCGGCCCGGGTAGCCCCATGGCCACACTGCCGGCCATGGCGGTCGCTCTGCTGGTCGCAGCGCTGCTGGGGATGGCTGCGCACTACCTCGTGTTCTCTCCGCTCCGCTACGCCCCCACTCTGGCGAAAGTCGTGGCGTCAGTGGGGATCATGATCCTGCTCCAGGGCGCCATCGTGATCAGGTACGGGAGCCGGCCACGTGAGGCCGATCGCGTCTTGCCAGACCACACCGTCGAGTGGTTCGGAACCACGCTCCCCATCGATCGCTACCTGATTCTCCTGCTCGTCGCTGCGTTGGCCACCGGTCTGTGGCTGTTCTTCCGCCTCAGCCGGTTCGGCATTGCGACTCGCGCCGCGGCGGAGAACGAACGGTCCGCCACGTTGCTGGGTATCAACGTCGACGGCCAGGCGATGGTGAGCTGGATGCTCGCGTCGGTTCTCGCCGGTCTTGCGGGCATCGTCGCTTCGCCCATCGTTGGACTGACCCCGAATCAGCTCACGCTCTTGGTGATCCCGGCTTTGGGAGCTGCCCTGCTCGGTCGGATGTCGTCCGTGGTGATCGCAGCGGCGGGTGGCTTGGTGATCGGGGCCCTGCAGAGTGTGGTGTTTCTCCTCGAACAAAGCGCCGATTGGGTGCCGGAGATCGGCCTATCTCAGGCGCTGCCCTTGCTCGTCATAGCGCTGGCAATGGTTGTGCGCGGAGAGATACTGCCCTCTCGCGGCTCGGTTGCTGCACTGCGCCTGCCCGACGCCTACGCATCGAAGCTGAGCCGGGGACGCATAGCCGCTCACGGCGGTCTGGTCGCGTTCTCGTTGTGGATCGTGCTGTTCGCACAATTCCCTGTCCGCAACGGTATGAACAACACGATGATCGGCGTCGTCCTCGCCTTGTCGCTCGTGGTCGTCACCGGATACGTTGCTCAGATCTCGCTGATGCAAATGGCCGTGGCCGGCATTGGCGCCTACGGCGTGGCCACGTTCAGCACGGATGCGGGGCTGCCCACCCTCCTGGCGCTCCTCCTCGCAGTACTTTGCGCAGCGACGATTGGCGTGGTGATGTCGCTGCCTGCACTCCGCACGAGGGGCAGCTCGCTTGCGATCATCACGATCGCGTCCGGACTGGCCATTCAAGAGTTCGTGCTCGAGCGTGAAGGGTGGTTTGGGAGCGCCGATACCCGCGATGTCGAACTCCCCGGCATCCTTGGCTTCGAGCTCGGGCCCACATCGTCCTTTCCGATCGGCGATGGAAAGATCCCCTCGCCCGGCTTTGGACTGCTGGTTCTCGCGTTGACGGTGGTGACCGCCCTCGGCGTGATGCGCCTGCGCCGCAGCAGGCTGGGCGAACAAATGCTGGCAGTGCGCTCAAACGAGCGGGCCGCGGCCGCAGCAGGCGTCAACGTGGCCGCCATCAAGGTCACAGCTTTCTCCATCAGCTCTGCACTCGCCGGCCTGGCGGGTGCGTTGACGGCGTTCAAGCTGGGGCAGTTCAGCGCCGACTCGTTCGACGTGTTTGCGTCGCTCGCGATCCTGGCGTTTGCCTACCTGGGCGGCATCACAACCGTCGCCGGAGCGGTCATGGCGGGCACGCTCTTCCCGGAGGGGATCGGAGTCGTGGTCACGGAGGAGCTGCTCAACAACTCCATGGAGCAGTACACGGGCTTCGTTGCGGGTTTCCTCCTGATCCTGACTGCGGTCTACCACAGTGAAGGCATCGACGGCTTCCAGCGAGAACAGTTCCACCGACTGAGGGCGCGACTTGGCTGGGCCCGCGATGAGCAAGAACTCGACATGGCGGATGTGGGCGCATGACCGAGCCGACACTGAGCACCAGGGGCCTGACGGTACGTTTCGGTGGACTACTGGCGAACGACGGCATCGACATCGACTGTCACGGGGGCGAGCTGACGGGCCTGATCGGCCCCAATGGCGCAGGTAAGACGACGTTCATTGACGCCGTGACCGGCTTCCTCCCCAAGAACGCGTCCGGCAGTGTCAGGCTCCACGGGCGCGAGGTCATGGGTCAACCCCCGCACCGTCTATCGCGGTTGGGTCTTCGTCGGACGTGGCAGTCGCTGGAGCTCTTCGACGACCTCGACGTCCGCGCCAATCTCGAGGTCGCCGGCAGCCACCTCACCGTGTGGCGTGCCGTGGCGGACTACTTCGCGGGCTCGTCGCACGATCGGCGCGTCCACGAGACGCTCGAGCTGCTCGACCTCGCGCTCGTCGCCGATCGGCACCCGTACGAGCTGTCACACGGCCAACGCAAACTGGTCGGTCTCGGCCGGGCGCTCGTTGCGGACGCAAAGCTGCTTCTGCTCGACGAGCCGGCTGCCGGGCTGGATCGGGAGGAAACGGCCTGGCTCGGTCGGCGGCTCCGCCGCGTCGTCGACGCCGGCACACCGGTCCTGTTGGTCGATCACGACATGCGCCTCGTGCTGGAGGTGTCGGACCGTATCCACGTCCTCGACTTCGGCGAGGTCATCGCAACGGATACTCCAGACACCATCCACGAGAACGAACGGGTCGTTGTGGCCTACTTGGGGTCGGCGGGAGCAACCGGATGAGCGCACCGCTGCTCGAGATCGAGGAACTCCACGCCGGTTACGACGGGCTCGCCGTGGTGCGGGACCTCGATCTCGAAGTCGGGGCGGGCGAGGTGGTCGCCCTGCTGGGTCCCAACGGGGCGGGGAAGACGACGACCCTGGCGACCATTTCGGGCATGGTCGAGATCCTCGGCGGTTCGGTGCGAGTCCTGGGACAGCGGGTGCCCCGGCTGCGCCGAGCGCACCGGCTCGCTCGGCGGGGCGTGTTCCACGTTCCCGAAAACCGCGGACTCCTCCTCCAGCTTTCGGTCGCCGAGAACCTGCGCCTCGCGCGGCCCAGGGGCCGGGTGGATATCGGCCCCGCCATCGAGACCTTCCCGGCGCTGGGCGATCTCCTTCACCGGCGGGCCGGGCTCCTGTCCGGAGGTGAGCAACAGATGCTGGCTGTTGGGCGTGCGATCGTGGCCCGGCCGAGGCTGCTCATGATCGACGAGATGAGCTTGGGGCTTGCCTCAATCGTCTTCGATAGGCTGTTGCCGGTCGTCCGCGCCATCGCCAATGAAACTGGTGCCGGAGTGCTCCTCGTGGAACAGCACGCTGATCTGGTGCTTCGCGAAGCCGATCGTGCGTATGTCCTGAGCCACGGTGACCTCGTGATGCGAGCCACCGCCGCCGAGCTGCTAGGCAAACGTCGTTCGCTCGACGCCACGTATCTGGGGACCGAGTTCCCCGACTAGACCACCACCGGGCCTGGCTACGATCCGCCACCGGAGGGAGCCCGTGCACGAGTGGACACCACCTGGGGATTGGCTGCGGATCACAACGATCGACGCCCATGCGGCCGGGGAGCCATTGCGGATCGTGTCGAGCGGGTTTCCCGACCCTCCCGGCTCCACCATCCTCGAGAAGCGGCGGCACGCGCAGGAGCAGCTCGATCACCTCAGGACCTTGCTCATGTGGGAGCCGCGGGGTCATGCCGACATGTACGGCTGCGTGTTCACCGAGCCGGTCACTCCCGACGGCGACGTCGGCG
>JBFISM010000141.1:0-9592 GCA_041608535.1 Acidimicrobiia bacterium
CCGGCACGGAGCGAACGGCCATCCTCGAGCGTGACACCGGCCGCTCGACCGTTGCTCACGTCGATCGAAGCCACCCTGGCGTTGGTCATGACGGTGGCACCCGCATCGATCGCGGCGGCGGCGATCGCTCGAGCTACTTCGAAGGTGCCGCCTTCGATGAGCCTGCCGCCGTGGGAGTTGGACAGCGCCAGCGCCACGATGGATCCGATCCCGGGAACGTCGAGGTTGGGCACGTACCCTCGCACCGAGACGTTGAACAGGATCAGCGAGCGCAATGGCTCGAACTCGAAGGCATTGCGCACCACATCGAGGGGCGACTGCGCATCGAGCTCCATCCAGCGCCGACCCATCTCCGATCGCTTGAGCACCTCACCCAATCGCTCCGGAGCGAGCGGCGCACCGAACCGCATCGGGGTGTCGATGTGCCGGGTCAGCGCATCGAACTCGCCGTACAGCCGGGCGTAGGTCGCGGCGTCCTTCTTGGAGAATCGGGCGATGGCATCGACCGAGCGGCCGATGTCGGCGTAGGTGACGAGGGCGGCGTCTCCACCGTCGAAGGGGACGGCGTTCTGCACCTCCGGGTAGATGGAACGCACCCCGAAACGGTCGAGGTCGAGATCCGTCCACACCGCGTAATCCGGGGTCCACCGCACGAAGAACGCATGGAGGTTGTGCTTGAAGAGAGGCAAGGTGGCCTCGGCGGTGGTGGTGCCGCCGCCGATCTGCGGCGCCGCCTCGAAGACGACGAGGCGCAGACCGGCCTTGGCGAGGTACGCAGCGCACACCAGGGCGTTGTGACCGCCACCGACGAAGATGCCGTCGACGTGCTCCGGGAGGCGGAAGTCGGTGATCTCGGACGTGGTCAAGCCAATCGCCAATCGATCGCCCCCCGCCCCGCCAGGGTGCGATCGAGGAGAGCGGTATGGATCTCGAGGGCTTCTTGCGGCTTGCGCACCTCTCCGATCACAGGGCGCACCGCTCCCGATGCGACCAGATCGGCCGCCTCGGCCACCTGCTGTTTGTGGCTGTACCGGCTGCCGAGCACGGACAGCTCCCGAAACACCATCTCGCGAGACGTGATCTCGAATGGGCGGTTGCGGAAGGTGGTGAGACACACCAGCCGCCCTCCCATGGCGAGACCGTCGAGGGCCCAGCGTGCCGTCTCCGCCGTGCCCACGAAGTCCACTACCACGGTTGGCGGCCCGTCCGGGAACACTTCGGCGGGGTGGACGGCTGCGAGATCCGAGGCGTCGACCGGGCGGGCGCCGCTTCTTCGGATGGTGTCGAACTTGTCCCTGGAGATGTCGAAACCGGCCACGTCGGCGCCGTGGTACGCCGCTACCTGGATCATGTGGATACCGACACCACCGCCCGCACCGAAAACGATCACCCGATCGTGGCTCTCGATGCCGGCGCGTGCGGCGACGTGCACCGGAGTTGCCACCGCATCGGGGATCACCGTGGCCTCCACCGGGTCGATGCCCTCGGGGATGGCGATGACGTTGCCTTCGGGCAGCGCGACGAGCGGGGCGTACCCCCCGTCACGGTGCACTCCGACCCATCCGGCGAGGTTGCTACACCGGGGGTCCAGCCCGACCGTGCACCACTCGCAGCTCTCGCACACGAGATAGAAATAGGCGACCACCCGCTTGCCGACGAGCATCGGGTCGGCACCCGAACCGGCGGCGGTCACCCGTCCCACCAACTCGTGGCCGGGTACCCGGGGCAGCAGGGTCACGTCGTTGGCCAGGTCCCCACGCATCGTGTTGAGCACGGTGAGCCCGACACCACAGGCCTCTACCTCGACGAGAACCTCGCCGGCTCCGGCCACCGGATCGGGCAGCTCCTCCCAGACCGGGTCGGCCCCCCACTCGTGCAGCCGGAAGCCCTCCATGGTCAGTCGAGGGCCTTGGCTGCGATGTAATCGATCTCGATGAGCCACTCCGGACGCGCCAGGCCGGCTATGTACATGAGCGTCGATGCGGGCCGGTGATCGTCCAGCTCCTCGTTGCGCACCGCCATGGCCCCGGCGGCGTCCTCCCGGTTGACCAGCAGCATGTTGAGCTGGACGATGTCCTC
The DNA here is from genome assembly GCA_041608535.1 of Acidimicrobiia bacterium. GTDB lineage: Bacteria > Actinomycetota > Acidimicrobiia > Spongiisociales > UBA5794 > JBFISM01. Next base: position 2,080 of record JBFISM010000141.1, read on the forward strand.
GATCCCCATCCCGGCCTCGGCGAGCACGGCCCGCATGTTCGCCCAGACGAGACGCGCCTGCCCTTCGATGTCGCCCGGCGTCGTCCCATCGGCGGCAACCCCGGTCTGCCCTGCGCCGAACAGCCAGCGCACCGGGCCGTCGATGGCAACGCCTTGGGCGTAGGTGGCGAACGGGCCGGCGATCTGGGGCGGGTTGAGTCTGCGGATTGTCTCGGTCACGGCGAATCTCCTCCGCGTGCTGGGGCCGGTCAGCGGTGATCCCGAACGGCGACCGACTTACCGGTGGCTGCGCTCTCGATGGCTGCTTCCATGACGGCAACGGCGGCCAGACCCACGTCACCGTCGGTCTCCGGAGTGGTCTCACCTCGGATTGCCGCAGCGAACTCCGCGAGCTGGTCCTGGATCGGGTCATTGGGCTCGATCTCGACCTGCTGCCGGATCGGTTCGTCGATGGCCTGGCGGAACAGCATCTTGCCGTCCCCTTCCATGTATGCCGAACCCTTGGTCCCGGCCACCGCCACTCGAGACAGCATCGGCGTGAAGAAGGACGTGACGAGGGTGCCGAGCGCCCCGCTCTCGAACTCCAGACTGAGTACCGTGACCTCGTCGATGCTGACGTCTCTACCGGCTCTGGTGAACGCATGGACTTCGGAGATCGGGCCGCCGAGATAGCGCAGCGTGTCTATCTTGTGGATGCCGAGCGATGTCATCCCGCCGAGCGGGGATTCCTCGGCCGCCCACCGCCACGCCTCCGGCGGCATCTTGTGCCCGTTGGGCACCGACTGGTGGGTCTCGATCACTTCGATGTCGCCGAGCTCCCCCGCCTCGAGCATCGCCTTGATCTGCCGGTTCGCCGTCATCCGCCGCCGCTGGTGACCCACTTGGAGCACGACACCGGCCTCGGCTGCGGCCGCCACCGCAGCCTTGCCGTCCTCGATGCCGAGGGTGAGGGGCTTCTCCACGAAGACGTGCTTGCCGGCGGCGGCCGCTTGCTCGATCAGCGAGCGGTGACTGCGATGCGAGGTTGCGATCAAAACGCCGTCGATGGACTCGTCGCCGAGGATGTCCTCGTAGGAGGCGGCATCGCGACATTCGTGCTTGTTGGCGAAGGTTTCTCGTTTCTCCGGAGTGCGGGCGAAACAGGCGACTATGTTCGCCTCCCCGGTTGCCTTGGCGGCGTCTGCCAGCACGTTTCCCCACCAACCCAGCCCGATGCTGGCCAGGTTCACGGTCCTCGTCACGGTTCCTCCCCTGCTCCGATCGGTACGGCCAAATCGCGGACAATCGATCTTATAGGATGTGCCGTGCGCAGCGTCGAGGGAAGGGTGAGCGAGAGACATGAGCGTTTTCGTGGTCGATACCGCAGCCGGTCCGGTTTCGGTGGAACGTCATGGCGAAGGTCCGGATCTCGTCATGCTCCACTCGCTCCTCACCGACCGGCATGTCTACGACCGGGTGCTCGACGATCTCGCCACCCACCATCGAGTGACCCTCGTGGACCTTCCGGGACATGGAGCGACCCCGCCCAGCGAGCCCACGATCGATGCCGCCGCCGACGTGATCGGAGCGTTGCTCAGCTCCGGTGAGTTCGCACCCGCGACGACGGCGCTCCTCGGCAACGGGCTGGGCGCCTTCATCGCCCTCGGCACCGCCATTCGCCACGGCGGGTCGTTCGCCAAGCTCATCCTCGCCGGGTGCGGGGCGACGTTCCCGGATGCGGCTCGTCCGGCATTTCGCGCGATGGCCGACAAGGTGGCGACCGGCGGCATGGACGCGGTCGTGGACCAGGCGCTGGGGCGCATCTTCAGCCCCGCCTACGCCGCGAGTCATCCCGAAATGCTGGAAGAACGCCGCACCGTTCTCGTGGCCATGAACCCGGAAGCGTTCATCACTGCGTGTCGGGCGCTCGAGACCTTCGATTACGAGAAAGAGGTTGCCGGCGTTGCCACTCCGGCCCTCGTCGTCGTGGGCAGCGAGGACGGTCCGACGCCACCGGAGATGGGCAAGAACCTCGCGGCGGCGATGCCGGACTGCAGCTATGTCGAGCTGCCCGGCGTCGCCCACGCCCCTCAACTCGAGGATCCCGCGGCCTTCGTCGGCGCCATCCGTCCGTTTCTCGCCGCCTGAGGGAGCACCCTGGGATGGAACGTGAAACCGGCGTCCTCGATGTCTTCCACGGCCGAGCGGTGTTGCGCAAGGAGGACCTGCGGCTGATCACCGGTGCGGGGCGTTACGTCGGCGACATCGTGCTCCCCGGCATGCTGCACGCCGCCTTCGTTCGTTCCACCTTCGCCCACGGTGAGCTCGGGTCACTCGACATGAGCTCTGCCGAGGAAATGCCCCAGATCGTCGGGATCTGGGATCACGCCGCGCTCGGTGTTGCAGACATACCGGTGTACGGGCCGGTCGCCGTCGACGGTATGCCGCGTCCCTTGCTGGCACACGACCGGGTGCGCCATGTCGGCGAGCCGATCGCCGTCGTCGTCGCCGAGTCGGCCGAGGCGGCTGCCGATGCGGTGGCGGTGCTGTGGCCCGACATCGACCCGCTCCCTCCTGTGCTCGACGTGGAGACGTCGCTGCAGGGGGCGTCCTTGCTGTTCCCGGAGACGGGCAGCAACGTCGTCGAGCGCCACGTCACCGGTGATCCCGATGCGGATTGGGATCACGCGATCGAGGTCACGGTGCGGGTGGAGAACCAGCGGCTCGGACCAGTTGCGATCGAACCCCTCGCAGTGCTCGCCGATCCGCGTGGCGACACCATGACTGTGTACGTCGGTCATCAATCGGCACACAACATGAAGCGCCACTTGCGGCGTTTTCTCGGCATGGATGCCGAGGTCGTCGTTCCCGACGTGGGTGGTGGCTTCGGTATGAAGGGCAGGCTGTATCCGGAGTACCTCGTGGTCGCCGAGTTGGCGCAGCGGCTGGGACGGCCGGTGCGGTGGTTGCAGCGCCGGCGCGAGCACCTCCTCGAGGGCACCCACGGCCGCGACATGACCCACACGGTGCGGCTCGCCGGCGACGACACAGGCAGGATCAAGCGGGCCCACGTCCGTATCGAGGCGCGGCTCGGGGCGTACCCGCACACGAGCGCACAGGTGCCGACCTACTCCCGGCTCACCGCCCAGGGCCTGTACGACATCGAGCACCTCACGATGGAGTCGATCTCGGTGCTGACCACCATGGCGCCCACGGCGCCATATCGCGGGGCCGGGCGACCCGAGGCGGCCTATGCGATGGAGCGCGCCGTGGACGCCTTTGCCTCGGCCGCCGGGCGCGACCCCGTCGAGGTGCGGCGTCGCAACTTCGTCTCCAGCTTCCCGTACCGCACCCAGACCGGAGCGTTGTACGACTCCGGTGACTACGCCGCCGTTCTCGATACGGCGCTGGGCATGGTCGACATCGCCGGGCTGCGAAGCGAACAGGGACGGCGGCAGGAAGAAGGTGGGAACCCGCTCGGCATCGGAATCGGTGCGTTCGTGGAGCGGGCCGGGGGGCCGGCCGATTCTGCCGAGTTTGCCCGCGTCGACGTCGAAGACGATGGTTCGCTCACCGTGTACACGGGGTCGACGTCGAACGGGCAGGGGCACGAGACGGTGTGGGCGCAGGTGGCGGCGCAGCGTTTCGGGCTCCCCATCGAGCGGGTGACGGTGATCGGTGGCGACACCAGCCGGGTCGCCGATGGGTGGGGTTCGATGGCCAGCCGCTCCGCCCAGATCGGAGCCTCCGGGGTGTGGCGCACGAGCGGAGTGGTCTTCGACCGGGCCAAACAGATCGCCGCCGATGCGCTGGAGGCTTCGCCACACGACCTCGTTGTCGCCGCGGGAGCCTTCAGGGTCGTCGGTGCACCCGGTAGCGAGATCTCGCTCGCCGAGGTGAAGAAGCACGCCACCGCCCGGGGGGTCTCGCTGAGCGCAGAAGAGATGTACTCACCCATGGCGCAGACCTTCCCCAACGGAGTACACGTCGCCGTGGTGGAGGTGGCTGCGGAGACCGGCGAGGTGACGGTGCTCGACTACATCGCAGTCGACGACTGTGGCACGGTCCTCAACCCGATGATCGTCGAGGGGCAGAACCACGGCTCGATCGCCCAAGGCCTGGGGCAGGCGCTGTATGAGGCCATCGTGTACAGCGAGGACGGCCAGCTACTGACGTCGACGATGATGGATTACTCGATTCCTCACGCCACCGACATGCCGCCGCTGCACCTCGGCAGGGTGGAGTCGCCGGCGCCCTCGAACCCGCTGGGGGCGAAGGGCAGCGGCGAAGCCGGCTGTATCGGGGCACCCCCTGCCGTGGTCAATGCGGTACTCGATGCGCTCCGACCGCTCGGCGTCACCCACATCGACATGCCGCTCACGTCGTACCGGGTGTGGAAGGCAATCCGCAACGCGGCCGGGGACGGCAGGTGAGCCGGCACAGCTCGTACATCGGGCGGCCGCTGCGCCGTGTGGAGGATCAGCGGCTGATCACCGGCCGGGGCAACTATGTCGACGACATCGCCCGGCGGGGCACCCTGCATGCGGCTTTCGTGCGCTCACCGCTGGCCCATGCCACCGTCGGCGAGATCGACGTATCGCTTGCTGCGGACATGCCTGGTGTCGTCGCCGTGTGGACGGCGGCAGACCTCGGCGTCATGGCCCCGATGCCCAATCTCTTCCCGACTCCCTTCCTCGAGGACTCGAAACAGGGCAGCCCGCTGGCGCACGGTGCGGTGCACTATGTGGGCGAGCCGGTGGCGATGGTGGTCGCCGACAGCCGCCGCCAAGCCGTCGATGCGGCTGCGGCCGTGTTCGTCGACTACGACCCCTTGCCCGTGGTTGTCGATCACTTGACGGCCCTCGACGACACCACGCCGCTCGTCCATCTTGACAGCGGCTCCAATCTCGTCACCACGTTGCGGGCCGCGTACGGGAACGTGGACGAGGCATTCGCCGGTGCCGCTCATGTGATTCCCGTCGAGGTGCATCAGCACCGAGGCGCCTGCGCCAGCATCGAGACGAGGGGTGTTCTCGCCGAGTGGGACGAGACGCTCGGCCAGCTCCTCGTGTGGTCATCGACACAATCGCCTTTTCTCCTGCGCCGCAGCCTCGCCGGCTATTTCGAGCTGCCGCTCGATGTGGTGCGGGTGATCGCCCCCGACGTCGGCGGCGGCTTCGGGCCCAAGGCCGCCCTCTACTGCGAGGACTATGCGGTGCCGGCAGCCGCCCGCCGGCTGGGACGCCCGGTGAAGTGGGTCGAGGGACGGCGGGAGCATTTCCTCACCATGTGCCAGCAACGCGACCAGACGAACCGCTTCGAAGTCGCCGTTGATGACGACGGCGGGATCCGTGGTCTGCGGGGGCGCACCATCCACGACAACGGCGCATACGTTCCCTACGGGGTGATCTTGCCGGCCACCGGTCTCATGCTCACGCCCGGGCCATACATGGTGGGCGCTCTCGACGTTGTGATCGATGTGGTCTACACCAACAAGCCGCCCACAAATCCCATCCGCGGCGCCGGTCGGCCCTATGCCATCTTCGCCATCGAGCGTGTGGTCGATGCGATCGCCCGCAAACTGGGTCTTGGTCGCGCCGAGGTGCGGCGGCGCAACTTCATCCCTGCGGATGCGTTCCCCTATGAGGTGCCGATCCGAGCCCGCGACGGCAGATATCTCACCTACGACAGCGGGGACTATCACCAGGCTCTGGACAATGCGCTCGCCGCGGCAACGGGGTTTGCTGAGCGCAGGGAGGAGAGCCGGCGCGGCGGCAAGCTACGTGGCCTCGGAATCGCGTCGTATGTGGAGGACACCGGGCTCGGGCCATTCGAGGGCGCCCGGGTGGAGGTGCTGCCGTCGGGTGATGTCGTGGTGACCACCGGGGCTGCCTCCCAAGGCCAGGGCCACGCCACCGTCTTCTCCCAGCTCGTCGCCGAGGAGCTCGGGATCGACCCGCAACGGGTGCGGGTGATCTCGGCGGACACCGGACGGTACGGGTACGGCGTGTCGACTGCCGCCAGCCGGACTGCGGTCACTGCCGGCTCCTCGGTTCATCTCGCCGCAGCCGAGGTGGCGACGCTGGCGAGGCACCTCGCCGCAGAGCGCATGGAGGCGGCTCCCGAGGACATGGTGCTCGACGGTGGTGCGGTGCAAGTGGCCGGCCAGCCGGATGCTGCAGTGACCCTGGCGGAGCTGGCGACCGCCATGCAAGGTGTGCCCGCCGCTCACCTGCCCGGCGGGAGCACCGCCCCCGGGCTGGCCGCAGACGTCGCCTTCCAAATGCAGCGTCCGGCATTCGCCTACGGCACCCACGTCGCCGAGGTCGAGGTCGATCCCGATACCGGACATGTTGCCGTGGTGCGCTACGTCGTCGCCCACGACTGCGGGGTGATGCTCAACCCCATGATCGTGGAGGGACAGATCGACGGCGGCGTGGCTCACGGGTTGGGCAATGCCCTGTCGGAACGGGTGGTCTTCTCCGAGGACGGGCAGCCGCTGGCCACGACGTTCATGGACTACCGGATCATGTCGGCGGCGGAGATACCGCCGTTCATCAAGCTGCACACCGAGATCCCGAGCCCGTTCAACCCGCTCGGGGTGAAGGGCGCCGGGGAGGGTGGCACCATCCCGGCGGCGGCTGCCGTGGTGTCGGCAGTGGAAGACGCCCTCAGCGAGTACGGCGTCGTCGTCGACCGGCACCCGCTGCAGCCGGAGACGGTCTACGCCATGATGCAGCAGGCGAGAACGGAGTCGACAGATGGTTGAGGCCGGTTACGTCACGGAAGACCGCGACGGGATGCGCATCGATTGGGACGTACCCATCGAGATGGACGACGGAATCGTGCTCCGTTGCGACGTGTACCGGCCGCAGGATGACGATCCGCATCCTGTCATCTTGTCGTACGGTCCCTACGCCAAGGGTTTGCCGTTCCAGACGGGATACGTGAGTGCCTGGGAGCGCATGGCGACACAGCACCCGGACGTCACGGCGGGGTCGACCAACAAGTACCAGAACTGGGAGGTCGTCGATCCGGAGAAATGGGTGCCTCACGGCTACGCCTGTGTTCGGATCGATTCGAGGGGCACCGGGCGCTCACCCGGCTATGTCGACCACTTCTCCCCACGAGAGACAAAGGACTTCTACGACTGCATCGAGTGGGCGGCGGTGCAACCGTGGTCCAACGGCAAGATCGGGCTCAACGGGATCTCGTACTACGGGATCAATCAGTGGCATGTCGCCTCGTTGCAGCCACCCCACCTGGCCGCCATGTGCGTCTGGGAGGGAGCAGCCGACTGGTACCGCGACATGACCCATCACGGCGGCATCCTGTGCACGTTTTGGGAGAACTGGTACGACATGCAGGTGAAGACCGTCCAGTACGGGCTCGGCTCGCGTGGCGGAGTGAACCCCAACACCGGCGTCAACATCTGCGGCGACGAACAGCTGAGCGAGGAGGAGTTGGCCGCCAACCGCTGCGACTTCGGCGCCGAGATCGCCGCACATCCGCTCGACGACGAGTACCACCGTGC
>JBFISM010000142.1:0-9519 GCA_041608535.1 Acidimicrobiia bacterium
CCGGCGAGCTTTCTCGGTGTGGAGAGCTTTGAGACTCCTGCGTCCTGTGGCGCTGTTGGGGCCATGATGGAAGTCGCCGCAGGCACCTCCGGACTCCAGTACCTCGGCGACGGCTACTGGCAGTTCAATTGGAAGACGCCGAAGTCGTACTCGGGTGAATGCCGCACGATGTCGCTCGATCTCGACGACGGCGTCACCAACCGCACCGCCGATTTCGAGTTCAAGTAGTCCTGCGCTCGGAGAGCACGCCAGGCGCAGATCGGCGTACCTCGGTGCAGATTCTCCTTCAAGAAACCCGGAATCCGCCGCTCAGCGAAGAGAAGAGATGCGTATGTTAGGTAGTGGGTTGACGTCGACACGCCCCACCAGAGCGTAAGGAAGGGAGGTGGGAAGCGGACGAACCCGTGGCAGATGGTCCGCAATTCCGTTGCGATGCCCGCTGCAACGAGACCTTTAGCTCACGCTGCAGATCGACGCGTTGTGTTGCGTTCGATCGGCGTGTTAGCTGGTCAATCAGCGGTGACCGAACGTGCCTGGGTCGGTGGAGGTGAAGCACGTCATTCAGGAAAGGTACAAAGGAGAGAGAAATATGACGATCGCAATGCGGATCGGGACGCTGGCTGCCGCGCTGGCGCTGGCAGTCGTGGCCCTTGTGGCTTTGGGCACGGCCGAGGCGTCCAACTTGAACGAGCAGGTCAGCGGGAACTTCATCGACACAAGCTTCGACACAAACGGCGATGGCCTGCAGGCGAACTTCTGGAGCGGCGCAGCCCGGGGCAACGGCAACCCGAGCTATGAAGGCGTCGTCGAGGTCGCCTTTGGGGAAACCGGTCTCTGTGAGGAAGGTGAAATCGAGGGCACGGCAGTGGCCTACAGCATCGTCCGCCGCTACAGCAACGGGGATCTGCTGTTCTCAGAGCTCATCGACGGGAGCCTGTGCTTCAACCCGGGTACCAGATTGGCGAGGCTCGACATCAATGCCGAGATCACCGGCGGCACCGGCAGTCATTCAGGGGCATCGGGGACATACTCGGCGTCATACACGATCCGCGGACTCATCGCCGACGTGGAACAGGCCATCGTTCACGGAGCCTTCTACGGTTCGACCAGCGGCTGACACATCATCTTCAGGGCCGGGACGTCGTTTGCGTCCCGGCCCTCTCTGTCTTGATGGAACGGCATCGTCGAGCGCTCGGTGAGCGCCGACCAGCGGACGACGCATATGCGGGACCGTTCCTGAAGAACCAGTCCAAGTCGAAGCACTCGACATGCACGAGGCAGGAGCCAGCTTCCTGTGAGACGTGCCCTCCATCCCCTCCGGATCGTGCATTGGACGCGTAGCCTCGAACTGGGAGCAGTGGATGCGGCGGGGAGCGGCCCATCCGAAAGGAAGAGTCTCGATGGTTGACGAAGCCCGGTTACGAGCGGTGCGGGAGGCCAAGGCCCGATTTGGAGATGAGTTGCTGAAGAACCCGGACGTGCATGGCATTGGGGTGGGGCGCCGGCGCATTGCAGGCAAGAAGACAGACGAGCTCGCAATTGTCGTCCATGTCCAACGCAAGCGTCCGGCGGAGGAGGTACCACCACAAAGACTCATCCCGAAGAGTGTGCGCTACGTGAATCGGGACCGAGAGGAGATCGAGATCCCGATCGACGTCGTTGAACGACCGATTCCGGTTCCCGAGGTCGAATGCGGTGAGTGCGACGTCGACCTGGAAGCACGGGTTCGTCCCGTTCCGGGAGGCTACAGCGGGGGACCGCCGACGACCGTCTCGAACGGCGGGACCCTGGGTGGCTGGCTGTGGGACAACGTAACCGACCAAATCGTGGTCATCTCGAATGATCACGTGTTTGGGGGAACAGCTGGTACCGATATCAGCCAACAATCGATCTTCGACGGCGCAGCGCTGCCGGCCGACCACATTGCCGATGTGCTGCGCTCGGGAACGCTGGACGTCTCGATCGCGGCCCCGGTGTCCGACGACGTCTACGAGCTCGCGATCGAGTGCGGAGGGCCGGGGGTGTACGAATTCGCCGAAGCCCAGCTCGACATGATCGTGCAGAAGACAGGCCAGACCACCGGCCTGACCTGCGGCATCGTCGACCTCGTCGACTACGACAGTGGACACTACGGGTCTCACAACGACCTCTGGATCGACGGGGACGGAAACGACTTCTCCAAGGGAGGCGATTCCGGATCGCTGTACCTCGAGCGGGATCACCCTGATGGTCACCCCTGGCGCCGGGTCGTGGGGATCCATTGGGGCGGTGCGGCGAACGACGGTGTCGGCCACCCGTTTCAAGCGGTAGTCGACGACCTCGACCTGACCACCGTATGCGTGGGGGTTCTTCGGTCCTTGATCGATGCCCTCTTCGGTGATGATGGCGACGAGTCGGCCGGTGAGGGGTCACAGTCGAAAGCCTTCAGGTCTCCGGCGTGGCTGCAGATCGTCGAGAAAGGATCTCGGTGGCCCTATCGACGGCGACGAAGGCGGCGCGACTTCGCCCGTGCCGCCGAGGCGCGCCTGCGGGAGACCGAGCGGGGTGCGCAACTGGTGGACCTCGTGCATCGCCATCGCGTCGAGGTGGTGCAGGTGGCTCTCAGTGCCGACGGTCGCCGCGCCCTGCGGGCCACCCTGGGGTCGATGGCTCGGCGGGTGGTCACGACCGACGATCTCCTCGCCTATCGCTTCGAGGAACAGGACGTTGCCAATGTGCGTCGGCTCATTGCGGTTGCAGATCGGATCGGTGGCGAGGCGATGGGAGAAGCGACTGAGTATGCCGTCGAACTGGTCGAGGGGGCTGCCGGCAGAACGCTGGGGGAGCTTCTCGGCTGAGCGTGGGTGGTCGCATCGCCGATGCGCCCGGGAAGAGCTGACCGGCCCCAGGGTGGCCGATCGCTAGCCACGTTCTCGATACCAGATGTAGTGACTATGCGAGGAGGAAGTCATGAAGCGGTTGGCCGTGTTCCTCGACGGGACGTGGAACGACCCGTCCAGTCGGACCAACGTCACCCGGCTGCAGGAGGTGACCCCCGACAACGGGCAGACGCAGCTCGTCCATTACGGCGCCGGCGTCGGCACCCGTTTCTTGGAGCGCTTTCGGGGTGGTGCCCTCGGCAAGGGGCTGGCGCGAAATGTCCGTACCGCATATGAGTGGCTGGCCGACAACTACGACGACGGCGACCACATCTTCCTGTTCGGGTTCAGCCGGGGGGCGTACACGGCGCGCACGCTGGGAGGCATGATTGCGCGGTGCGGGCTGCTGCAGCGCAGTGCGGCCCTCGATGTCGACGACATCTTCGAGCGGTATCGCCGCGGCGAGGAGGTCACGGCGCTCCATGAGCTCGACTTCGCCCGGCTCACCGGGAGGGCGATCTCACCCGAGGACGAACGGTTCATGGAACAGTCACGGCGGGTGGACATCGAGTTCATCGGCGTGTGGGACACGGTCGGGGCCCTCGGTGTCCCCTTCGGACGCATCCGCGGGCTGAGTCGCAGCACGTTCGCCTTTCACAACACGTATCCATCGACGCTCTACAAGAACATGTATCACGCCGTCGCCATCGATGAGCACCGCAACGCGTTCGATGCGACGCTGTGGACGGGGTTCCAGCCGGCGAATGCGCCCTTCCGCCCGCTCAACGACGATCAAACGCTCGAACAGCGGTGGTTCGTCGGCGACCACGGCGATGTGGGCGGGAGTGGCGATCTGGCCACGGTCCCGCTCGCATGGATGCAATCGAAAGCCGCAGATCGTGGCCTGCAATTCACCAGAGCGCTCGTACCGGCACCAGACGTGGAGCTGGGTCCGCATGGTGACAGCTTCCGGTCATTCGGCTTCGGTCTGTACCGGCTGGCAAGGCTGAACCGGCGTCATCGCCGAGCGATCGGGCGCCCCCCTCGGGAGACTCGCAGCCGAGCGGGGCATTCTCACGTGATCAACGAGACCATCGACCCGTCGGTGTTCCGCAGGTGGAATGCGGACTCCTCTTACCGGCCGCGCAACCTCGAGGATTGGATCCGGCGCAGCGGGACCGACCCGAGCGCAGTGAGCGCAGTCGTCACGGCAACGTTGTAGCGAGGGTCCGTGGAGCGAGCGGGATCCGCTAGACGCTCCACATCTCGTCCCTCGGATGCGCCGACAAGACGACCCGGCCCGTGAGCGTGCTGGGGCGGGCTGCTTCGTCATAGCGGTTGACGTCGTCGGTGACGATGGTGACGTCGACCGTGAGTCGTCCTTCGTCGCGCGTGAGAACGTCGATCCACCCCGACACGGCGGCGTGGTGGAAGCCGCTGTAGACGTATGCGTGCGGCGCCCCGTCGTCTGCGTCCCAATGATCGTGTCGGTCGTTCACGGTCAGCTTGGTCGGAGCCGAAGTGAATGGAAGGTTGGCGAATCGCACGAGGATGTCCGGCGGAAGGTCCTCCTCGTCGTGATCGCCTATCCCGAGCTCGAGGGCGATGTCGAGCTTGCCGTTGCCCACATGAAACTGTCCTGATCGAACCTCGTACGGGGACTCGGTGTCGCGCACACGTAGCAGCATCGTCATGATTCTCGTGCCCAGCCCGCCGAGCGACGGGCGTCGATCTTCGAGGCGCCGCCGGGCCCGTAGATCAAGGACGACCGGTTCGCTTCTTGGCGATCGACAGGCGCTGTCGAGATGCATCGACCGGCGCAATATCGCCGGTCCGCTGCGGACCGTTGTGCTTGGAGGCATGTCCCATGCGGCTTCGATCCAATGTGAGCAGGGGTGGTGCGTCGGCGCAACGTATCGCGAGCGTATTCAGCCAGATCCGACGGAACAAGCTTCGAGCATGCCACCGGAGACCGTGTCGCCCCGGCACGGACCCGGCCGTAGCTGTTCGGGAATCGAACCGCCCTCGAACGCCCGGCCTGGTGGGTAGGGTCGATGCCGGACACCAGATCTTGGGGGGTGCCCTTGCGCCGCAAGCGTCACGCGATCGGGAGGCGCGGCTACCCGCTGGCCCGGCGCACGCTCGTTCTCGCAGTCATTGCCGTTCTCGCCGGTGCATGCGGTGATGGCGAGCCGGCAGCGACTACCACCACGGCCGGACCGGACACCACGGCGACCGCTGTGACCACAACGGTGGTGCCGACGACGGCGGTTGCGACCACCCCGGCTCTCGAGACGACCACCACGACGACGGCTCCAACGACGACGATCGCTGCGCCTGTTCCCGCAGCCGCACCGCCGCCGGCGTCGTATGCCGAGGTCCAAGACGCTTACGAGGCAGTGGTGGCTGAGGACCTCGCCGAAGGCCGCACCGTCGCCGACTTGTTCGTCAACGACGACATGGAAACGTTGCACGACAAGCTCAGTGCCGCCGCTGCCCTCGACCTGAGCGCCGACAACCTGCGCGGTGTGCGGCAGCAGATCGAGGCCGCAGGCGTGCTCGGTGATGTCACCGCCGATCGTGCCTTCCAGCTGAGTCCCGATCTGCGCATCTATCAATCCGACCTCGCCTGGGGCGACGGTGCGGCTCTGGCAATGACGGTCGCCTGGAACGCCGCCGACGACATCACGTCCGTCTCCTTCGTGCCACGCGCGCTGCTGCCGGACGACCCTGCGGCGGACCATGAGAGCGCCGTCGAGTACCGCCTGCCGTTCGATGGGTTGTGGCACATCGCGTGGGGTGGCAGCACCGAGCTGGAGAACTACCACATCGTCGCCCCGGACCAGCGGCATGCCCTGGACATCGGGGTGTGGAAGGACGGGGGAGTGCACTCCGGCGATGGGACGCAGAACACCGACTACTGGGCGTATGGGCAAGCGGTGCTGGCACCCGCCGCCGCCACCGTGGTGACCGTGGTCGACGGCCAGCCCGACGAGACGCCACGGGAGACCACGAACATCGTCAACCCGGCCGGCAACCACGTCGTCATCGAGGTGGCGGACGGCGAGTACGTGCTCATTGCCCACCTCCAGCCTGGCAGCATCACCGTCGCCGAAGGCGATGTGTTGACCGCCGGCCAGCAGATAGGTCTCGTCGGCAACTCGGGCAACACCTCCCACCCCCACATCCACATGCACGCCCAGGACCAGCCCGTCTTTGGACAGGGAGCTACTGGGCTCCCGATGGTGTTTGTCGACTTCGTCGCCAACGGCGAGCCCGTGGAGCGGGGTATGCCGCTCGCCGACCAGTTCGTCATCGCCGGGGAGTGACCTCGTCGCGGCGGGTTCATCACATCGTCGCTGCGCAGCCGCAGACAGAACCGGCCGCCACACCCGGAAACGGATCGGTACGCTCGGAATGCGAGCCGCAGCCGGTCGCGGCGGTCTCGCTCTTGGTTGCGAGAGCGCACAGGTTGTGTGAGGAGAGAGCACCTTGACCAGGCACAGGTCCCGTTGGGCGTTCGCCATCACGGGCGCCGTTTGTCTCATCGTTGCCACTGTTCCGAGTGCGGCCGGGCAAGATTTCCCGCCCCGCAGCGCGACGCCTTTCGAGGTATGGGCCCTGGATCAGTCCGATACGCACGCCGAAGGCGGCGGCAACCTCTACATCTACACAGGTCTGCGCAGCGGCGACGTCCACCCGGTGCCCGAAGTCATCGATCTCGCCGTCGCCGCCACTGATGCTGGATTCCCCATCGCCAAGCGCCCCCACATCCTCGGGTTCAACGTCGAGGCGACCCACGGGATCATCTCCAATGTCGCCTCCGGTGATGTGCAGATCATCCACGTCGCCACGCGCACGATCGTTGGCAACCTCGGTGGTCTCGGTCAGCTCCACATGGCCGGGCCTTCGCCGGACTCGACACAGATTGGCGCCGTCGCCATCGCCGAGGGGCGGGTGATCATCATCAGCACCGACTACGCCAGCAACACCTACGCCGTCGAGCACGAGGTCGAGCTGTCCATTGCCGCCAATGCCAGCGGAACGCTGGAGGACCAGCTCGGCTATCTCGACCCGCATCCGATCTGCAGCAACTACACCCCGGACAGCCAGTTCCTCTTCGTCAACTTCACCGGTGGGGGTATGGCCATCTTCAACGTCGGCGATATCACGATGCCGCCGGTGCTCGAAGAGGTCTACTCCGCCGCCGAAGCGCCCGGCGTCGGCTGCGGTCTCATCCAGCACCCCGATGGGCGCCGGATGTACACCAACTCGGGTAGCAAGGCGCTCGGCGATGCCGAGAACGTCTACGTGTGGAACATGCAGACGCTGGGCAACGGAGTGAAGGACGACCTGTTGCGCACCATCCCGCTGCTGTCACCAGCCCAATCCGCTGTGCAGCGCGGCGATGCGCACGGACCGATGTTCGCCGCCGGGCAACGCTTCTTGTGGGTGGCGATGCGCATGGACAACACCATGAAGGTGATCGACACCCGCACCGACAGGCTGGTCAACACGTTCAGCCTGGCGACGGCGGCCGTTCCCAATCCCACGCACGACGTGATCGACACCAACCCGCAGCGCAACCGCATGTTCGTGGCGATGCGTGGCTTCTGCCCCCTGACCGCGATTCCCGAGTTCGTCGACGAGACGGCGCAGGACTGTCCCGGAGATCAGGCCACCCAGATCGCCAGCCCGGGCCGGTCTCCCGGACTCGGCGTGGTCACGGTGAGCCCCACGGGCCGCACCGGTCAGCTCACCCAAGTTCTGCCCATCTCCAACGTGACTGCCACCGGGCTCGACATCACCGACCCCCACGGCATCAAGACGGTGGTCTTGGGTCGGTAGCTCTCTCGTCGAGTGTGCTTATTCGCCGCGTAATCGGCGTTCCAAGCACACTCGACGAGGCCATACACTCCGTCCATGGCTCGTTTTGACATCGTTGGGTTGAACTACGTCAGCCTGTATCCGGCCGATCACGAGGCGGCGCTCGAGTACTACGCGTCGGTGTTCGGGCCGCTCGATCTGGACGACCCGAAACGGGGCGTGTGGGGCTGGAAGATGGGATCGACTTGGCTCACCGTGTTTCCGAGTAAGGCGGGCACCGACCCGAAGGGGTCCACCACCAACGTCGAGTTCGCCATCCAGGTGGCGACGCCGCAAGAAGTCGACCGTCTCTACAGCGCCTTCATGGCCGCCGGTGTCAAGGGCTCATCCGCACCCCGCAACACCGAGATGTACGAACCGATGCGCATCGGCTACATCGACGACCCATTTGGCGTCCGCATCGACATCTACTGCCCGAGGTAGACACTCGTCGAGTGTGCTTATTCACCACATAATCGACGTCCGAAGCACACTCGACAGACCACCCCGAGCCGCAGACCCGATTTTCACGTATTTTTGGTCTATGGGGTGCGTCCCCTCACCGATGCCAGGGAGGTGAACCGATGGCTTCGAATTCCGCCATGGCGTTCAGCAACGGATGTCGATACGTCGTCTCCAATCAAACACCACGAGCGCTCGACATCACCAATGCAAACGGCCAGCAGCTCAACATCGCTCCACTTGGTCAGCGAATCATGGCGGCCGAACTGCTCCGGCCATTTGCCCATGAGCTCGGCTCGGCACGGATGGAGCGACTGGTCCACGTTCGCAAGTTCGTCGAACCGGAGCAGTCTCCGGTCTGGTCGACGTCGTTCGCCACGGTCGGGGTAATCCTCGTCGTGGCCGGCTTCGCCCTCGGCGTTCTCCAGTTCGGGACGATGTGGCGCCGGGAAGCGCTCGTCGTGGTTGCGGTTGGCGCTGCGATCATCGCAATCGTCTTGCACCAGGGGGGCAAGCGGGATCGCATTCGCCAGGAAGACGACCGCCAAGCGGATGCGGAGGCCGGCGACATCGACTTCGGTCTGGGAGCCGCCTTTGCGAAAGGCAACGAGACCGTCCGTCTGACGAGACAATACGGCGCCCTGGTGTTCGTCATCCTCGTGGGTGCCATCGGTCCGGCGATAGCCATCGCCATGGCCACCGACCTCAAGACGTTCCTCGAGTTTCGCGGTGGGCTGGCGGTGAAACCGGGGCTCGAATCGGCGTTCATCGCCCGGCTCATCCAGGTGACGTACGTCGCTTTGCTGACGATGTTTCCCGCTCTGATGTACTTCATGTACGACCGGCAGCGAGTCGGCACGATTCGCGGCCAATGGATCCGCAGCATCTTCCGAGCGGACGACCGAGCCGAGACTTTGAGCGACGTCAACGCGCGATACGGTGCGGAGCTCGCCGAGGCCGCATATCACAGCACCGACGCAACGAAGCTGTTGGGTGGCCGTCGGTCGCCGATTTTCGTGGCGACGCTGCTGTTCGCGCTCGGGTTCATCATCCTCGTGTCGCGCACGGAGAGCTTCGATTTCGAGCTGGACACTGCAGCTGCGGCCGCAACCACCACCGCCCAGCAGGCAGCAGATGATGCCGCCGATGCCGCAGCTACCGCAGTGGAGGCTGACACCACCAACGACGCAGTGGCCGGCGAAGCGGCGGCGGCCGAAGCCACACAAGCGGCGAGCGACGCAGAGGAAGCACGGGCAGAGGCGGAGGCTGTGGCTGCCCGAGATGCCGAAGCGGAGACGACGGCGGAAGACGAGGCCATCCCCGCCGACACCAC
>JBFISM010000143.1:0-9506 GCA_041608535.1 Acidimicrobiia bacterium
ATCGGCCACGATCACCCAGATTCGGCGCATCTTCGGCGGCGAGGTCGCGACGTCATGTTCGAGGCGTTCGATCGTCCTCATCCGCAACCTCCTCTCTCGTGCTTGAGCACGGCTCTCTACTCTCAGGATCGCGCTGTTCCGGCTCCCGGCTCCAGAGGACTTGGGCATGTTCGGTCGGTTGTCGAGGATGGTCGTAGCCGAGGCGGCCCGGCATCTGCGCGGTCTGCGCGCGACCTCGCACGGCCATGAAGGCCCGGATTCACCCCCGCGGGTCGGCCACGGACACCGAGACCACGGGCGAATCCGAATCTCCGACGCGGAGGGCGGCCTCCAGCATCGCCCGCAGCTCATCCTTTGTCACCACGGGGCTCGGTAGCAGCTCGTCGGTGAGCCTGACACGGATGTAGGCCCGGTACTCCTTGGTCAGTTCCGCCATGGTGCGCTCCTCGGTCGACGATCCCACGCTATCTCTACACCAGCAGTGATGCGTCAGCCTCCCGATCCAGATCTGGCTGCGGCGGCACCGTGTGAGGCATCGGGAGGGACGTGGTCGGCACCGGACCGGAGAGCACCTCGAAGCGGGTCGCGGCGACGTCGATCCAGACAAGCCACCGCATGGCGTCGTCTCCGAGGCCGAGTGTATGGCTCACTACCATGCCGGCGTGCCACCCAGGATCCTCATCGCCAAGCCCGGCCTCGACGGCCACGATCGAGGGGCCAAGGTCGTCGCCCGGGCGTTGCGTGATGCGGGCTGTGAGGTGATCTATTCGGGGTTGTTCCAGACACCGGAGCAGATCGTCGAGACGGCCATCCAGGAGGACGTGCAGGCGATCGGGCTCTCGGTGCTGTCCGGCGCTCACATGACGCTCTTCCCGGCGGTGGTTGAAGAGCTAGAGCGGCGGGACGCCTCCGACATCATCGTGTTCGGTGGCGGGATCATCCCCGATGCCGACATCCCCGTGCTCAAGGACAAGGGTCTCGCCGAGATCTTCACGCCGGGAACATCGTTGACCGCCATCGCCGACTGGGTGCACGCCACGCTCGATTCCGGCTGACCCAAACTCCCGGCTCTGACGCGCGCCCAGCGCGCGCTGCAGCCTAAGGTTCGTCGCCGAAAGGAGCCCTCACGGTGAAGATCCACGAATACCAGGCCAAGGCGCTCATGCAGGAGCGGGGTATTCCGGTGCCGCTGGGGTTCCCGGCTGCGACGGTGGACGAGGCGGTGGCTGCGGTGCGGCCGCTCATCGAGCAGACCGGGAACCGCGTTGTCGTGGTGAAGTCGCAGATCCATGCCGGGGGCCGGGGCAAGGGGAGGTTCAAGGAGCATCCCGACCTCGGCGGGGTCACGGTGGTCACGGACGGACCGTCCGCCGCAACTGAGGAGGAGGCCATCGCTGCCGCAGAAGCCAAGGTACGCGATCTGGCAACGAAGATGCTCGGCTCGACACTGGTGACGGTGCAGACCGGGCCCGAGGGCAAGCAAGTCAACCGCTTGTACGTCGAGCAAGGCATCGACATCGAGCGCGAGCTGTACCTGTCGGTTCTGCTCGACCGAGCGATCAGTCGGAACATCGTGATGGCTTCCACCGAGGGTGGCACCGAGATCGAAGTCGTTGCCGAGGAGACACCCGGGAAGATCCTGCGCGAGGAGATCGATCCGGCCTTCGGGCTGCTCGACTTCCAAGCAGCAAGGCTGGCCACCGGGCTCGGGCTGGAAGGGGACGCCCACCGCAATGCGGTCCGCTTCTT
Organism: Acidimicrobiia bacterium; assembly: GCA_041608535.1. Classification (GTDB taxonomy): domain Bacteria; phylum Actinomycetota; class Acidimicrobiia; order Spongiisociales; family UBA5794; genus JBFISM01. The sequence continues at coordinate 1,750 of JBFISM010000143.1, forward strand.
CGAGACATTGAGCGACGCATACGTCGAACTGGACGCAGACCTCGTGGAGATCAACCCGCTCGTGGTCACCGCCGATGGCAAGGTCATGGCGCTCGACGGCAAGATGAGCTTTGAATCGAATGCCCTCTACCGGCATCCCGACATCGCCGAGCTGCGTGACGAGACGGAAGAGGACGACGCGGAGACCGAGGCCGCCGAGCACGACCTCAGCTTCATCAAGCTCGATGGGAACATCGGCTGCATGGTGAACGGCGCAGGGCTGGCGATGGCCACCATGGACATCATCAAGTACTTCGGTGGGGAGCCGGCCAACTTCCTCGATGTCGGCGGCGGGGCCACGGCCGACAAGGTCACGGCGGCGTTCAAGATCATCACCAAAGATCCCAACGTCAAAGGCATCTTCATCAACATCTTCGGCGGGATCATGAAGTGCGACACCATCGCCACCGGCGTGGTCGAGGCAGTGAAGGAGGTCGGGCTCGAGGTGCCGCTCGTCGTGCGGCTGGAGGGCACCAACGTCGAGCTCGGGAAACAGATCATCGACGAATCGGGGCTCAACGTGGTGAGTGCGACGGACATGAAGGACGGTGCGCAGAAGATCGTGGAGCTGGCGGGATGAGCGTGCTCGTCGACACCGACACCAGGGTCATCGTCCAAGGGATGGGGCGCACCGGCCGGTTCCACACCGACACGGCGATTGCCTACGGCACCGACATGGTGGGCGCCGTTCATCCGACCCGGGCGGGGGAGAAGGAGACCTTCAGCGGAGAGACCGATCACTCCGGGGTGCCGGGCCGCCCCGCCGAATACGAAGTCGAGATCCCCATCTTCGGCACCGTGGCCGAGGCCGTCGACGCCACCGGTGCCAACGCCTCCGTCGTCTACGTGCCGCCGCCGTTCGCCGCCGACGCCATCATGGAGGCGGCCGATGCCGGCGTCCCGCTCATCGTGTGCATCACCGAAGGGATCCCAGTCGCAGACATGGTGGTGGCGAAGCGTTTCCTCCAAGATCGAAACAGCCGCTTGGTCGGCCCCAACTGTCCCGGCGTGATAACCCCACAGCAGTGCAAGATCGGGATCATGCCGGGCTACATCCACGCACCGGGCAGGATCGGTGTCGTGAGCCGCTCCGGAACGCTCACTTACGAGGCGGTGTTCCAGCTCACCACCAACGGGCTTGGGCAAACCACCGCCATCGGGATCGGCGGTGACCCGGTGCACGGGACGAACTTCGTGGATTGTCTGCGGCTCTTCAACGATGACCCGGCCACGGAGGGTGTGATCATCATCGGGGAGATCGGTGGCACCGCCGAGGAGGAAGCTGCCGAGTGGATCAGCGCCAACATGACAAAGCCCGTCGCGGGGTTCATCGCCGGCACCACCGCACCGCCCGGGAAGCGGATGGGGCATGCCGGCGCGATCATCTCCGGGGGCAAGGGCACTGCGGCCGACAAGATCGCCGCACTCAACGAGGCCGGGGTGGTGGTGGCGCCGACCCCCACCGACATGGGCTCGGCGATGCTCGAGGCGATGGGCCTTCCGATCGAGGGCTGACAGTCGTTCCGTGACCGAATTCATCCTCGGCGCCGGGATCGGCTGGGCCGCCGGTCTCACCCCGGGCCCATTGCACACGCTCATCCTGGCCACGTCGCTCAAACGCGGCTTCCGGTCGGGGGCGGTGGTGGCCTTCGCCCCACCGGTGGCCGACATCCCGGTCATACCCATCGCTCTACTGCTCGTCGGTGCGCTCAGCGACGGCTGGATCGGGTGCTGGCGTTTGCCGGAGGGATCTTCATCATGTGGCTCGGTGTCGAGACGATCCGCACATCGGACGACGAGACGTACGCTGAAGCCGGCTCCGGATCGGATCTTGTGAAGGGAGTGATCACCAACCTGCTGAATCCGCATCCGTGGCTGTTCTGGCTCACCGTCGGCGCTCCCATCCTGGTGACGGCGTGGACGGATAATCCCGGTAGAGCGGTAGCGTTCCTGGCGGGCTTCTACGGCCTCATGGTGTCGACGAAGATTGGGGTCGCATGGGTCTCGAGCCAAGGCCGCCGTCTCGCAGGAACTCCTTGGTACCGTCGGCTGCTCGTCTCGAGCGGGGTGCTGCTGCTGGCCATGGGAGTCTTCGTGCTAGTTGGCGCAGCGACAGGAGACGTCCTCGGCTGAGCGGTTCCTTCGCCGTCGCGGCCCTCGCCGTGATCCTTGGCGCGTGTGGTGGTGGTGAAGGACCGGCGATTGCCAACACGCCGCCGCCGACGTCGATCGCCGGCCCCGTGGAGACCACACGAGCGGCGTCTCCGGCAGATCCCGTTGCCGGTTCTACGACCACGAGCACAACCGGCGCCACCACGACATCGGTAACGACGCAGCCAGTAGGCGACGGGGGAAGCTCGCCGGCTACGTGGAGTTTCGAGATCATCGACCGCTACCCGCACGATCCCACGGCTTTCACGCAGGGACTTCTCGTCCGGGGAGAGACGGTCTACGAGTCGACGGGACTGTATGGCGAGTCGTCGGTCCGCGCAGTGGAGAGAGCCACCGGGGCCACCATTGCGCAGACCGCGCTCGAGGATGATCTCTTCGGGGAAGGTCTGGAGCTGGTCGACGACAGGCTCATTCAGCTCACCTGGCAGGAGGAGACGGCGCTCGTCTGGGATGCCGCCACCCTGACCCAGGTCGGCGAGTTCGACTACCAGGGCGAGGGCTGGGGTCTCTGCTACGACGGGGAGCGGCTCGTGATGTCAGACGGCACCCCCGAGCTCGACCTACGCAGTCCCGAGGACTTCTCGGTGCTGTCCACTGTCACTGTCATCTGGGACGGGTCTCCGGTGCCGTTTCTCAACGAGCTGGAATGCGTCGACGGTCTCGTCTACGCCAACGTGTGGCAGTCGAATCTCATTGTCGTGATAGAGCCTGATACCGGCCGGGTCGTGGCCGTCATCGATGCGACCCCCCTCGTCGTCGACGTCGGTCTCGAAGACGAGAGCCGCGCCGTGCTCAACGGGATCGCCTACGACGCCACCACGGGGAGCTTTCTCCTCACCGGCAAGCTGTGGCCGACGATGTTCGAGGTGCGCATCGTCGAATCGTCCCCGTGAAGGCGCAGTCTGCTGTCGCCGCGCTGTGTTTGCTCGTTGCGGCGTGCTCCGGAGGTGGGTCTGCGGCGGCGTCATCCGAAACGGCTGCGCCGACGCTGCGGGGAGCGCACAACGCCACGACGACCCAACGTCCGGCAGACTCCATCACCACCACCACGGTTGCGCGGACGACGACCGCGCCGGTTCCCGATCTGCCGGTACCGATCGATCCCATTTCATCCAGCTTGGAAACCGTGATGATCGACGTGGACGGTGCCGAGCGTTCCTACCGGCTATTCATCCCCGACCTAGACGGCTCTGCAGGGTCCCCGGCGCTGGTGGTGGATATGCACGGATTCACCTCCGACCCGGATCGGCACGATGCGGTGTCCCGGCTGCGCACGCTCGCAGCCGATGAGGGATTCGTGGTGGCCCAACCGGCCGGGTTGGGCCGGCTTCCCAGCTGGGATGCGTCGGCGACCAGCCGGTCCGGTGAGGACGACATTGCATTCATCCGGATGGTCGTCGCCGATGTCCAGGAGCGGGTTCCGATAGACGAGCGACGGGTGTACGCAATGGGCTTCTCCAACGGAGGCGGAATGGCGCATCGACTGGCGTGCGACGCCGCAGACGTCTTCGCCGCAATCGGCACGGTGGCCGGCGCCTACGTGGACGCCGCAGCGTGCGACGCCGCGCAGCCGGTTGCAGTGGCCAGCTTCCACGGCACCCGGGACATCGTGGTCCCGTATGCCGGTGCCGGGGACGTGTTCGTGAACGTGCCGCAGTGGGCGGCCGGCTGGGCGGAGCGCAACGGTTGCACGGTTGGACCCGTGCGTGAGGACCTCTTCGAGGACGTCTACGCGGATGCGTGGAGCTCGTGCAGCGCCGGCGCCGATGTGGTGCTGTTCACGGTGATCGACGGTCTCCACAGCTGGCCGGGCAGCCCCGACGGCGGGTTGTTCCGCAGCACGCCGAGCGTCTCGGCAACCGAGGTGTTCTGGCAATTCTTCAACAACCACGCCCGGTGATGGCGGTCGCTAGCTGCCGCCCACCATCTCGCTGAGGAGGATTCGGACCCGCCGTTCGATCTCGTCACGGATCGGCCGCACTTCGGCGACCGGCTTTCCCGCCGGATCGGTCAGCTCCCAATCCACGTAGCGTTTCCCGGGGATGATCGGGCAGGTGTCGCCGCAGCCCATGGTCACCACGACGTCGGCGGCCTGCAGGGTGGCATCGCTCCAGGACTGCGGCACCGCGTCCGCGATGTCGATGCCCACCTCACGCATCGCCTCGACCGCCGTGGGGTTCACCGCATCGCCCGGAGTGGATCCAGCGGAGTAGACGGCAACGCCGTCTCCGGCGAGGTGGCGCATCCATCCCGCGGCCATCTGGGAACGGCCTGCGTTGTGGACACAGAGGAACAGCACGCTGGGAATGTCATCGGACGGGTCGTTGCTCATTGGACCAACCTACTTCAGCCACCGGCACCGTCATCACGCTCTATGCTCCCGCCCGATGCCAACCCGCTACCCCCTCGCCGTCCTCGTCTCCGGGAGCGGGACCAACCTCCAAGCGATCCTCGATGCCACCGAGTCGCCCGCTTACCCGGCTGAGGTGGTCGTGGTGATCTCCGACCGAGACGGGATCCTCGCTCAGGAGCGAGCCCGCAGCGCCGGGGTGGCCACGGAAGTGGTGGCGTGGTCGGAGCATCGTGAGCGCACTCTCTTCACCAAGGCGGTGTGCGAAGCCGCCGTCACCCACGGCGCCGAGACTCTGGTGTTGGCCGGTTTCATGCGGATCCTCGGTTCCGAGGCCGTGGAGCGCTTCCCGCACAGGATCGTCAACATCCACCCCTCCCTGCTGCCGGCATTTCCCGGCACCATCCGAGCTGTGGACGAAGCGTTGGAACACGGCGTCAAGGTGACCGGCGTCACCGTGCATTTTGTGAACGAAGCAGTCGACCAAGGACCGATCATCTCCCAGGAGGCCATCGCCATCGAGCCGGGAGACGATGCCGCTTCGCTGCATGCGCGGATCCAGCAGGTGGAGCACAGGCTGTATCCGGAGGCCATCGCTGCGCTCGCCGAGGGGCGGCTCGTGGTGCGGGGCAATCACGTCGATTGGAGGGGCCGATGACGACGATCCCGGTGCGGCGAGCCCTGCTCTCGGTCCACGACAAGACAGGTATCGCCGATTTTGCGGAACGACTCACGACGAGCGGCGTGGAGTTGATCTCGTCGGGTGGAACCGCGTCCGCGCTTGCGGAAGCCGGGCTCAGGGTCACCGACGTCGCCGCGATCACGGGAGCACCCGAGATGCTGGGCGGTCGCGTGAAGACGCTGCATCCCAGCATTCACGGCGCCATCCTGGCGGACCTGGGGGAGGAGGCTCACCGGGACGATCTCGCGGCACGCGGGATTGCTCCCATCGAGCTGGTGGTGACCAGTCTCTACCCGTTCGAACAAACCGTCGCCGACCCGGCAGTGAGCGACGCTGCAGCGATCGAACAGATCGACATCGGTGGTCCGGCGATGATCCGGGCCGCCGCCAAGAACCACGCCTGGGTGGCGGTGGTGACGTCGCCCACCCAGTACGAGGCCGTGGCATCGGCGGTGGAGCACGGAGGCACAACCGCCGACCAGCGTCGCCGGCTGGCGGCGGATGCCTTCCAGCGCACCGCGGCATACGATGCCGCCATCGCAACGTGGATCGAGGAGGAACCACTGCCGGCGCGGCTCCCGGTGGCGCTCGAGCGCGTCGACACCCTGCGATACGGGGAGAACCCACATCAAGACGCCGCGCTGTACCGGAGCGGTGCGGGCGGTGGCTGGTGGGATGGGGCAGTACAGCTGCAGGGCAAGGCGATGTCCTTCAACAACTATGTCGACGGCGAGGCCGCCTGGCGGCTGGCTCGCGACCTGCACGACCCGGGCGTCGTGATCGTGAAACACACCAATGCGTCGGGGGCCGCGGTGTGCGACACGCTGGCGAGCGCGTATACCAAGGCATGGGACTGCGACCCCCTTTCGTCGTTTGGCGGGGTCGTTGCCGTCAATCGATCCATAGATCCCGAGACGGCGAAGGCCATGGTCGAGCCGTTTCTGGAGGTCATCATCGCTCCTGGGGTCGAAGCTGCCGCCGCCGATGTGTTCTCCACGAAAGAGAACTTGCGTGTGCTCATCGTCCCGGAGCGGGAGCGATCCACCCGGGAGATCCGCATGATCGAAGGTGGCGCGCTCGTCCAGCAAGCGGATACCGGAGGGGTGGTCGCTCGTAGTGGACGACTGCCCGATGGCTGGCGCCTGGTCGCAGGCGAGCCGCCGTCGGCGGGACTCGTGGCGGAGCTCGAGTTCGCCTGGGTGGTGGCGGCCCACACCAAGTCGAATGCGATCGTCATCACCCGCGACCGGAGTGCCGTCGGGGTCGGCGCCGGTGATCAGTCCCGAGTGGGCGCTGCCGAGCGGGCGCTGGCGCGGGCGGGGGAGCGAAGCCGGGGTGCCGTCGCCGCCAGCGACGCTTTCTTCCCGTTTCGGGACGGTCTGGATACCCTGGCGGCGGCCGGAGTGCGGGCCGTCATCGAGCCGGGAGGTTCCCGGCGTGACGACGAGGTGATCGCCGCCGCCGACGAGCACGGCATCACACTGGTGTTCTCGGGCATGCGGCACTTCAAGCACTGAGGCGTCGCACGCGGCGGAATCCGGGGAAGGAAAGACATGGCGGCAAAGATTCTGTCGGGCAGAGAAGTGGCGGAGGTGGTGCGAGCAGAAGTGGCGGAGCGGGTTGCGGCGCTCGCCGCGGCGGGCAAGAGCGTGGGTCTCGCAACCGTGCTGATCGGCGACGACCCGGCGTCGAAGATCTACGTGGCGAACAAGCACAAAGCCGCCCAGGCGGCCGGCATGATCTCGATCGACCGACACCTCCCCGCCACCGTCGCACAGGAGGAGGTGGAAGCTCTCGTCCACGGCCTCAACCTGAATAATCAGGTCGATGGCATGATCGTCCAGCTTCCCCTTCCGGAGGGCCTCGATGGTGATCGGGCGGTGCTCGCCATCGACCCGGCCAAGGACGCCGATGGACTCCACCCCTACAACCTGGGGATGCTCATGCTGGGCCGCACCACCGTCGTCCCGGCGACACCCAGCGGCATCATGCGCATCCTGGAGCACTACGAGATCGAGACCGAGGGCAAGTACGCAGTCGTCGTGGGCCGGTCGTTCCTCGTGGGGCGACCGATCTCGCTTCTCCTCGCCGCCAAGGGCGCCGACGCCACCGTCACCATGGCCCACTCCCGCACCAAGCCGCTCGAGGCCGTCACCCGCACCGCCGACATCCTCGTTGTCGCCGCCGGCCAACCCGGTCTGATCGGGCCCGATGCCGTGAAACCCGGCGCCGTCGTCATCGATGTCGGCACCAATCGCACCGACGAGGGTCTCGTCGGCGATGTCGACTTCGCCGCCGTGTCGGAAGTGGCCGGAGCGATCACCCCGGTCCCGGGCGGTGTTGGCCCGATGACGATCGCCTCCCTCCTCGCCAATACGGTAGAAGCAGCCGAAAAGCTGCATCCCCTTGGTCGCTGAGATCCGCGTTGCATGAACGCTGGGGGGTAGTGGGGCGGATCAGCTCCCGGGGCTGTACTGCTTTGGTCGCTGAGGTCCGCGTTGCATGAACGCTGGG
>JBFISM010000144.1:0-9487 GCA_041608535.1 Acidimicrobiia bacterium
GAGGGTGAGCTCGATCGTGCGCTCACGGTGAAGGCGCATGCGTTCAGTCTCGGCGCCGTCGAGAAGATCAAGCAGGCAGGCGGATCGGTGGAGGTCGTCGACTAGCCGTTCGCATCGTCGCCGTGGCGACGTTGCCCGGAGCTAGACAGCAGCCCCAACTAATCTGCATCGCACCACGACAAAGGTACCCGCTTCATGCTCTCCGTCTTCCGCAACATGTTCCGCATCGCCGATCTGCGGAACAAGATCCTCTTCACCTTGTTCATCTTCGCCATCTACCGGCTGGGAGCCGCCGTCCCGACCCCTGGGGTGGATCTGGATCGGGTGCAGGCGTTCGCAGACTCGCAAGAACAAGCGGGCTTCGTCGGGATCCTCAATCTGTTCAGTGGCGGTGCGCTCGAGACACTCTCCGTGTTTGCACTCGGCATCATGCCGTACATCACGGCATCGATCATCATGCAGCTGCTCACGGTGGTGATCCCCAAGCTGCAGGCTCTCCAGGACGAGGGCGAGTCGGGCCGCAAGGTCATCACCCAGTGGACCCGGTACGTGACGGTGGCGCTGGCCCTGATTCAGTCCACCGGGTTCACCTTCCTCTTCCACTCGGGCCAATTCACCAACGGCATCGACCTCATCCCGGACTACTCGGTGCGCAACGTGCTCACCATCGTGATCACGATGACGGCCGGTACCGCCCTCATCATGTGGCTCGGCGAGCTGATCACCCAGCGGGGCATCGGAAACGGCATGTCGCTCATCATTTTCGTGAGCATCGTGAGCCAGCTTCCCTCCCAGCTCGGGATCCTGCGGGCCAACTCGACGACGTTCCAGTTCTCGGCCGTGCTGGCTCTCATGATCGTGCTGACGATCGGCATCATCTTCGTTGATCAAGGACAGCGCCGGATTCCGATCTCGTTCTCCCGGCGGGTGCGAGGTCGCAAGGTGCTCGGCGGCCAGAGCACATACATCCCGCTCAAGGTGAACATGGCGGGGGTCATTCCGGTGATCTTCGCCACCTCGATCATGTACTTCCCGGTGCTTGCCTCTTCGGCGATTCCGTCGGGCGGGTGGGGGGCCACGCTGCGCGACTGGATCGACCGCAACCTGATCGGCGGCGGTGGGGGTGGTGCGGGTGGCGGTGGTTTCGCACCGACGCTGCCGTACATCCTGGTCCTCGCCCTACTCGTGGTGTTCTTCACGTACTTCTACACGGCGATCCAATTCGACCCCGAGCGGCAAGCGGAGACGATCCAGCGGCAAGGCGGTTTCATCCCCGGGATCCGACCGGGACGGGCGACAGTGCGTCATCTCGAACATGTGCTCAGCCGGATCACTCTGCCCGGATCGCTCTACTTGGCCTTCGTTGCCGTGGCGCCGTCGATCCTCGGCTGGCTGTGGGACATCCCCGTCGGTCTCTCCGGGGTGTCGATCCTCATCGTCGCCGGTGTTGCGCTGGAGACCATGCGGCAGATCGAGTCCCAGCTCATGATGCGCAACTACGAGGGCTTCCTCAGCTAGCAGACGTAGACTCAGTTGCATGAGTGAGCGAGTCGACCGCTATCGGAAAGCCACCGAAGCGATGGATTTCGAGACGCTCGGTGAGCTGCGTCATCCGGATTTCCAGTGCTGTTACCCGCAGTCCGGGGAGCGCATCGTCGGGCATGACAACTGGGTGGCTGCGCACCAGGACTACGAGAGCCACTTCGGCGACCCGGTCCGGGAGCACGTCACCGTCAAGGGCGGCGAGCAGCATGCCAAGGCCACGGCGACCTTCTCCCCAACGCTGCCCTTCTTCACCACCCCGCTGGTGAGTGTCTCGGATACAGGCGATCTCGTGGTCGTCGAAGGAGGCGGATGCTGGCCCGACGGCAAGGTATACAACTGGGTGATGATTCTGGAGTACAGGGACGGTCTCGTCTGGCGGGAGACCGACTACTTCGCCGAGCCATTCGAGGCTCCCGAGTGGCGCAAGCCATTCACGGTGCCGATGGAGTTCATCAGCTAGACGGCGACAGCTTCGGGTTGCACCGGATCCGAAGGGGCATTCTCCCGCCTCGCCAAGGCGAAGAACGGCAACGCCGCGGCCGTAACGACGCCGCCCACTACGTAGGAGGCGGCGAATCCGTACACGTCGGCGACCCGGCCCAACGCCGGTTGGGCGACGACACCACCGGCGGAGCTCATCAGGGCATCGAATGACAGCACGGTGGCACGCTGCTCCGACGGGATGATCCCGTTGACGAAGGCCTGCCGTATCGGAGTCACTGCCGCAAAGGTCAGCGCCCACACCGAGATGAGCATGAGGGCCACCCAGAAGCTGTCGGTGAGACCGAGCCCGATGAGGACGACCACGCTCAGCAGCCCGCCGAGGAGCAGCGCCTCGGTGCGGCGCCGGACGAGCCTGCGGATCAGCGGCACGGCCAGTCCACCGATCACCTGGGCGCCGGCAACGATTGCCGCCGCCAGACCGGCGATGCCGAATGCGGTGTCATCACCGAACAGCTCCAGGAGATACGGTTGCATGGCGTAGAACGCGAAGACCCCCACACCACCGGTGAAAACCGCCGCCAGCATGAGCCAGCGAATCGGTGGATTTCGCCAGCCATGGTCGAGCGACGCGCCGATCACGGTGCGGATCTCGTCGACCGGGCTCTTTCCGGTGTGTGGCGTGAACCCTTCGTCCTGCATCGCCACCAACGCAACGACGAACACTGCGGCGAGCAGCACCGCACGCAACAGGTAGGGCACCCCCAGATTCGTGAGTTGGGCGATGACCCCGCCCGCCACCGAGCCGGTGAGCATGGCGATGCCGGCCACGATCTGTCCTCGGGCGAAGATCGACTCGAGATCGCCGTCGTAGTCGTTGGCGGCGAGAGCATCGACGAGCCAGGCTTCCACGGCGCCGGAGAAGAATGTGAACCCGAGCCCGATGAGGATCGAGGCGAGCGCCCATCCCCACAGGGCGGCTTCGGTTTGCCACATCCACACGTAAAGCAACGTGGAAACCAGCAGGGTCGCCGAACCGAGGAGATACGAGGTGCGGCGACCCCGGGTGTCGGCGACCACGCCTGTGGGGATCTCGAACAGTACCTGGCCGGCGGTGAAGAAGGCGTTCACGGTGAAGGCTGCGGCAGCCGAGAGCCCGGCATCGAGGAGGAAGAGGGTGTTGATACCCCAGATGAACGACGACGCCAGCGTGGAGAGCAGCGTGAGGGTGAGGTAGATCCTCCGCACCCGCCGCGCTCCCTCGGTCATCGAGCCGACACTACCGGCGGTGAATCTACGGTGCCCGTCGATCCGCAGCGCTGCGTCCCCCTCTATCCTGCCCCGCCATATGGGACGCAGACTTCTCTTTCTCGGGCCGCAGGGTGTCGGTAAAGGCACCCAGGCCGCCAAGCTGGCGAAGCTGATCGGTGTGCCCCACGTCTCGACCGGTGACATGCTGCGCCAGGCCGTCGCCGAGGGCACCGATCTGGGTATGCGGGCCAAAGCGGTCATGGACGCCGGTGGCCTCGTCTCCGACGACCTCGTGGTGGCGATGGTGAAGGAGCGGTTCGCCAAATCGGATGCGCAGTGCGGCTATCTACTCGATGGTTTTCCTCGTAACGAGTCGCAGGCGGTGGCGCTCGATAGGGCGATCAACGGCAACGCCGTAGAGCTGGTGATTTCCCTCACGGCAGACGAGGACGAACTGCTACGCCGGATGGAGGCGCGAGCCGAGGAGGAAGGACGCACCGACGACACCCCGGAGGCAATGCAACGCCGCCTGGCGCTGTACTGGGAGGAGACGGCGCCGCTGGCCGATTACTACCCGGCGCACGATGTCCCGGTCGCAGTCGTGGACGGAATGGGCACGATCGACGAGGTGTTCCACAGAGTTGTGGCAGCGCTGGCCGAGATTGATCCATGAGCGACATCATCACCATCAAGGGACCCGACGAGTTCGACAAGATGCTCGTCGCCGGACGTGTCGTCGCGCACGCGCATGCAGCCGTCCGGGAGGCGATGGTTCCCGGGGTCACGATGAAAGAACTCGACGAGATCGCGGAGACCGTGATCCGTGACCACGAATGCCGTCCGTCCTTTCTCGGCTACCACGGCTATCCCGGCTCCATCTGCGCCTCCCCCAATTCGATGATCGTGCACGGCATCCCCGGCGACTACCGGCTGGAGGACGGCGACATCCTCTCCATCGACGTCGGCGCCATCTACGAGGGCTGGCACGGCGATGCGGCTTTCACGGCCGCAGTCGGCGATGTGCCGCCCGAGGTGCAACAGCTGCTCGAGGTGACCGAGCAGGGGCTGTGGAATGGCATCGCCAAGGCGAAGGCAGGCAACCGGCTCGGTGACATCGGCTATGCGGTCGAGCGCACCGCCAAGCCGCATGGCTACGGCGTCGTGCGGGGCTACATGGGTCACGGCATCGGGCAGGCGATGCACGAGGCGCCCGGAGTCCCCAACCACGGCAAACGCGGGAGGGGCCTCAAGCTCCGCACCGGGATGGCGCTCGCCATCGAGCCCATGTTCAACCTGGGTTCAGCCGAGACTGCGGTCCTCGACGACAGCTGGTCCGTCGTCACCGCCGACGGCTCTCTCTCGGCCCACTTCGAACACACTGTGCTGCTCACGCAGCAAGGTTCGGTGGTCAGCACGCTGCTCGAGCCGAAACTGGTGGCGGTGTAGCTCGGCAAACCTTAGGTTCCAGCGCGCGGAAAACGCGCGCGGTAGCCGAAAGTTTGGCGCTCCACGCGTCTTCGCCTTGGCGGCTCATCGCCCGACTACGTGAGTTCGTCGACGTATTGCGGGAGCATGGCTCGCCAAGTCGGCCAGTCGTGGTCCCACTCCCGGCCCCATTGATCGACACGGTTGGGTATGCCGCGGCTCCCGAGGAGGTCGGCCATTCGCCACGTGCTGTCGGGGTGCTCCCAGCGGCCGCTACCGCACGCCAGGAGGACGAAGCGCCGCTGCAGCGTGTTGAGGATCTCGCCGTCGAGCGACGGCAGGTACAGCATCGGCGAGGTGAAGTAGAAATCGTCGCTCCAATGACCTTGCAGCCAATCGCTGAGGTCGTAGCTCCCGCTCATCCCGATCGCCGTCTGAAACAGATCCGGTCGATGACACAACATCTGCACCGCCCAGAACGCACCGATCGACGCTCCGGCGGTGACGATGGGGAGCCGGCTGCCGCAGTCGGCATGGATCGCCGGGACCACCTCATAGATCAGGGCATCGTTGAACTGCTTCTGCAGCCACATGGCGTGCTGTGGGTCGTCGCCCCGCAGCCAGCTTCGGCCCGATATCGAGTCGACCGAATAGACCTTGATCCGGCCGTCGGACAGCAACCCCGAGAGCGAATCGACGAGGTGAAAGCGCTCGATCTCCTCGGCGTCGCCCCCGGCCGTGGCGAAGACGAGCACAGGCACCCCCACCACTCCCCATCGCACCATCGTCAGCTGCTGCCGCAGCCGTTCGCTGTGCCAGCGCTCCACGGCCTTCACAGCGCCGCCAACCGGTCCCGCTCGGTGGTTCTCCAGAAATCGATGAGACCGTAGAAATGGTCGGTGAACCGCTCTACCTCGTGTTCGGGGAACAGCGTCTTCACCTTGGCGCGCACGGTCTGCCGGCAGCGGTCCGTACCGAAGTACTCGAGGGCGACGGCGTCGAGATCGTGGAGCGATGCATCGCAGAACTCGGCGAACGCCTTCGCATCGAGGTGCCTGCGGGCAATGGATCCCAAGGCGGCGATTCGGTCTCCGTAGTCGCTGATCGAGTCGGCGATCTCGTGATACTCGTGCCAGCCGAGGTCGAAACGCATGCGGCGCCGGGTGATGGCGCAGAACAGCGACCAACGGATCAATGACTTGACCAGCCAGGGGATGTGGAAATGCAGCGATGTCACCTGTGAATCCGGGTTGGCATTGGCGAAGTCGATGGGATGGAAGACGCCGTTGGAGCGCAGCGCCTCACACGAGTTGAAGTCCCAGCCGAAGAACGTGTTGATCACCAGCGTCAGATCGCACAGATGCCGGTACTCGTCGGCGTCGACGAACTCGAAGTCGACTTTGTAGCGGTCGTGAAGGGGCGCATCCGGGTCGTAGCGGATCACGTTGATCTGGGGCCCGACGGCGAGGCAGCGCACGAAGAGATCGAACGGATCCACTGCTTTCTGGATGTGCATGAGCCGACTACCCGACTCGTCGTAAGCCCGCTGCAAGGCTGCCGCATCGTCGATGCGGGACACCCCGACCCAGGCTCCGCCGTCGTACGGTTTCATGAAGAGGGGATACCCGATGCGTTCGCCCAGCGCCGGCAGATCGAACATCTGGGCATATCGCTCCAAGGTGACGTCGAGATCGGCCTCGAGCGGATCGCTCCGGTCGTAGTCCTTGGGTGGCAGCAGCCATGTCTCCGGGACCGGGACCCCAAGGCGCATCATCGCCGCATACGACGTGTGCTTCTGCATCGCCTGCAGCGTGAACGGACTGTTGAGCGTGTATGCCCCGTTCTGCACGACGGCCTTCTTGATCCACTCCCGGCTCGTCGTGTACCACGGTGTCAGCCGGTCGAGGATCACGTCGTAGCGCACCGGTTGGGAGAGGTCGAATGGCTCGATCGTGACGTGCTCGATCTCGATGTCGACACTGCCGCCCTCAGCGGGGATGGGACCCAACTCGCGGACGATGTCGGTGTAAAAGCGCGGCCAGCACAAATCGGCTCCCAAGCTGAGACCGATGGTGCGTGTCTCGTTCACCATGGCGCCACGCTACTCAGCCCGGGCCGATGAGGTCGATCAGCGCCTCACCGAGACTGTTGCGCCAGCTCGCCCAGTGGTGTCCGTCGGCTGGCTCTCGGTAGCTCACCTCGCTCCCATGGGCCACCAGTACCGGAACAAATGTCTGGTTGTCGGTCGACAGGCCCTCGTAGGCGCCACAGGCCATCCAGATCCGCGCGGCAGGCCGCGTGGCGCTCGCCGCAAACTCCTCCATGAATGCAATGACCGGCTCGAAGAGCTTGCCTCTCCTCCGCGGACCTCCGAGAGCGGTGACGAATGACCCGGACAGCAGCACGAGATCATCGAACACACCAGGGTTGCGCCATGCGGTGGCGAGTGATGCCACCGCACCCAGGCTCGCCCCCGCACACACCAACTGCTGATGACCACCCACACCGAGGCTCTCCCGCACGGCGGGCAGCAGCTCCTCGACGACGAATGCCGCATGTTCGGCTGATGCCGTGTACTCACGGTTCCGATGGATTGGGTCGATCAACACCGCAGCGAACGGAGCGACATGGCCCCCCAGCACGAGCCCGTCGAGGGCGCTTCGCAGATCGGCGAAGGTCACGAGATCGGACCCGTCGTGGATCACGACGAGCGGCGTCTCGTCGTCCACGGCCGCAAGCGGTGGCCGGTAGACGCCCACAGTGCGACTGCGACCGAACACCGCAGATTCGACGTCGACCCGGTCGATCGCATCCGGCCGCAACGATCCGCCGCTCGTCCACGGTGGTGGCTCGTAGCCCGGGCCATGAGCCACCGAGTTGATCCCGAAGGGATCGAGGGCGGTCAGCTCGTTCAAGGGATCGACGATGGTGTCGATCCGCCCTTCGTGGGCCACTTCGAGTTTGTACTCGACTCTCGCCTTCTCGGGAAGTCGTACCGTCGTGGTCCACACGTCGCTGTCTTCGAACCGTTCCAGCAGCGGGATCTTGGGGAACAACGCCATGAACGTCTTCACTCCCACCACGTCGGCTTCGCCCACGTAGACAAACGTGGTGGTGTCTCGGTCGCGAAACGGGGCTCCCGCAATGGAGAGGCGGCGGCGCAGGTAGGCGGGCGCCATCAGGCGGATCGATGTTGCGAGCAGGTCGGGAATCGGCTCACGGGGGAGCGGGGCGGTCACCATGAGCGGCGGAGGGTAGACGGCGGCCAGCCCCGGGCCGCGGCGAAGCGCCGGCGGCCCAGATTTGCCGTTGCCTACGGTGGCGTTCTAACATACCGCTCCGGCTCGGATCGGGCCGGGTTTCCGCGTGGCAAAAATGAGCCAGTCACGTCGGTTCACACCCGTCGTGGAGTGCTCGCATCCGCCACCACGAGTGGTACGTCTCCCGACAACGACGCCGAGAGTTCGAGTATGAAGGTATCCGCATCAGCCAAGAAGATGTGCGAGAAATGCCGGGTCATCCGACGCCACGGCAGGGTGTGGGTGATCTGCTCGAACCCGCGCCACAAGCAACGACAGGGGTAGTCAACACATGGCTCGCATAGCAGGAACCGATCTCCCGAGGGACAAGCGGGTCGAAGTTGGGCTGACGTATGTCTTCGGCATCGGCCGCAGCACGTCACGGACCATCCTGCAGATGCTCGACATCGATCTCGACACCAGGGTTCGCGACCTCACCGACAGCGAGGTGGTGAAGCTCCGCCAGCACATCGACGCCAATCACACCGTCGAGGGCGATCTGCGACGCGACGTCGCACAGAACATCAAGCGGAAGATCGAGATCGGCAGTTATCAGGGCCTGCGGCATCGTCGCGGGCTCCCGGTGCGAGGCCAGCGCACCCATACCAACGCCCGCACCCGCAAGGGCAAGTCGGCTCCCGTGGCCGGCAAGAAGAAGGTCACCAAGTAAAGCGTCGGGGGAGAGAACTCACGTGGCAAAGCAGCAGAGGCAGCCGGGTCGCCGTCGCGTCAAGCGGAATATTCCGCACGGTCAGGCTCACATCAAGGCGAGCTTCAACAACACCATCATCACGATCACCGACCAGGACGGTGGCGTGGTGGCGTGGACGTCGGGAGGCTCGGTGGGCTTCAAGGGCTCCCGCAAGTCGACGCCGTATGCCGCCCAGGTGGCGGCCGAGCAAGCGGCCCGGCGCGCTGGTGAGATGGGAGTGCGCAAGCTCGACGTCATCGTGAGCGGTTCCGGTTCGGGTCGGGAGACCGCCATCCGCACTCTGCAGAACATGGGTATCGAGGTCACGGGTATCAAGGACGTGACCCCCATCCCGCACAACGGCTGCCGCCCCAAGAAGCGGAGGCGTGGCTGATGGCGCGCTACACCGGACCCAGGACCAAGCGGAGCCGCCGAGCTCGTCAGTTGCTCGACGAGAACAAGGCAAAGTATTTCGATCGCCGTCCGTATCCCCCCGGAGAGCACGGGCGGGGACGCATTCGCGAGTCGCAGTACCAGATCCAGCTCCGCGAGAAGCAGAAACTGCGTTTCACCTACGGTGTGTTGGAGAGGCAGTTTCGGCGCTACTACGAGAAGGCGGCTCGCCAGCAAGGGATCGCCGGCACCAACCTCTTGCGACTCCTCGAGACGCGGCTCGACAACGTCGTCTATCGCTCTGGGCTCGCGGCGACGCGGCCCCAAGCTCGCCAGCTCGTCAATCATGGGCATTTCCTCGTGAACGGGAAGAAGGTGGACATCCCCAGCTACCAGCTGCGTCAGGGCGACGTCGTCACCGTGCGCGACAAGAGCACCGACA
>JBFISM010000145.1:0-9456 GCA_041608535.1 Acidimicrobiia bacterium
CTCCGAGCCCTTTCGGGCTCGCAGGGACCTTCCCCCCACCGGGGGACAGACACCGCGCCCACAGTTTGCGTCAGCAAACTGCAACGCCTCGCCACAAGCGAGGCGCCTCTACCGCCGAGCCCTTTCGGGCTCGCAGGGACCTTCCCCTCCACCGGGGCCATACATCTAGCGAAAATCTCTCGATTTCACCTGCGTGGCGGTGCCGGGAGGCCAGCGTTCGAAGCGGTGGGAGACGAGGTTGGTGACACCGTCGCGGAACTCGAGGACGCCTTCTATGACGACGCCGATCTCCTTGCGAGCGATCTCGTAATGCGCCTCCCACACCTGGGGCAGCACGACGACGTTGAGCAATCCGGTCTCGTCTTCGAGATTCAAGAACCGGACTCCATGCGCCGTCCCGGGACGCTGACGGTGGGTGATGATGCCGCCCACCCGGGTCTTGGTGCCGTGTTTGCGCAAGTTGAGCGCCGTGGTGATGTCGATGCACCCCACCGACGTGAGCCAGCTGCGAACGAACTCGACGGGATGGGTCACGGAGATGCCGGTCGACCACAGATCCGCCTGCACCCCTTCGACTCGTGACATCGGTCTGATGTGCTCGGGTGGTGAGGTCCCGCTGGCGAGCGGTAGCGTCCCCGGCCCCATTTCTGCCAGCGCCCCCGCCGTCCACAGCCCCTCCCGCCGTCCCAACCCGAGCGAAGCCATCGCCCCCGATGCCGCCAGCCCCTCCAGCCCAGCCAGCGACAGGCCGGTGCGTTGGGACAGATCCTCGGGTGAGGTGAACGATCCTCCGACGGTGCGGGCGATCTCGACACGCGTGATCTCGCTTTCTCCCAGGTTGCGCACATAGCGAAGCCCGATCCTCGTCGCCACCGCCGGACGGATCGGGTCGTCGACTGCGCCTCGCCCCCGGCGCCATTGCATCCCGAGATATTCGACGATGTCGTCGACATCGGCATCGAGCAGCTCGACGGTGCAGTCGTACTCGGAATGGTTGATATCGGGGGGAAGCACCACCACCCCGTGATGCACCGCATCCTGCACCAGCGAGTTCGGCGAGTAGAACCCCATCGGTTGGGCATTGAGCAGCCCACAGAAGAACTCGGTTGGCCAGTGGTACTTGAGCCACGATGCGGCATAGACGATGTAGGCGAACGACACTGAATGTGATTCGGGGAACCCAAACGACGCAAAACCCTGGAGCTTCTCCCAGATCTCGTCGGCGGCGGCGCCGGTGATCCCGTTGGACGCCATTCCCTCGTACACCTCGTCTCGCAGTCGCTCCATGGCTTCGCTGGACCGCTTGTGGGTCATCGCCTGCCGCAGCTTGTCGGACTGTCCCCCGCTGAAACCGGCGCAGATCCTCGCCAGCTCCATGAGCTGCTCTTGGAACACCGGGACCCCGAGCGTCTTCTTCAAGATCGGCTCGGTGGAAGGGTGCGGATAGCGCACCTCCTCCTCGCCGTTGCGGCGGCGCAGGTAGGGATGCACCGAATGCCCCTGGATGGGGCCGGGACGGATGAGCGCCACCTCGACGGCGAGGTCGTAGAACGTCTTCGGCTTCATTCGCGGCAAGGTCGCCATCTGCGCCCGTGATTCGACTTGGAAGATGCCCACAGTGTCGGCGCGGGTGAGCATGTCGTAGATCACCGGCTCCTGAGGGATGGTGGCGAGATCGATGTCCACCCCGTGAACGTCACGGATGGCGTCGACGGTCATGTGCAAACCGTTCATCGCTCCCAGCGCAAGCAGATCGAACTTGACGATTCCCATGGCGGCACAATCGTCCTTGTCCCACTGCAGCACCGAGCGATCCTCCATCCGCCCCCATTCCATGGGCACGATCTCCCACAGGGGTCGTTTGGCGATCACCATCCCCCCGGAGTGGATGCCGAGGTGGCGAGGGAAGCCGTCGAGCCGGTGACACACGTCGAAGATCAACTCGGATGTCAGCCCGGCCGGAAGATCCACCACCTGGCGCAAGTCCTTGGGGTGGCCGTAGTCGAGATACTTGGTGAGACCGTTCACCTGAGCCTGGGTTAGCCCGAACGCCTTGCCGACATCCTGGAGCACAGAGCGGGCTCGGTATGTGATGACATTCGACACCATTGCCGCTCGCTCTCTGCCGTAACGGCGGTAGCAGTACTGGATCACCTCTTCACGCCGTTCGGCCTCGAAGTCGATGTCGATGTCGGGTGGTCGTCCCCGCTCCTCGGAGAGAAACCGCTCGAAGGGAAGATGGAGCCGGATGGGATCGACCCGGGTGAGACCGATGCAACGGCACACGGCGGAGTCGGCGCCGGAGCCGCGGATCTGGCAGTAGATGTCCTGGGAACGAGCGAATTCGACGATATCCCAGGCCACGAGAAAGAACCCGGCGAACCCGAGTTCGGCGATGATCGCCAACTCGCTGTCCAATCGGGCCAGCGCTTGCGGCTGGATGCCGTGGGTGCCCTCCCCGGGATAGACCTGCTGCGCTCCTTGAATGACGAGATGCCGCAGATACTCGTCCTCGGTGGTGAACACCCCGGGCATGGGGAAGTCGGGGAGCTGCGGTGCCAGCAGATCGAGGTCGAACGCCAGCCAGGCGCCCAGCTCGGCGGCTTGCTCGACGGCGCCGGGATAGCGCTCGAAGCGGGCGGCCATCTCCTCCGCCGACCGCAGATGGCGCTCATCGGTGGCGGGACGGAAGCCGTCGGCCTCGTCGAGCGAGCGTCGGCCACCGATGGCGGCGAGCACCTCGGACAGATCGGCGTCTTGGCGTTCGGCGTAGTGCACGTTGTTGGTGGCAACCACCGGCAGCTTCAGCCGCTTTGCCACCTGCACGAGAAGATCGTTGCGTGCATCGTCCTCCGGCATCCCGTGATGCCACAGCTCGACGAACAGCCTCCCGGGGAAGATGTCCCGGAGGGTGGCGGCGGCTCGAACCGCACCATCGAAATCGCCGGCTCGGGCAGCACGGGGGACAGCACCTTGCCAGCACCCGGTGAGCGCCACCAGCTTCCCCTCCCGTGCCGCCACCTCGAGATCGATCGTCCGGTACACCGGACGATCCTTCTCCCCCCGGTATTGGCCTTTCGTGACGAAGCGGCTGATGGCGGCGTATCCAGCCGGGTCGGGCGCCAGCAGCACGAGATGATCCGTCTCCGGCGTGTTGATCGGCTTCGACCCGTGCATGCGGCGGATCCGCCCGCGTCGCGGCCGTACCGGTGGGCCGCTCTTCTCCGCCTTGGTCAGCCCGAGTTGGTCCCCGTCGTCGGACTTGCCAGTCTCGGTCTGCTCCATACCCACCTCGGTGCCATAGACCACGGGAAGCCCCACCTCGCGTGCTGCTTGGTGCACCTTGACCACGCCACGAAACCCGTCGTGGTCGGTGACCCCGAGAGCGGTGTATCCCAGCTCGGCTGCCTTCGCCACCAGCTCGTACGCATGGGTGGCACCATCGAGAAAGCTGTAGTTGGTGTGACAGTGCAGCTCGGCATAGCGATGGCCCATCCGGCGATGCTAGTCGAACGTGTGTTCGACTGAAAGAAGGTTGTCACTACTCTGCGGCGCAGAGTAGTATGCGGCACAGAGAACCTCACCCGAGGAGAGACATGGATACGTCGCAGCTGCTGCGTGGAGTGCTCGATCTCGCCGTGCTCGCCGCCTTGGAGAAGGGCGATGCGTACGGCTACGACATCGTCCGTCAGCTTCGCGAGCAGGGGCTCGAAGGCGTTGCCGAGGCTTCGGTCTATGGGACACTGCGCCGTCTCGCCGACGGCGACTTCGTGAGCTCGTATGTCAAGCCTTCCGACGCCGGTCCCAATCGCAAGTACTACACGCTCACCGACCTGGGTCACTCCAAGCTCAACGACGACGGCAAGGACTGGACCCGTTTCAGCGAGATCATGGCCTACCTGCTCGCACCAAGGAGGAATCGTTCGTGATCACCGCGACATCGCCAGCCATCAACGAGTACCTGCGCAAGTCGGTGCTGGCGCTCGGCGATCTCCCCGCTCCGCAGCGCCAGAGCCTGCTCGAGGAGATCGAGCTGATCCTCACCGAAGTGACCGCCGAGATCGACGGCGACCCCGAAGCGCTGCTCGGTCCCCCGCAGCGCTTTGTGGCCGAGTTGCGCACCGCCGCCGGTTACGGCACTCCCGTGCAACTCGCCCCGACCGAGCGCATCTCCGCACGGCGTCTGCTCGGCGAGCTGACCGGTCTGTGGATCCCGGCGGCACGTCGCTGGCTCACCGAGCTCATGTACGACCTGCGGCCCGGGTGGTGGGTGGTGCGGGGTTATCTCCTGTCCTTCGTATTCACCGCATTCACGGTCCTCCCGCGAATCTCATGGATCGGGTTCGTGCCGGTCCCCACCGAGGTGCCGCTGGTGGGAGGGGCGTTCGCACTGGCGACGATGATCGCTTCGGTCGTGTTTGGCCGGCGCGCCACCGGTGCGACTCGGCCGCACATCAGGCTGGTCCGGCTCGGTCTCACGCTGCTCGCGGTCGCCGTTGCCTTGTCGCTCGGAACCCATGCGCAGGACCGCACGCTGTTCGGCATGTATGCGGCGGATCCCTTGCTGATCATGCGTGATCAGCCAGAACCGATCCCGACCACGACGATGGTGTGGACGGAAGGCACGAGCGCTCCTGACACCCGACCGCCGACGACCGCAGTGTGGCCTGAGGTCACATTCGTACCGGGCCTTCCCGTCTACGAGCTGCGCACACCGGACGGCATGGCGTTTCCGGCGGCGGCCGACACGCTGGACGACATGTGGATCGAGCTGGCCAACATGTACCCGGAGGAAGATCTGATGGTGATCGATCCCGAAGGCGGCGAGCACCGGTTCTCCTCTGTGGACGCCCTGCTCCTGTGGCTGGGCAGCACTGCGGGACACTGAAACGCGACAGCGAGCTACTTCTCGTCGGTGGCGCTGACCGCCCAGGCGAGACCTTCCTCGGCGTCCTCGACCGCAAGGTGGAATGACCACCCTCCGGTGATGTCCCCCGGCTCCCACGCCACCCAGCGAAGCGATGCGGCCTCCTCTCCGAGCTCGTCCGGGTCGACCGGCCAGTCCTCTTCCATCCCGAGCAGACACGCCACGGCCCACCACGCCGCCGCCCGACCTGCCGGCGTTCCCCGCCGGCGTCCATACGCACCCCCGGTTGCCGCCGACCACGTCATCACCCGCATCGCCTGCCGCAGATCGATGGAGGCGATCCTGGCACGACGCGGCCCCAGCGCGCGGATCGCCTCCTCGGCGGTGCCCGCAACGGCCACTGCCTCTCCCCGGCCACTCGACTCCTCGAGCCAGGGACGCACCAGATCGATCAGTGCGTCCGTCGCCGGGTCGTTGTCGAGTCGCTCCGATGTATCGGGAAGATCGATCCACTGCAGATCGCCGATCTCGGGGCCGGCGACGTCGACGCCATCTTCTCGGTATACCGCCCCGGGATACACCGGCTCCCAGGGTTGCGGGTGACTCGGTACCTCGAAGTGGTCGGAGTGAACAGCATCGAGGGGTACGTCGTCGCCGCGCAACGCCCGCTCCTGAGCGACGATGGAACGCATGGTGGGATCGGTGAGGTGGGGATCCAGCTCATCCCAGGTGTGGCTGGACGCGGCAACTTCCCACAGAGGTCCCGGGGCGAACCGCCCCGCACCCGGGAGGACGACCTTGGCGGCGATCTCAGGCGGTGCATCGAGCGCCAGCCGGTACTCCCCGTAGTGGGCCGCACCCCACACCTGCTTGCCCCGCTCCACCGCCTCGCCACACCGCTCGATCAGCTCGCGGATGCCCGCCCATTCCCGGCTCTTCGCCAGCGTATCCACGAGCTTGACCAATCCGTCGAGATCGCTCGCCTCGATGAGATCGACCAGTTTCTTGCGATCCATCAGAGCAGAGTACGACCCGTCGAGTGTGCTTGCGTACCGCGTAATCGAAGCTCCAAGCACACTCGACGCAATCCACGTTGGGTAGCCTTCCCGCGGCATGGGCTTCAAGTGTGGAATCGTGGGGTTGCCCAACGTGGGCAAGTCGACGCTGTTCAACGCCCTCACCGCGGCGGGAGCGTTGGCAGCCAACTACCCGTTTGCGACCATCGATCCCAACGTCGGGGTGGCGCCGGTGCCCGATGAGCGCCTCGACCGAATCGCCGAGATCGCCAGGCCACGATCGGTGGCGCCGGCAACGATGGAGTTCGTCGACATCGCCGGACTCGTCGCCGGAGCCTCCCAGGGTGAGGGCCTCGGCAACCAGTTCCTCGCTCACATCAAGGAAACCCAGGCCATCGCCCATGTGGTGCGATGTTTCGAGGATCCGGACGTGAGCCACGTGTCCGGCGCCATCGATCCCGCCGGTGACATCGAGACCATCGACACGGAGCTGGCGCTCGCCGACCTGGCCACGGTGGAACGCGCCTTGGAGCGGCATGCCCGTCGCATGCGGGCCGGGGAAAAGGACTCCCAAGCGGCGTCGCAGGAGCTGGTGCGCATTCGTGATCACCTCGCCGAAGGTCATCCGGTGCGCTCACTGCGACCTGCGCCGTCCGCAGCCAACTACGTGCGGGAGCTCAACCTGCTCACCGCAAAACCGGTCATGTACGTCGCCAACGTCGACGACATCGACGAAGCCAGCCCGCATCTCCAAGCCGTCCACAAAGCCGCAGAACGTGACGACGCCACCGTGGTGGTGATCTCCGGACGTATCGAAGCCGAGATCGCCGAACTGGACCCGGAGGACCGGCAGGTGTTCCTCGATGAGATCGGCCAAGAGGAATCCGGCCTCGACCGCTTCATCCGCGCCGGATACGAGCTGCTTGGTTTGGCGACCTTCTTCACCGCCACCGAGAAGGAGGCTCGGGCGTGGACGTTCCGGCACGGCACGAAAGCGGAGCAAGCGGCGGGGCTCATCCACACCGATTTCGAGAAAGGGTTCATCCGGGCGGAGGTCGTCTCGTACGACGACTACGTCGCCCACGGCGGCGAACAGGGGGCGAAAGACGCCGGCAGGTGGCGCCTCGAAGGGCGCGACTACCTCGTCCAGGATGGCGACGTGATCCGTTTCCGATTCAACGTATGAACATGCCTGCACTCGTTCCCCTGCTCAAGCCGCTCGGCTACGTCGCCGGTGGAGTCGCCATCGTCGCCGGTCAGGTGATGGCGGCCGCGCACCGCCCCGACATCCCCGGGCTCGCCAACCAGGATCCCTCCGGCTCCTTCGGCGATCCGAAGCGGCCGGCGACGACGTTCGTACTGCTCGGCGACAGCTCGGTCACGGCGCCCGGGGTCGATCCGCTCGACGCCACCTGGCCACGCCGGATGGCGCACAGCCTCGCCCACGAGCACCACATCGAGCTGGTCAACGTGGCAGTCGGTGGAGCGAAGGCGAGAGACGTCCTGCTGGATCAGGTGCCGCGGGCACTGGCTGTCGGTGGCGACATCGCACTCGTGTCGGTGGGAGCCAACGATGCGCTGCGGGGCACCACGCTCGGGCGGTTCGAGCGGGAGATGCACGCGATCGTCCGCAAGCTGCTGACGCGATTCGAGAGTGTGGGAGTTGCCGGCCTCGGTGATCTCGGCAGCGTGCCTCGCCTCCCCACCCTGGGCCGGTCCGTGGGACGCGTGCGGGGGCGCGCCTTCGACCGAGCGCTCGTACGGGTTGCGGCCGGGTATCCCGACGTGGTGAAGTCCATGGCCTGGGGCGGTCCGTGGCGCCGCTTCAACGACGGCGATCCGAGACATCTCTTTTCCGACGACTGGTTTCATGCATCGGCCAACGGTCATGCCCTCTTCGCCGGCGGTGCGCTCGCCGTGGCCCATGAGTTATTGGCTCGCCGCTACCCGGCCGACCCGCGCCCGATGCCTACAGACGACTCAGCCGTGTGGCGGGGGGAGTCGGCAGCGAGCTGACCGCCGACACGAGCTGTCAGCCGCCGACGTCGTCGCCGAGGATGTTGCGGATCATCGACGTCAAGGTGCCCACGGCTCCCGGGGTGTAGCCCTCGGGAAAGATGATGTCTGCGTAGCGCTTCGACGGTTCCACGAATTGGAGATGCATCGGGCGCACCGTCTCCAGGTACTGGTGCAGCACCGATTCGACACTACGCCCGCGTTCGACGAGGTCTCGTTCCAGCCTGCGCAGCACCCGGAGATCGCCGTCGGTGTCGATGTATATCCGCAGATCCATGAGGTCGCGCAGCGCCGGCTCCACGAGGACGAGTATGCCTTCGACGATGATCACCGGCATGGGCTCTACGGTCACGACGTCATCCGAACGGGTGTGCCGGGAGAAGTCGTAGACCGGTCGATCGATGCTGTTGCCGGCTCGTAGCTGCTCGATGTGCTTCACCAGCAACTCGGTCTCCAGCGAGTCCGGATGGTCGTAATTGACTTTGGTGCGCTCTTCGAAATCGAGATGGTCCAGCCGCCGGTAGTAGGCGTCGTGTTGAATCAGCGCAACCCGCTCCGGACCCACCGCCTCGACCACGGCGGCTGCGATGGTGGTCTTGCCCGAGCCACTCCCCCCGGCGATCCCGATGATGACCGGCCGATCCTCCCCGTGCGTTGGCCAGGTCAGGTGGAGTCGTTCGGGGTTCCATCGGTGCATGAGCGGCGCCACGTTACCGCGCACACCGTACGGCTACCCTCCTGCCCCAGCCGGCATCCGGTTGCGCTTCGTGATTCGTACAACTCTCGAAGTGATGGCAGTCATCGAACGCGGAGTGTCCCGTGACTCACCGCAGCAGCTCAGCACCCATACACCGGCCGGCGGGATCGCACCCTTGACCGCCGATCGCAGCGACGCTGCGCTCGTGCTGGCCATCGCGCGTCTCGACGAGCCGGCCCTCGCCGAGTTGTACGGTCGGCACGGCGGTGCCGTCTTCGCCTTGGCGCGACGCTTGCTGCGCCGCAGAGACCTCGCCGAAGAGGTCACCCAAGAGATATTCCTGCGACTGTGGAACCGCCCGGAGCGGTTCGACCCCGACCGCGGCACCCTCCGGACGTTTCTCCTCTCGGACACACATGGTCGATCGGTCGATCTGCTTCGGTCCGAGCTGGCACGCAAGGCACGAGAGGAGAAAGAGGGGCGGCTGGCGCCGACGCCACCACGCAACCTCGAGGGCGAGGTCATGGCGCGAGTCACCTCCGAAGTAGTGCGTGACGCACTCGGCAAGTTGAATGACGGGGAGCGAACGGCGATCACCCTGGCTTACTTCGGCGGGTACAGCTATCGCGAGGTGGCCAGAGAGCTCGACATACCCGAAGGCACGATCAAGAGCCGGATCAGGACGGGTATGCAGCGGCTTCGTGCCGAGCTGGCGGGCTCGGGAGTTGTGGCCGGATGAGCAGACCCGACCAGCGCGAAGCCCTCGCCGATCTCGTCGCCGCCTATGCGCTCGATGCCGTAGACCGTGCCGAGGCGGCCCGTGCCGAGGCGGCGATGCGCGAGGACCCCGCACTCCGTGA
>JBFISM010000146.1:0-9428 GCA_041608535.1 Acidimicrobiia bacterium
GCCGGTTTCGGCCACCTCATGGGTGGCTACGACGCCGGTTACTACGGCTATCTGTGGTCGGCGGTGTACGGCGACGACATGTTCTCGGCATTCGAGGCGGCGGGCCTCACCAACCGCACGGTCGGGATGCGGTACCGCGACGACGTGCTGGCAACCGGTGGCTCCCGGGATGCAATCGACCACGTCCGCGCTTTCCTCGGTCGTGAGCCGAACAGCGAAGCGTTCCTGCGCAGGCTCGGTCTGCGGGATTCCTGACGTCGAGTGTGCTCATTCGCCGCGTACTCGACGCTCCAAGCACACTCGACGACTCGAACTGACTCCTACAGTGGTGCCGACATGGTCTCGGAGATCTTCGACAGCACGGCATGGGACATCGTCGGTGGTTTCGACTTCTCCGACATCACGTACCACCGCAGTCGCACGATCGGCGCCGTCCGGATAGCTTTCGATCGGCCGGAGGTACGCAACGCCTTCCGTCCGCAGACGGTCGACGAACTGTATGCAGCACTCGACCATGCCCGGATGACTCCCGACGTCGGGGCGGTGCTCCTCACCGGCAACGGACCCTCACCCAAGGACGGTGGCTGGGCGTTCTGCTCTGGTGGTGATCAACGCATTCGCGGGGTGGCGGGGTACGAGTATGCGGAGGATCGCGACAACGACGGCGATGCCCGACTGGGCCGGCTCCACATCCTCGAGGTACAGCGGCTCATCCGCCACATGCCGAAAGTGGTGATCGCCGTCGTTCCCGGCTGGGCAGTGGGCGGCGGTCACAGCCTGCACGTGGTGTGCGATCTCACGCTGGCTTCGGAGGAGCACGCAGTGTTCAAGCAGACCGACGCAGACGTGGCGAGCTTCGACGGTGGCTACGGCTCGGCACTGCTCGCCCGCCAGGTCGGGCAGAAGCGCGCCCGGGAGATCTTCTTCCTGGGGCGCGACTACGGGGCACGGGAAGCTTTCGAAATGGGCATGGTCAATGCGGTCGTTCCTCATGCCCGGCTCGAAACCGTTGCGGTCGAGTGGGCGGGTGAGATCGTCGCCAAGAGCCCCACCGCACAACGCATGCTCAAGTACGCCTTCAATCTTCCCGATGAAGGGATCGTGGGCCAGCAGCTCTTCGCCGGCGAAGCCACTCGACTGGCGTACGGAACCGAGGAGGCCAGTGAGGGACGCGCAGCCTTCCTCGAGAAGCGCAAGCAGGACTACACCAGGTTTCCCTGGCACTTCTGATCCACCAGATGCGGCGCTGGCAACATTGGATGGTCGCTGTGCGACCCGCCACGTTGTGGGCCGCGGTGGCGCCGGTGCTCGTCGGCAGCGCCCTCGCCGTGCGCCGCGGTGTCTTCCGCTGGGATGCGTTCGTGGTCATCCTCGCTGCGGCGATCCTCATCCAGATCGGCGTCAACTTCGCCAATGATCTCAGCGATGCCGTCCGCGGGGCGGACCCACCAGAGAGGATCGGACCGCCCCGGGCGGTGGCCACCGGCCTGATCACTCCCCAGGAGATGAAGCGAGCGCTGGTGGCTGCTTTCGGGCTGGCCGCACTCCTCGGCGTCTATCTCATCGTGCTGGCGGGTTGGGTGATCGCCGTCGTCGGGGTCCTGTCCATCGCAGCGGCGCTCGCCTACACCGGAGGCCCGTTTCCCTACGGCTACCACGCGCTTGGCGAGCTCTTCGTGTTCGTGTTCTTCGGGCTGGTAGCGACGGTCGGCACCCGCTATGTGTACGACCAGACGGCACCGCTCGATGCCTGGCTGGGTGGGATCGCCATGGGGGGTCTGGCGACCGCGATCTTGCTCGCCAACAACATCCGGGACATCGACACGGATGCGGCTGCTGGGAAGACGACACTGGCAGTGCGACTAGGTAGGAAGACGAGCCGGACGTTGTTCACCGCCGTGATCGTGGCGACGTTCGTCGTGACCGCCGTCGCTGCCGCTGCACGATGGACCCCACCGGGTTCGGCCGCCGCCGTGCTCTCCGCCCCTCTTGCGGTTCCGGTGGTCCGCACGGTGCAGCGGGCGGTCGCCGGCCCCGAGCTCATCACCGCCCTGAAATCGACGGCGCGCCTCCAGATCGTCTTTGCCATCCTGTTTGCCGTCGGCTGTTTGGTGTGACGATCACGGCGCCGACCACATCTCGACGTTCCAGGTGAACCCGGCGTCGGTCGGGTTGTGGATGACGCCGGCAACGTGATCGGTGCGCACCGCGAGCAGGGAACGGCGCGCCGCTATCGGAATCACCACCACGTTGTCGGCGAGGAGCTGTTCCACGTCGTTGTAGATCGCGGCGACCTCGGTGGGATCGGCCGCATGGCGGGCACGGTCGAGCAGTTCTCGCATCAGCTCGGGAGCTGGGTCGCCGGCCACCGTGGAGTCGAG
The DNA here is from genome assembly GCA_041608535.1 of Acidimicrobiia bacterium. Taxonomy (GTDB): domain Bacteria; phylum Actinomycetota; class Acidimicrobiia; order Spongiisociales; family UBA5794; genus JBFISM01. Next base: position 2,382 of record JBFISM010000146.1, read on the forward strand.
TGTGCCCCAGCGGTAGTAGTTGTTGCCCTCCGGCGGTGGCTCCGCCGGATCGAAGATCTCCATGGTGGTGAGTGCGCCTTGCATCCCGACACGATGAACCCACGCCCAGCCTCCGACGTCCCAGGAACCGGCTGGCAACGTGTCCTCGAAGAAGAGCTCTGAGTCCTCCAGCTGCAGCACGAACTCGATGCCGATGTCCTCCAGCATCTCGCCGAGGGCGCCGGCGAGCGCCGGTCTGGAAGCCCCACCGGCGGTCGTGGAGTACACGAGCTGGGGCGGATCGACGACACAATCGCGGTCGGCTTCGGCACAGGCCACGGCGAGGAGCTCCCGGGCCCGGGGCGGATCGTGTACGTATCGGCTCCACGGACCCTCGGCGGTGCCGACAGAAAGTGGCTGGAGGGTCGACAGCGGGGCACTCCAGCCGGCCTTGCGAGCCAGCGTCTTCCGGTCCATGGCGTGGGCGACGGCCTGACGGAAGGCGAGGTGGAGATTGAGCGACGCTCGGTTGCTGTTGTCCGTCCCGTAGTGAAAGCCGACATGCTCCCAGAAGGCGCCGGCCACGTCTTGTACTTCTATGCTGCCCACGGCGGAGAAGGTGTCCACGATCTCGGTGAACACCGGCGGGCTGATGACGTCGACCTCGCCGTCGATGATGGCGCCCACGAGGTCGCCGACATCCGGTAGGAATCGAAGGGTCACGCCGTCCAGGTGGGGCAGGTTGTCTCCCGTTGTCGGATCGGTCTTCCAGTACGCCTCGTTGCGCACGAAGCGCACCGCTTCGCCCGGCACGTACGTATCGAGCACGAATGGCCCCGCAGCCGGCCAGTCCGCCGCCGGCCAGTCGTCAACGATGTCGGTGCCGGCGACCGCATGCTCGGGTGCGACGTAGGCGAAGAGCCGCTCGTACGCCATCGTGGGCTCAGCCATGGTGAACTCAAAGGTCTTCGGACCGGCCTCGCTGTCCACGATCCGGGCGTAGTCACCAGGGATGTCTCTTCGACCGGCGGTGCCCGCGTTTCCGGCCCCGAGCGCCTGGATCGCGTCGAGGGTGAACTGGAAGTCGTCGCCGGACACCGGGACTCCATCCGACCAGGTGGCCGCATCCTTGATCCGATAGCGCACCGTCATCGTTCCATCGGCGTTGATCTGCACACCGCCGTTCGACGGTGTCGGCAGCTCCTCCACCAGCTCGGGCACGAGTGTTCGGGTGACGCCGTCGATGTCGTAGACACCGGCGAGATGCAGCTGCGCCACGATCGTGGTTGCGAGGAAGTCCCCGCCGGGAGCGAATGGATTCAACGTCGGTGGTACCACGTCGATACCAATGACCACCTCCCGGAGGGGCGCCGTCGTCACACCCGGGACGGTCGGTGTCGGCATCGTGGTCGTGGTCACTGCAGTGGCGGTTGCGGAGTTCGTGGTCGGTGCGGCCTGCGCCGACGGCCTGCGGCTGGTGGCCGGGGTGCTGCTGTCGCATGCCGCAACCACGAGAGCACCCACTACCAAACCAACGACGATGCGAGTGGGCGCCCTCATCGATCCGAGCCTACGACCGGTGCGCCGATTCACCCATGACCGGCCGCTACGGTGGCTCGATGCATCGCCAGCGCAGCCGGCTGTGGGGCCTCGACCCGGAGGTCGTCCACCTCAACCACGGCTCCTTCGGCGCTACCCCGATCGCAGTGCTCGAGTATCAGCATGCGCTACAGCGCCACATCGAGGCCAACCCGACCGCCTTCGAGTTGGAGGAGCTGCAGAGCGAACTCGACCGCACTCGGGCAGTCCTGGCTGCGTTCGTCAACGGCGATCCCGCAGGCATTGCGCTCATTCCCAATACGACCTACGGAGTGAACACGGCGCTGCGCAGCCTCGACTTCGGCGAGGGCGACGAGATCCTTCTCACCGACCACTCCTATGGCGCATGCCGCAATGCAGCAGCGTACGTCGCCGCCCGCACCGGCGCCTCTCTCGTCGTCGCCGAGTTGCCCGATCCGGTGGACGAGGCGGGTGCAATCGTGAGCGCCATCATGGATCGTGTCACCACGAGCACGAAGCTTGCGCTCCTCGACCACGTCACCAGCTCGACGGCGCTCATCCTGCCGATAGCTGAAATCGTCGGGGAGCTGCGCCGTGGCGGCGTGATGACGCTCGTCGACGGGGCACACGCCCCCGGGATGATCCCGGTCGACCTCGCCGGCATCGGCGCCGATGTGTATGTCGCCAACTGCCACAAGTGGTTGTGCGCCCCCAAAGGCGCTGCGTTCCTTGCGGCCGCACCGGACATTCGGGAACGTCTGGTCCCCCTGGCTGTGAGCTTCGGCTACACCGCCGAAGGAACGGAGGGCAGCCGCTTCCACGCCATGTTCGACTGGACCGGAACCGACGATCCCACGGCCCACCTCAGTGTGCCCCGTGCGCTCGAGGTGGTGGCTGGTGCGATGGTCGGCGGTTGGAGCGAGGTCATGCGCCACAACCACGATCTCGCGATCACCGGCCGCAGGCTTGCCCACGAAGTGCTGGGTGAACCGATCGTAACGCCGGCTTCGCTGTTCGGCTCGATGGCGGCCATTCCCCTCCCGGACATGGACGGCGGCGCCGTCTACACGGATCCATTGCAGACGTTTCTGCGCGAGAAGCACGATGTCGTGATTCCGGTGACACCGGGCCCGCGACCACGCCAGCGGTGGCTTCGTCTGTCGGCGCAGATCTACAACGACGTCGACGACTACGAGCGACTGGCGAACGCTCTGGAGGAGTGGAACGGTTGATCACTGCTCCTCGAACCGTACGCCGATGTCCGTGGGCGCCTCCGCCTCGCTGCGATCTGGGCTGATCGCTCGCGGATAGCTGCGAAATCCGGTGGTGCGGTGACTCAGATCGCAGAAGGGATGGTTCTTGCTCTGCCCACACCGGCACAGCGTGGCGCGCGGTCCGTCGACGAAGACATCGCCGTGCCGGTCCCGGACCTCGAACTCACCCCGCACGAAGTACGGGCCGTTGGGCCACGGGATCACCGTCGTCGGTACGTCCGCGACCTCCTGCGGCCCACCATCGAGCCGCTCATAGCTGAGCGCCCCGCTGGGGCATGTCTCGATGGTGTTGACGATCTGATCGGTGTCCGCCCCATCGACCAGAACCCACGGTCGCCGGCTGGTGTCGAAGACCTCTGGATAGCCTTTCGCGCACCAACCGGTGTGGATGCATCGCTCCGAATCCCAATGCACCACGATCTGGCCGTTGCTGTATGTCCGCTTCACCATATGTGCAACATACGCCACCATCACCGGCGCCGCTCGCCGAGACTCGGTGCGGAGGCCGGCGAGGATGCCGCTCAGGAGACCCGCAATGCGCCACTGCCCTCCTAACCTCGCAGGTGATGGACACCGGCACCCACAACGCTCGCTTCGCCCATACGCTGCTGGCCCATCTGGCTGCATTCGGGATTCGCGACATGTGCCTGTCCCCCGGCTCACGCAGCACCCCCCTCGTGCTGGCGGCGACCCACATTCCCGAGCTGCGAACACATGTGCTCCACGACGAACGGGTCGCCGGCTTCTATGCCCTCGGCATCGCCAAGACCACACGTCTTCCGGTTGTGCTGGTGAGCACCTCGGGCACCGCCGCAATCGAGTTCGCCCCTGCCGTGGTGGAGGCCCATCAATCGAGCACCCCCCTCGTCGTGCTCACGGCCGACCGTCCGCCCGAGCTGCGTGGCGTGGGTGCCCCCCAGACCATCGACCAAACTCGCCTGTATGGAACGCACAGCAAATGGTCCTACGACGCCGCACCGCCGGCCGACCATCACGACACCGCCGTCGCGACCGGTCTCGCCGAACGGCTGGTGCTCGAGGCCTCCACGCCGCCCCCGGGACCCGTCCATCTCAACATTCCGTTTCGGGAGCCGCTGATACCTCCACCCGACTTCGTTCCCGATGCAGAGGTGATCGCTAGGACCCTGGTGGCTGCCGCCCGGCACCCAGCGCCGGCGGAGCTCGCGGCGATCGCCGACCGGCTCATCGGCGCCCGGACGCTGTTCGTGGTCGGTGCGACGACGGTCGATCCGAGCCCGATCGGGCAGCTCGCCGTCGACATCGGTGCGGTCGTCTTCGCCGACATCGCGTCTCCGCTGCGCTCCGGACGAGCGGTGGGCACCATGGTGGGGGCGGCCGACCTGCTCGCCGGGGCGGGAGCCCTCGATGTCGATCCCCCGGAGCTGGTGGTGCGCTGGGGCGGCCTGCCCACGTCGAAACCCGTCTGGTCGTGGCTCGATGCCCACCCCGAGGTCCCTCAGATCGTGATCGACGACGCCGGAAGGCTGGGTGCCGGCGGTGGCGATCGATCATTGGTGAATGCAGATCCGTCGGCCACAGCAGCCACGCTCATCGGCGAGGGCATGCTCTGCGACAAGGGCTACGTCGAGCGCTGGCTCGAGCGGGATGAGGCTGCAGCGCACACGCTGGCGGCGTGTCTCGACGCAGAGCCATTCCCCAACGAACCTGCGGTCGCTGCAATCGTTGCGGCCAATCTGCGCAGAGGTGCCCGGATGTTCGCCGGGTCGTCCATGCCGATACGCGACGTCGACATGGTGGCCGTCGACCCCGCTTCGACCCCGCCGGTGTTCGGCAATCGCGGCGCCAACGGTATCGATGGGTCGATTGCCACTGCACTCGGCGCCGCCACCGCGGGACCGGTGGTGGCCCTCGTCGGCGATGTCGCTGCGTTGTACGATCTCGGCGGGCTCGTCGCTACAGCCCGGCGTGACCTCGACCTCGTCATAGTCGTCGTCCACAACGATGGTGGAGGGATCTTCTCGTTCCTCCCGCAAGGGGATGCGGCCGTGGTCGAACCGACCGTCTTCGAGCGCTTCTACGGGACTCCGCACGGCATCGACTTCGTGCAGATCGCCGCGGCCCTGGACCTCGCGGGTGAGGAGATAGCGACGCAAGAGGAGCTGATCGCAGCGGTGGCGGCCCCGGGCCCGCGACTGGTCCAGGTGAGGACCGACCGCAGCGAGAACGTGGAGGTGCACGCACGTATTCGCCGCGCCGTTGCCAACGCCTTGCGCAGCTGAGCGACGCTCAGGGTTCGGTGAGCAGGTTGAACATGGGTCGCAGCTTCCACCGGGTCTCGTCCAGCTCATCAGCGGGGACGGAATCCGCCACGATGCCGGTGCCGGCGTACAGCGTGGCCTGGTTGCCGGTGAGCAGCGCACAGCGGAGAGCAATAGCCGTCTCGCCGTCGCCGTAGGGGCTCACCCACCCGATTCCCCCGCTGTACCAGCCGCGATCGATCCCCTCGACCTTGTCGATGAACGCCAGCGCTTCGGCGCGCGGTGTGCCCCCCACGGCGGGTGTGGGATGGAGCCGTCCGACGAGCTCGAAGAGATGAACGTGATCGGCCAGCTTCCCGGCGATCTGCGTCGAGAGGTGCTGCACGGTGGGGCTCCGCCGCAGCGACGGCACATCGGGCACGTCGAGATTCGTGGTGACCCGGCTCAAGCGATCGGCGATGTCGTCGACCACCAGCGCATGCTCGCCCTGATCCTTCGAGCTCGCCAGCAGGGACTCACCGATCGCTCTGTCCTCGTCGTCGGATGGTCCCCGGCCGGCCGATCCGGCCAGAGGATTCGCCGTCACGGTGCCGCCACGCTTGCCGACGAGTAGCTCGGGTGACGCTCCGATGAGACAGCGGTCGCCGGTCTGCCAGCCGTAGATGTGGCTGTCCGGATTGCGCATGGCGAGATGCGGAAGCAGCTCGAAGCCCTCGATGGTGACCTCGGTGGTCACTTCGACGCTGCGTGCCAGCACCACCTTCTCGAACGACCCCTCTCGGATCGCACCCACGGCCTCGCCGACCGCAGTTGCCCACTCGTGACCGCTGGGTACCGCATGGACCGAGTGATCACCAAAGGCGACCGGCCGCACTTCTCCGGGATGGGTCATCCGGCGCACGGTGTCGAGCAGACTCCGTGTGTCGGCCCCGGCCGGCACCGCCAGCACCAAACGATGACCAGCGCGGTCACGCACCACCGTGATCTCGGGCAGTACCACCTCGGCCGACCCAAACCCTTGCCAGGACTCGCTGCTCGGCCCATCGGGCGCGAACGAGAACCCCACCATGAAACGGGCCCCGATGGGGACACCAGGCAGCGAGCGCCAGCGATCGGCGAGCTGGGCGAACCGGTTGACCCCGGTGGCACGCAACCGCAGAGCGGCCCCGACCCCGACGAGCTCGGTACCCGACGCCATCTTGAGGTAGCGGACACCACCGAACATCGACGATGCGGCCCGGGCCACGGCGAGCGGATCTGCATTGGTCGGGGCCACGGCACACCGCAGCCGGTCAGAGCTGCCTTCGAGCTGACTGGCGAGCGACGCGATGGTTGCGTGAGCGAAAAGCACCGGGTGCGATGTTACCGACGGTCGCGTTGCTTGCTTCAATCCGGGCGGGCGCCGTCTCCGGAGATGCCGAGCATGTCGACCACCGCCGCAGCGACGGCACCGGGACGCTCCATCGGCACGAAATGGGTGGCGCCGGCGACCCGGACCGTCTCCACCCCCGCGGCGCTGAACTGGGCGGCGAGTGCCTCGACCACCGACGCCGGGTGCGAGTCGGAATGCTCACCGGTCACGATCGTCACCGGACACCGGATCTGATGGAGCTGTGGCCAGCCCGAGTCAACCCGGGACACGGCATACATCGTCGCCTCGTCGTTGGGAACGCACGCCAGCCGGAACTCCGCTCCATCGGGGATGAGGCCGTTGTCGACATAGGCGGCCAGCGCCGCGGGCACCCAGCCGGCGAACGCCGGCTTGCCGGCGAAATTCTCGAGCGCTTCCTCCCGAGACGGGAAGCCGGGCTTTCTCCGCTGCGCACTACGGACCAACGCCTCTTCGGCGAGCTCATCGTCGTCCTCCGGGAATATGATCGGCTCCACCAGCACCAGCCCGGCGAAGGTGCCGGGAGCCAGCAGCTCGGCATAGACGAGAGCCGCCCCTCCGCAAGAATGACCCATCCCGATGAGGCCGTGCTCCCCTCCCGTGA
>JBFISM010000147.1:0-9304 GCA_041608535.1 Acidimicrobiia bacterium
CATCGTCGTCCTCCGGGAATATGATCGGCTCCACCAGCACCAGCCCGGCGAAGGTGCCGGGAGCCAGCAGCTCGGCATAGACGAGAGCCGCCCCTCCGCAAGAATGACCCATCCCGATGAGGCCGTGCTCCCCTCCCGTGATCGCCAGCGCGTCGGATGCCAGCGGCCACCAGTTGCGCAGCTGTCCGCCCCGCTGCGACGTGCCATGACTCCGCAGATCGAACGACGAGATCCGAGCGGCGGCCAGACGATGGCGCAGCTCGTCGATAGTGGGGTGCAGGACCTCCTTGCAGAATCCGGTGGCATGCGTCATCACGATCGGGGATGCCGCAGCTCGGTCGCCCCATGCGGTGGTTTCCACGGCAAGGGCGACGCCGTCGCTGTCGACCGTGGTCCAGCGCCGTCTCATGACACTGCAGGGCGTGTCCGGCCGGCTACTCGCTGCGGTCGTCGATGCGCCAGGAGAGACGGTTGTCCACGCGGACGACGCCATCGAGCCGGCGGACGAGCTCCTCGAGCAGACTCGCCTCGTTACGGGTACCGATCTCGCCGGTGAAGGTGGCCACCCCTCCCTCGACGTGAACGTCGATCGATTCCGGGTCGACGAACAAGACCCGGCGGAGCACATCCTCGAGAATCTCATCCTCGATGACTTCGTCGGGCCGGGTGAAGACCGCAACCACGTCGAGACGGGAGATGATCCCGAGCAGATTGGACGCCTCGTCGACGACGGGCAGCCGGTTGACGTCGTTGATCACCATGCTGCGGGCGGCATCGGCGATGGAGCTGTTGGCTGCGATCGTCACGACCGATCGGCTCATCACGTCTCCCACCGTCTCGACAGCAGGCGGATGTGCGGCCTCCTCACGCGCCACCTCCAACCGAAGGAAATCCGCTTCGGTGATGATCCCGATCAGGCAGGACGACTCGTCGCACACAGGAAGCCCGCTCACCCGGTTGCGAAACATCAGCCGCGCCGCCTCATTGAGCAACGTGTCCGGGCTCACCGTGATCACATTGGAGGTCATCACATCCATCACTTGCACGGGAGACCTCCATGATGCTCGATGGTTTGTCTGCTCATGTCGATACCTCGGTGCCCGATCGCGGTATGGGACCAGAGCGTAACTCACGATTCGGCATCCAGCGCACCGCCACCGGTTCGACGTTGATTCTGCCGTCGACCACTACCACGCCTTCACCCGGCTCGGCGACCTTCACCGGATTGAGATCCATCTCGGAGATCTCGGGGAAATCCTCTCCGAGGGCGGCGACACGGAGCAGCGCCTCCTCGAGGGCAGGGACGTCCCCGGCGGGGCCACCGCGATAACCCTCGAGCAACGTGCTCGATTTCACCTCGCGGATCATGCGCCCTGCTTCGATGTCGGTGAGCGGCAGGATGCGAAATGCCACGTCTCCGATCAACTCGACGAAGATCCCGCCGAGACCGAACACGATCAGCGGTCCGAAAACGGGGTCCTGGGTGAGTCCTATCAGCACCTCATGCCCTCCGGGGACGAACTCCTGCACGAGCGCCCCCTCGGCGTCCGCAACAGCTCCGGTCACCTGCTCGAAGGCTGCTCGCACCGCCTGGTCCCCGCTCACGTCGAGCACGATCCCCCCGACATCCGACTTGTGCAGCGCACTGTCCGCGATGACTTTGAGGACGGCCGGCCCGTCGAAGCCGGCGGCGATGTCGACCGCCTCGGCTGCCGTCGTGGCGCGGCCGCTCTTGGGGAGCTGTAGCCCGTATGCAGTCAACACGTCGGCCACCTCGGCGGGCTCCAGCCAGCCACCCTCGTCTCCGAAACGCCGCAGCGCCGCCGCGATGGTCGCGGCAGCGGCGGCATGGTCGACGTCGTCGAATCGCACCCGGTTCCCCAGATCCCTCGATCTCACCCCGGAATACTCCACCGCCCGGGCCAGCGCACGGGCCGCTTGCTCGGGGAAGGCATACACGGGTATGCCGCTGGCGTCGTCGGCGAGAGGGCCCGTTGCGCCATCGGCGCTCATGTACACGGCGATGAAGGACTTACCCGAGTCTCGGGCGACACTGGATGAGCCCGCGGCGGCGATGGCGGCCGCCACGGCGTCGGCGCCCTCCGGGCTGGCCGGGATGAACATGGCGACGACCGCATCCACCTCGTCGGAGCCGAGAACGGCATCGAGGCATGCCCGGTACTGCTCGGGTCCCGCCGACGCGATCATGTCGACGGGGTTGCGCACCGAGGCGTCGGGTGCGAGATGGCGGCGCAACTCGCTCTGCAACGAATCCGAGAACTCGACGATCTCGAGACCCCGGGCGGCAAGTGCATCCACGGCCAGAATGGCAGGTCCCCCGGCGTTGGAGACGATGCCCACCCGCTGTCCCTGTGGAAGAGGCTGGTTGGCGAGGAGTGCGGTGACGTCGAACAGCTCCCCGAGTGATTCGGTACGGATCACCCCGGCTTGGCGGAACAACGCATCGACGTGGATGTCGAGAGATGCCAGCGACCCCGTGTGCGAGCTGGCCGCCCGTGCCCCTGCGGCGGTCCTGCCCGACTTCACTGCAACGATGGGTTTGTTGCGGGTGATCCGTCGCGCCAGCCGCCCAAAACGGCGCGGGTTACCGAATGACTCGAGGTACAGGACGATCACGTCTGTTTCCGGATCGTCCTCCCAATAGAGCAGCAGATCATTGCCGGAGATGTCGGCCTTGTTGCCCACGGAGACGAAGCTCGAGATCCCGATGTTGAGGTTCGTTGCATAGTCGAGGAGTGCGATACCGAGCGCCCCGCTCTGGGACGACATCGCCACGTTTCCCGGCAGCGGATGCACGGGCCCGAACTGTCCATCGAGCTTCACGGCGGGATTCGTGTTGACGAGACCCATACAGTTGGGCCCGACCATGCGCATGCTCGAGGAGCGGACGATCTCGAGCAACTCGTTCTGCGCCTCCATTCCCTGCGCCCCGGTCTCCCCGAATCCGGCGGAGATGACCACGATGCCCCGCACACCCTTTGCGCCGCACTGCCGGGCGACGTCGATGACGAGCGGCGCCGGCACCACGATGAACGCCAGATCCACGACACCCGGGATGTCGCCAACTGCGGGATACGCCGGAAGGCCACCGACCTCGGCTGCGTTCGGGTTGACGGGATACAGCTCCCCGGTGAACCCACCACGCTGCAGGTTGGCGAACAACCGGGCGCCGATGGACCCTGGGGTAGTGCTGGCGCCGATGACCGCGATCCCATACGGGAACATGAGCGGGGTGATGCTCGCCGCAGTCGCCCGTCGCTCCTTCTCCTCGGCGGCGGCTCGGGTCTCGTCCGATTCCTCGGTCGGAAACTCGACGATGAACACGCCTTCGTCCATCTCACGACGCATCTTGAAGCCACCGCCGCGGAAGACACGGATCATGGCGTGGTTGTCGGCGAGCACGTATGCCCGGAACGCCGTGATACCGCGCAACCGGGCATAGGCCGTGAGCTCCTCGAGCAAGCGGCTCCCGATCCCTTTGCCCTGCTCATCGTCGTCCACGGCGAACGCCACCTCTGCCGCGTGCTCTGCCTTGGTGTCGTCGTATCGACCCACCCCGATGATGCGTCCTCCCCGCTCGACGACGAACGCCATCCTGCGCTGATAGTCGAGCTCGGTGAAGTAGGTCAGCTCCTCGGGTGTCAGCTCGTGCTTGACCCGGAAGAATCGGTGATACACACTTTCGAGGGACATCCGTTCGAGCAGATCATTGAGGCCCGCGCGATCGCTCGGGAGGATCGGGCGCAGATGCGCCGTGGACCCGTCTTTGAGCAGGATGTCGGCCTCCCAACCCTCCGGGTATCCCGGGGGTGATGCGGTGGCGGCGGCACCGGGAGCTGGCGGGGGACGAGATTCGGACACCAAGAGCGAGGTTACCTTCACCGCGATCGGCGTCCGTCCCGTGTCGTGGCGCCACCGGTACGATGCGCCGGTGCGGAAGATCCAAGCTGTCCTGGCCATCGTCATGCTCGCCGGCGCCTGTGGCGACGAGGCCGGTCCGGCGCCTGACACAGAAACCACGGTCGAGGCAACCGTGACATCGAACGACCCGCGGGGTTCGACCAGTCGGCCACCGGCATCCACCACGGCTGCGCCACCGAGCACCGCCGCGTCCACGACGAGCACGACCGCCGCGAGCTCCACGACCACGACCACGACGAGCACGACGGCCCTGGCTCCGGTGGCCGGAACGCTGGCGCTGACACGAGTCGTGTTCGAGCCCAGTGCGTACGTCGTCGTGACGAATGTCGGCGGGCAGTCCGCAGAGTTGGGTGCCCACTGGCTGTGCGTCTTTCCCTCCTACCAGCAGCTCCCCGCACACACCGTCGAGCCCGGCCAGTCCGTTGCGATCGGTCTCGACACGGCACCACCTCCCGATCTCATCGGTTTCGCCGAGGTGTTCGACCTGGGACCGGTTGTCGGTACGCCCCAGGCCGCCGATGGCGAGATGGCGCTGTACACCGCGGCCGACTTCGGCTCGGCCACGGCCATCGCCGACTACGTGCAGTGGGGATCCGGCGACCACCAACGCAGCTCGGTGGCCGCCGAGGCGGGCATCTGGACCCCGGGTGCGTTCGTGGAGGTCCCTCCCGAAGCGCTCGGGATCTCATCTTCAGGAGCAATCGGTGGCAACGAATCGGATTGGTTCGCCGAGGTCGGGGGATGAGACGCCGGGCTCGAGTCCCTCACACCGCCTCACCCACAGCAGCTCGGACCACAGCACGCGGCAGATGTAGCCGGCGTTTCGGACGCATCGAGCAGCCGGTCATACGCATCGGAGTCGCCGGCGAAACGATCGCTGTCTGCGAGCACGGTGTATACCTCCCATCGCTCCCGATCTGGACCGGCCACCCACACCTTGTCCTGCACGGCGTAGCAGCACGCCGATTCGTTCTCCTCGAGGGTCACCAACCCGCTCTCCTCCAATCTGGCTGCCGCCGCCGACACGTCGGCCGTCTCGGGCACCTCGACTCCGAGATGGTCGATCTGACCACCAGACTCGCTTTCGATGAGCACGAGCTTCAGCGGAGGAGCAGCGATGGCGAAGTTGGCATAGCCGGGCTTGAGCTTCGCCGGAGCCGCCCCGAACAGCGCCGAGTAGAACTCGACTGCAGCGGAGAGATCAGACACACGGAGCGCGAGCTGAACACGCCCTTCGGGGGGCACCGGCACCGGCGCCGTCGCGAGTTCGACGTGGCTCGAGGTCATGACGGTTCCTTTCTCCATCGCCGCCGATTGCGACCCGGCGACACGACCGGATGGCTTGGGCGGCAACACATAGACGGATGTCGATATATTTCGAGCTTGGCACACCCATCGATGCATGTCAATATATAAATATGAGTCTGCCTCAATGCTGCCCGGCTCCCCCAAACCCCTCGCTGGACGATTCCGCCGCCGGCGATCTCGCCTCGGTGCTCAATGCGATCGCCGACCCCGTCCGCCTCCGCCTCATCTCCATGCTCTCGCAAGTCGACGAGCGGTGTGCCTGCGATTTCGTCGACTCGCTGGGTGTGAGCCAGCCGACGGTCAGCCATCATCTCAAGGTTCTGGCCGACGCCGGTCTCGTCTCTCGACGCAAACAGGGTCGCTGGGTGTACTACAGCTTGGAACGAGCCGAGCTGGCAGAGCTCAGCCGGTGCCTCCAGCCCGCCCCCGACTGACGACGGGCGGTTCGCGCTGCTCTCCGCCGATCGCGGGGAGCTCGCTCACGGCGTGCCCCTGCGGCACGTCGGCACGGCGGAACGTCACCTCGACCCTGGCGCCGCCGTCGTGTCCGTCCAGGATCTGCAGCGTGCCTCCGGTGCGCTGGGCCGTGCGCCGCACGATGTCGAGCCCCAAGCCGGTGGAACCACTGCCGGAAGCACCCCGCTCGATCAGGTCGGGATCGGAGAACCCGGGCCCGGCGTCCTCGACGATGAGCGCAATCGTGCCGGCGGCACCAGGACGAGCAACGATGGAGTACGGCGTACCTGCCGGGGTGTAGGAGAACACGTTCTCGATCAATGTGTCCACGAGCGCACCCAGCTCCTCGGCGCTGAGCGCAACCGGCAAGCTACCCCCTGTGGTGACCACGTCGACCGGGCGTCCCTGCTCGTCGGCCAGCACCCGCCAGAACGTGTCACGGTGCCGCACCACGGAGGCGAGATCGGTGACATCGTCGTCGGTGTCGGCTGCCGAGGGGCGACGCGCTTCCTCGATCATCCGATCTATCGCCCGCTCCAAGCGCTCGATGTCCGCCACCAGATTGGCCGAATCGGTTGGGTTGGGGAGCGTCTCGGCCTGCAATCGCAGCGCAGTGAGCGGAGTGCGCAATCGGTGCGACAGATCCGCCACGCTCTCCCGCTCGGCGCTGAGCAAGGCACCGAGACGGCGGGCGAGGAAATTGAACGCCTCGCCCACGGCGGCGACCTCGGGCGGGCCGGACGGCTCGACGCGGGCCGCCAGATCGCCGTCGCCCAACGCGCGCGCCGCCGCAGACAGCTCGCGAACCGGACGGACGATGCTGCGACCCAACCGATCGGCGGCGACGGTCGCCACGGCGATCAGAAACACTCCGAGCCCTCCCAGCATCCACCACGCCACCACGACACCGCGTCTCAGCTGGTCCCCGGGAACGATGGTCCGCACCACGACGGTCGAGGACACGGCCGGCGTGTCCGCAACAAGCACGGGGACGAGCACCTCGGCGCCACCGGGGACGTCCGCCGAGAATGCAACTCCACCCCGCGCCCGATCGATGTTGGCGCTCTGCTCGAAGGGTGCGCCCACGCTCGCGCCATCGGCAAAGATGATGCTGAAAGAATCCTCCGCGCCAAAGGCCTCGAGGACCGCCGCGGCCAAGACCTGCGAGATCTCGACGTCGCCCGTGGCGGGGACCACTGCCAGCGCGGCAGCGATGGCTTGCGCATCGCGCTCTGCGAGCGACAGCGCCCGGTCGGCGGCCTGCGTGCGGATCAGCAATGCCACCGGAACGAGGAAGGCGACCACCACGAGCACGGTGACGGCAGTCGACACCAGCGCCAGACGGCGTCTCACGGGCTGGCCTCGAGCAGATCGACCATGGTCACGCCGGCTCGACCAGCTTCACCCCGACCCCGAACACCGTCTGCAGGTAGCGGCTGTCGGCGGCGGTCTCGCCCAATTTGCGACGAAGCCAGGAAAGATGCACGTCAACGGTCTTCTCGCTCCCGCCGTAGGGCTGACGCCATACCTCCGCCAGCAGCTCCCGCTTCGACACCACCTGGCCGGCCCGCTCGGCGAGAAACCGGAGCAGGTCGAACTCCTTCGGCGACAGCTCCAGAGCATCGCCATCCAGCCACGCTTCTCGTGCGGTGGCGTCTATGACGAGATCGCCGACGACGAGTGGGCCGGCCCTACCGTCGTTGCCCACGCGGCGCAACACCGCCCGCACTCTCGCCTGGAGCTGATCCACCGAGAACGGCTTGATCAGGTAATCGTCGGCTCCGGCGTCGAGTGTCCGCACGACCTCACGATCGTCGCTGCGGGCGGTGGCCACGATGATCGGGACGCTGCTGACGGCACGGATCATCTTGAGGAGCTCAGTGCCGTCGAGATCGGGCAACCCCATGTCCAGAATCACGAGGTCTGGCGAACCTCCAACGACGCTCTGCAATCCTTCCATGGCGGTGGTCGACGATGTGACGTCGTAGCCCTGATCGGCGAGGACCCTGGCGACGAGCTCTCGAATTCGCTGCTCGTCTTCGATGATGACGACCGAGGCCATCTCAGTGACGCCTCTCCACTCGCCACTCCCTTCCCGTGGTCGCCGGCTGGTACCGGCGGTGTGACCGGTGGGCCCGAAGCGGGCCGGCGCAGCGGACGTACCCTACGTCTGCTGATCGGCGGCCGTACCGCTCGCACCTGCGCTGCATCCAGATCCACCGGATCGTGCGCACCAATTGTGCAGCTTTGCAGACGAGTTCTCAAGAACAGGTTATACACTCCTTAATGAGTTGTTGACCAGTCCGAAAGGAGCCATGCCTCACAATGTTCCCATTGCGGCAGAGACTCCTTCTCGTCGTCGGCTGGGTCGTCGCAGCCGTCGGTACTGGATTGGTTTCAGCGGGTGCCGTGGCAGTAGCCGGAGGACAGGTCGCTGATCGACCCCTCCGACCACTGTCGGCGGCCGAAGTTGCGGCTCTACCGGTGACAATTGAGGAAGATTGTGTCACGAGCGGACCCCTTGCCTCCGGCGGTTCCGACGGGGCACCGTGTTCCGTGGCACTCGGTGATGACACCAAGACCAATCCTGTCGACGATTCGACCCAGCCGACGGAGAGGGAGCTCGACGAACTGGCTGCAGAGCTTGCAGCAGTAGGCGCAAACGAGGTTCCCCTCCTACCTCCTGCCGACCCTGCCATCGCTTCTGGGCCACAGTTTCCCAGTCCGGAGGACGACGATGCCGACGGCATCTCGGTGGAGCTGGATGGTCCGCTCCTCACCCAACGCCCCGGTGGGCACCGTGTCATCGATCTCATCGGTGGCGAGGTTCGCATCACGGTCACCGATTCCGGGCTGGTGCTGACGGGCGCATTCCCCCACCCCGGCTACGTGGTCGATGCGCTGTTCACCACCACCGATCAACTCACCGTGACGTTCTGGAACGGATCCCGGCTCTCCGCCATCGTGGCCACACTCACCGATCAGGGCCTCTTCCTCAACCCGACGGAGAGCTGAGCCACGCACCCGCCCGGCTCAGGCCAGAGCAACCAGGTCGAGCATCGATTCGTCGAAGTACGCCGTCTGCCCGTCGGGCATGAGGATCGCCCGGTCGGGTACGAGTTGTTCGACGAAGTCGGTGTCGTGACTGACGAGGATGAGCGTGCCCTCGTATTGCTCGAGAGCAGTGAGCAGGGCTTGCTTCGCCTGCGGGTCGAGGTTGTTCGTCGGCTCATCGAGCAGGAGCACGTTGTGCGCCCCCACTGCCAGCTGGGCGAGGGCGAGTTTGGTCTTTTCCCCACCCGACAGCGTCCCCGCATCCTGATCGACCTTGTCGGCGAGCAGGAAGTGGCCGAGCAGGGTGCGCAGCTGTTGGGGTGGGAGATTCGACGCGGCTCGCATGTGATCGAGGACGGTCACCCCGGCCCGAATCTGCTCGTGCTCCTGGGCGTAGTACCCGAGCGAGACGTTGTATCCGAGTTCGACAACGCCCAGATCTGCGGTCTCGACCCCGGCGAGGATGCGCAGCAACGTGGTCTTGCCTGCGCCGTTCAAGCCCATGATGATCAGGCGCTCGCCCCGGTCGATGTCGACGTCGACA
>JBFISM010000148.1:0-8980 GCA_041608535.1 Acidimicrobiia bacterium
AGCGACTCGATGGGGGCCCGAGTCAGCGTCAGCGAGACGAGGTTCGCGAAGCCGGCGAGGTCCGCGAGGTCTGTGCTGCGATACCTGCCGAGCGTCAGGTGCCGGATGCCATCGTGGGAGATGCGGAGCGATGCCGCCCGTGTGCGGTCGATGTCGGTGATCGACAACCAGCGCAACTCCGGCAGCGCAGTCAGGTCGAGATCGCCGCTCCAACCGTCGATCGACAGACTCCGCAGCCGCGGCAGCGCTGCCAGAGTCTCCGCCTCGAGCGATACCGAGACGACACTGAGGAATTCGATGGGGAGGCCCTCCAGCGGCGTCAGGTCACCGGAGTGGATCTGCACGGCCTTGACGTCGTCGAGGGCGGGCCGATCGACCTCGTCCGTGACAACCGCCTCCCCTCCGGCTTCCCTGATGGCGGCGTTGAGTGATCCGGGTCCTTCCGGCATGTATCTGTGCACCGTCACGGTGCGAAACCGTACTGCAGGCCAGGCAGACTGGGTCGATCGGTGCGAGGACGTTGCGAGGTCGAGGCTCCGTCTTCTCGAGGACCGGCTCGGGGATCAGTGGTCGACGCCGGCCCTCGGGAGTAGCTCACCCAGCCACAGCGGCTCGTCGCCGGTCGGCGCAACTGGGATGGGAACGATCCGGTCGACGGCGGACAGCTGCTCGGCGCTGGTGGCGATGGTGTCGGATTCGCCGAGCACGTACCAGCGGGTGATACCGGGATACCGGCCGGCCTCACGAGTCGTGACCCGCAACGGCTCCTCGCCGGGCTCCAACCACACGGACACCGCCAGGGCATCGTCCATGACGTGGATGATCGGGCTCGAGGACAGCATGCGGCGCACCGCCGGGCTGCGCAGGTCCATGAACATGTGGAGATCTCGGGAGATGGGCCCGCGGCTGAGGATCCCGCCCCACTTCGCCTTGAACCACACGGGGCCCTTGCCGAGAAACGGGACCGAACGGCCCAGCGTGGCCCGTTTCCGGCCAAGCTCGACGGCCCGCTCCAAACTGCGCACGATGAGTGCGGCGGTGACCCGTGTCTGTCGGATCGCATGGTCCGCATCGCGAATGCCGAGACTGCGCAGCGTGTACTCCCCGTCACGGACGATGTTGGAGATCCCAGCCACCCAGTCGCCGTTCATCTCGGCGCAGATCAACTCGCCGCCGCGCTTCAGGTCGCGCAGCATGTCTTCGAGCGACCTGACCGCCCCATCTTCGGGGAAGTTGCGTGCCACGAGGGGTGCGTAGTGTCTGGTGTGGAATTCGCGGATCGACTCCGGATCGTGGGTGATCCGGTAGCTGAAGTTCGCTTTGCGGATGCGCCGGAAATCTTCCTTCGTCGTCGACGTTTTGAGCTGGGCCCGCAGCGTGTCCACATCATCGGGGAGATCGATGTGGATGTCGACGAGTGCGGGCACCGTGACCGCGCGCCGGAGAAGACCGGCGAGCGTGGGGTCGGGTTCATGCAGGCGGAGCACTGCAAGTCCACCGGTGCGGGCAACCGACTCGATCCGGTCGGGAATCCGATTGCGCCGGATACGGCCCTGTTCACGGACCTCGACGTCGTCGCCGCCGAGGTACGCCGCAATGCTCGGGGCGCGCTGCTCCGAACCGCCGAACCACACCGTGCCGCCGCTTCCCTCGTAGAGCTCGCTGCGCAGCACATGGCGCCGCAGTGCCGAGCGAGTCGCTCCTGAGAGTCTGCTCAACCGCACCTGCGTCGACCTCCCACCTTGCACGGTTGGGCGACTCTCGTCGACATGTACTCGTGCAGTGGGCGCGGCACCGCGGATGAGGCAGCGTGTCCTGATATCGCCAAAAGCTGACCCCCTCTTGCCGAGCAACTGACAGTAGCTGCAATTGTGCCTCGCCCACGCCGGTTCCTCGACCGGCCAGATTGGAGGCGTGGGGGAGGGCCGGCCCCTGGCGGTCGCACCCCGTCCCGGTGTGCCACACTCGGCATCGTGGGCGAGGCGCAGATTCTTGCGATCGAAGGGGTCACCGGGACCGGAAAGTCAACCACGGCGGCGGCGCTGGCGAAGAGGTTCGATGCGAAGCACCTGTGTCTGCCTGCTTCGTTCCGGAACCTGCGCCGTGCAGTCGACCTCGATCGCTCCCGAAGCGCACTGACCCGCCTGCTCTACTACCTCGCCGCAACCGCGCACATGGCCGAGGAGGTGGACGCTGGAGGAACGTTCATCTTCGATCGCTGGCTGCCGAGTGTTCTCGGGCTGATCGAGGCAACGGGTGCGCTGTCACGCGACCAACTGGTCGCTGTGAGCGAACCGGTCGCCCGGAGGCTCCCTCAACCCGAATTGACAGTGGTGCTCGTCGCCGATCCACCGGTCATTCGGACCCGGCTTGCCACCCAGGAGAAGGGGCCGCTCCACCACACCGAGGTGCACCGTCTCGCCGCCGATGATGACGCTTTCCGCCGGCGCTGGCACGACGCCATCGAGCACTGGAGTGCGCACCTCGGGCCGGCACACTTGATCGACACCTCGGCTATGGCCCCAGCCGAGGTGGTTGCCGCCGTCGCTGCGCTGTGGGTGACCGGCAGGCGTGATCGCAATCCCGATCGGTAGAGTTCACGACACGACTCAAGAGGGGGAACCCGTGCCGGTGCACCAATCGCACACCGTGCAGTGGGGAACGACCGAGCACTCGATCTTCGTGTTCGCCCAGCGGCACGACGGCACTCCGGCGACGGGGCTCGACCCGGCCGCCGGTGCGGCGGCGTTCGTGCGGATCGGAGATGGAGCAACCCCGATCACCATGCGCTCCCGATCGGCCGGTTCGTTCGCACCCGGTGCGATCATCGAGATCGACCCGGCGCTGCTCCCCGGGGTGTACAGCTTCGACGTTCCCGACGAGGCGCTGGCGGAGGGCGCAACCGAGGCGGTGCTGGTGATCCGGTTCCCCGATGCACTCTTCGAGCCCGTCAAGTTCAACCTCGTCGCCTACGACCCCCAGGACGCCTGGTCCCTCGGGATGACCCAGCTCCAGGATTACAAACGGCACCAGGTGCTGCGCCAAGCCCTGCCGCGCTTCACCGAGATGGAGCTGGCCTTGGGTCGGCAGAACGAAGAGGCGCTCGCCGAGCACCTCGGCGAGTCACGACCCGACTGGGCGATCGAGGCGGGGCAATGAGCGTGCGCACCTACACGCTGCAGCGGGGGTCGACCGAACGCAACGTGCTCGTGACCGCCGCTCGCCGCGACGGATCTCCCGCATCGAGGGTTGCCCCAGTGAGCGCCGGTTTCGTGCGCGACGACGGGGCGAAGGGATCGATTTCCGTGGTCGCGGGCACTCCCGGACGGTGGACGCCCGGTGGTCTCGTCGAGATCGACCCGGAGCTTGCTCCCGGCGTGTACCAGTTCGGTGTGCCGGACGAGGTCGTCGCCGCCGGAGCCACCCGCGCTGCCGTGATCATCGTCGCCGATGACGCCACCTTCGACCCGCTCGACTTCGACATCGTTGCCTTCGATCCGCAGGAACCGGAGCGCATCGGGATGGAGGCTCTGGCATTCGAGTCGCGCATCCGGTGTCTCACGACGGCGTTTCCCCTGCTCGCCGTCGAGGAGCAGAAGCGGCTGCGAGAGAAGGAACGGCAGCGGCGTCAGGAAGCCTGAGCGTGCGGACGCTACGAGACCACCTGGTAGGGCTCCCTCTCCAGAAGTCGGTGTTCGCCAGGCTGGGAGATGCGGGCCCGCAACTCGGTGTTCCCGAACTCGAGGTCGATGATGGTGTCGCTCTCGCCGACGACGGGCGGCTGCTCGTTGCAGATGGGTTCATGAGTCGCACCGCCGCCGCACTGTGTGACCGCAGCCCCGAGAGCGTACGAGTCCAGGCCGGCAGCGTCCGGGTGGCGACCTCCC
Source organism: Acidimicrobiia bacterium (assembly GCA_041608535.1). Classification (GTDB taxonomy): domain Bacteria; phylum Actinomycetota; class Acidimicrobiia; order Spongiisociales; family UBA5794; genus JBFISM01. The sequence goes on from JBFISM010000148.1 coordinate 3,888, forward strand.
GGCTCGAAACCGCCACCGAGCGCACTACGAATGGGGATCCGCTGAGCAGCATCCTGGCCGTCGGAGCGGCGTTGCGATCTTTCATCGCAATCCCGATCCTCGGCAAAGCCGTGACCGATGCCCTCCTCGCCCGGCTCCGGGACGCGGGATTCGAAGGGCCGGCGCCGCATCCCCGCCCCAGCCCTGGCTTACGGCTCACGAGTGACCTCGTTGCGCTCGGTGACGCCTGCGCCCGCACCGGGTGGTCGCCAGAGGAGATCGCCGCCACCTGGCCGGAAGTGCCGGAGCCGGTCCGCCTGCTCGTCGAGTCGTTTGCCGCAGACCACGTCGGGTTCGGTCCGATGCCGTGGGATGCGCCCGGCTGGGAGCATCCCGCGTACGTGGTTTCGCATCTCGTGACCATTGCGGGCCGAGTGCGGCGGCTTCCCGACGACGAGGTTCCCCCGGCGCCAGATCTCGGAGCTGGGCACGTCGCGATGCTGTACGACGCCCTGGCTGCCTGGTTGGAGGCCACGGAACGTGGACTCGTCCTGGTGCGCCGTGCGTTCTATGTGGGAATCCGTCCGCAGCTGGTCGACGCCGCCGCCCAGCTCGGGACGCGTCCCTCCGACCTGCTGTTCGTCACCTTCGACGAGCTGGCGACGTCGCTCCCATCGCCGGGCGAGCTGGCGGATCGCCGTGAGGCTTACGTCGCCAACCGGTCATACCTCGAGACCCATGGTGTGGACGTGAGCGGTCTGGAAGCTCTGGTCGTGCGCCCATGATGACGCTCTCGGGCATCGGGGCGTCGCCGGGTCGTGCCGCAGGGCCGCCGCTCATCGTCGGCGACGAGGGAGAGGGCGCGGCGACGGCCGGCGCCGTTTTGGTCGGCAGAGTCATCCATCCGCATCAGGCCCCCCTCTTCTTGTCGATCGCCGGCGTCGTCACCGAAGATGGGGGAGCGCTGCAGCACGCTGCGATCCTGGCTCGCGAGTTCGGTGTACCCGCCGTCGTCGGGGTTGCCGACGCCGTGACCCGGCTGGCCACGGCCCGAGTCATACGCCTCGATGGTACGACCGGCGTCGTGACCTTCGAGGTCTAGTAGAGGTTGAGAGCCGGCGATTCGCTGACGCACGATTGCGGTGCGACAGACCCCCAGCCCATGTCACCGAGTCTGCACCGTTGGTGGCGCACCCTCTAGTAGTAATCGTCTTCCTCGTACAGGGTTTCCGGCGGGACCATCTCCAGGTGGGCTTCGTGGCGATAGGCTCGGCGGCGTGCGACTGCCAGGTCGGCCAGCTCGGACGAAGGCAACGCCGGGAGCGCCTCGAAGGCGTCGAGCAGCTCGGGCATCTGCAGATAGAAGACCAACCCCGGATCGACCTCCCATCCAGCGGCGATCAGCCTTCGCTCCATCTCCAGGACGACCCGGCGCAACGGGTAGGAGTACTCGAGCCAAAGCACGTGATGGTTCTCCCGCTCCACATTCAGGTCCTGCAGGAACCGCACGCCGTGACGCATCAGCCCGCCTCGACCCGCCGCTGCGGCGAGATCGGCGTGCAGCGCCAGCGCCAGCCGGTTCCGCTCGAGGTTCTCGGCATAGGGAACCGGTGGATGCGGGTCGGTGCGAAGCGCCGTTTCGATGACCCGCTCCACCGTGTCCCACGGCTCGAACAGCAGGTCCCGATCGCGCATCCAGTGCCACCGCTCCAGGTGCCGGTGCACCACGTCGGCCAGCTCTGGTGGCTCGCCCTCGTGCACGGCTGCCGCCGCCGTCTCGACATCGGTGAGACCGGCAGCATCGAGCTGGGTGCGCACGTCGTCGATGCTGGTGACGTACTCGGCACTCAAGACCGGGCTCGTGGGTGCGACGAGGTCGGGCAGCCCCGGCCACGATCGCTCCGGTGGCGGATCCCCGAGATCGGCGAGGTTGGCGTCAACGGTCTCGGCGATGACCGGATACAGGATCGCTTCGCCCTGAGCTTGGATGAACAAACAGAGGGCGAAGAACTCGACCCATCGCGGCCACCACGCAGTGACCAGGGCCACCACGCGCCCGTCCTCGAGACCTCGTGCTTCGTCGTCGCTGTTCGGGAACAGACGGACCACCTCGGCCAGGTGGTCGTAGGAGCGCCGGACCATTCGCAAGAAGTGCTCCATGAATCCGCGCTCCCATGTGCCCTGGACGAGCTGCGCCCAGGTGGCGCCAAATGTGTCGGCCCGAACGTGGAACCGGCATTTGGCCCACTTGGTGTGCATCGGTCGGGTCGAGACGAACTCCAGGGCATGCGGGACCATCTCGAAACCCGGTTGCACCAGCGACTTCAGCAGCGGTGAGGTGAGCACCTCGGGGCGGATCTCGATCCAGGGATGCATGTCGTCCGTGGCATCCGTGGTGGCGAACTGACGGTGGAACCGGCCGTACTCCACCAGGAGGTCCCACCATCGTTGCCGCCACTGCGGGTCCGGCATGGCAGCATGTTGGATCTGCGGCGTCGGCCCCGGTCCTTGGGACGGATCGAGCGACCGTGCGATCGACGCATCGATCGGGCCGAGCCGACTGCGCTGTGTCGCGTGCGGCGCAGCGAAATGAGCGAGTGGCACGGCGCTCAACTCGTCGTCCGGCGTGCCGGCGCCGTCCCAAGCCACTGCGAGCTCCGCCCCGGGGACGATCCGTGCATCTCCGAGCCGCTGGACGTGTGAGACGAGATCGTCGCTCGACACTGCACCTCCGGTGACTGTGATGATCTCGTCGACCTGCGGCGCCGAGTCGGCAGCCCGTCGCAGCGTGGCCGACAGGTGCTCTCCATTGCCGGCGACCCACAGTCCCTTGTCGTCGCAGTGCAGATCGTTGTCGACGAGGTACGCCACCCGGCGTACCCGATCCGGCACGGACTCCAGGAGCTGCACGGTGGAAACGAGCGGTATCGCGTTGGGTTGCGGCTCTTCGGGCCACAGTGTCCACAGATCTTCGGCGGACACACGTTCCGCAGCCGTGTGCTCCGCCGCCACGGCTCCTTCCAACACGACGCCGTTGCTTCCGTCGACCGTGACGACCTCATCCTCGCCGAGGGTGGTGGTCGCCGTGCCGGTTCCGACCACACACGGCAGTTGCAGCTCCCGGGAGACGATGGCGGCGTGGCAGATCATGCCGCCCACATCGGTCACGATGCCGGCGGCGTTCCGCATGGCGACGACCATGTCGGGGTTGGTCATCGGCGTCACGAGCACATCACCCGACTCCAGGGCCAATGCTTCGTCGACGTTGAAGGAGACGTGCACTGGGCCACTGCCCATCCCGGGACTCGCAGCAGTGCCATGGAGCAGGACGAGATCTTCGTCGACGTCGCCCGAGGCAGCCGGGGCAGCGGGTGCGGTGACGGGTCTGGTCTGAACCACGAAGACGTCGGGGCCGATCACGCACCATTCGACGTCCTGAGGTCCCGCAAACTGCTCTTCGAGCACGGTGGCCAGCCGCTGCAGCTCGCTGGTGTGCGCTTCGGCGAGTTCGTCGTTCCCGACGTCCCCCATGCGCAGCCACAGCCGGCTCGGCGTCACCTCTCCCAGCACCAGCTTCTCTGCGGTTCCCGCAACGTGCTCGACGAGGATGTCCGGGTCGCCTTCCGGTCCGGGGAACGTCGTGAACATCACCCCGGAGCGTTCCGCCGGCAGATAGCGCTGGACGATCACACCCATGCGTGGCACCTGGCGGAGTCCGGCATGAGCTGCATACGACAGGGCCCGTGGTGCGAACACCGAGGCCCACACGAATTGCAGAGCACCGGCGATATCGTCTGCCTCCACCGCGACCGACTCGAAGATGCCGGCGTAGGAGTGGTCGTGGGCGTCTTCTGCCTGTGCCGACGACCGCACGATCAGCATACCGTCGCCGAACGTCTCTGCCGCCACCTTCACGGGGTGGATCACACCCGGGGGGAGCTCCCGTCCAACGAGTGCCGCACGGATCGCCTCGCCTCGATCGAGATCCGGAGCCCCGGTGCTCATCGACGCCTCCAACTCGTCGAACTCGTGGCGCAGACCCAGCTGCTCGATCGCCGTCTCCATGAGCTCGGCGGCGATCGCAAAGCCTTCGGGCACACGATGACCGAGCTCGATGAGGCGTCCCAGACCGGCCGCCTTGCCGCCGAACCGGATCGGATCGGTGGTTGCGGCTCCAAGTTCCTCGATCACAGCGATTGCGACCATGTGTCCTCCCGTAGATGATGAATCTCGGATGGGGCGCCGTGGCGGTCGCTGAGATCGAAGATCAGGCGACTGCAGCGATGGGGCCCGTCCGCCGGTTCGATCTCGTCGGCACACGCTCTCAGCAGCGCTCGTGCTCGCGCCGAGCCGCGCCACGGACCCAGCTGGCTCACGCACCCCGTGGTGCCGGCGAGATGCGGGGCGATCTCGCAGAAGGCACCGACGCGAGTTCTCGCCCGGGTCGCCACCCTCTCCAAGGAATGAAAGTTCCCCGCACGCACCAGGGAGCGAACCTGGCGCTTGAGGATCGTCCGCTGCAACCGGCGAGCTGCCTCCGAACCCAGACTCGCCGACTCGTCACGTTGGAGGTGCCGCCGCAGCACGTCGATTCGCCACGTGCGTTTGGCAGCCCGCTCCGCAGTCGACGGTTCCTCGCAGCTCATGTCGGCCGCCGCCACCCGCATGGCGATGCGGTGGAGCATCGACTTGCTGCCGCCGAGGGCAATCGTCGTCGCCTCCGGGACCACCGATTCACCCAGCAGGTCATGGGCGTGATGCAAGACGACACCGAGGGTCGTCTCCAGTCGAGCAGCGCGGGCGGCGGCGAGGACGTGGTCCCAGTCCAATCGATCACCGTCGGTCGACAGGATCACGGCTGCATCATTGACGTTGACCAGTGCGAAGGTCTGCTTCCGCTCGATGCGGGCGGCGAGCATCACGAGGAGGTCTTCGGGTGAGGGAACCCGCACCCGCCGATCGTTGAAATCGATCGTCTCTGCGTCTTTGTGCGCACGGATCCGATGTCCGTGGTAGCCGCCGATGAGGATGCCCACCGAGACACGATGGCCGGGCACCTGCCGTCGGATCTCCACAGTGCCGTCCGGCGCCTCACCGAGACGGCGCACCCGGAG
>JBFISM010000149.1:0-8949 GCA_041608535.1 Acidimicrobiia bacterium
CGCCCTCGACTCCCTCCTCGAAGCCAGCCGAGACTCCGACGACTGGCTCGAGGTGATCGAGGAGGCGTTCGAAGAGCTCATCGACGACTGACCAACCAGCAGAGCCTCCTCGAGTTGCCCGGGCACGGGACCCAGGCAACACCGCGATGAGCCGCCAGGCGAAGAGCCAACAAACACGAGGAGGCGTTCGAAGAACTCATCGACGACTGACCAACGAACAGAGCCTCCTCGAAGTCTGTCCCCCCGCAGGGGGGAAGGTACCGCTGCGGGAGCTGCGCAGCAGCGGAGCAGGGGTAGGGGGGCATGGTGAATCGCCCTCGGATCCTCTTCCCGTGACCCAGTCATCCTTGGCCGGCACGGTGCCCCCCTACCTCCGAGCCCTGCGGGCTCGCAGGGACCTTCCCCCCTCCGGGGGGACAGACCCGATGAGCGAGCTCTCGAAAACGTGCGCCACATTCGCCCGCACCCGAACGGGTGCGGCGATTCCCCCACCGCACCGCCCTGCGGCAGCCCCGGGAGCTGATCCACCCTGGTCGATACCCGACGGCGAAGCAACGAAGCAGAGAAGACAACCCGCAATCCCAAAATGCGTCACGCCCGGGGAAACCCCGTGACGCCCGATAGCGACAGCGTCAGCGAGCAGACCCAACCAAAACGGGCGCCACATTCGCCCGCACCCGAACGGGTGCGGCGATTCCCCCACTCACACGCAACGCGGCAGCCCCGGGAGCTGATCCGCCCCACCACCCCCCACCGTTCATGCAACGCGGATCAGCGACCAAAACAACACAGCCAACTACGAAATCGCGAAGCCGCCGTCGACCATGAGTTCGGAGCCGGTCATGAACGCAGAGGCCTCGGAGGCGAGGAAGACGGCGGGTCCGGCGAAGTCCTCCGGCACACCCCAGCGTCGCATGGGAGTACGCATGAGTGCGACCTGATTCATCTGCTCGTTGGCTTGCACCTCCTCGGTCATCTCCGTGCGGATCCAGCCCGGTGAGATGGCATTCACCCGGATGCCGTATCGCGCCAGACGTACGGCAAGCGCCCGGGCCAGTTGTAGCACCGCACCCTTGCTGGCCGAATAGTGCGGAGCCGTGGGAAGCCCGAGGTGCGCCGCGATGGAGGCCGTGACGACGATGGAGCCACCGTCGCCCTGGTTGATCATCTGACCGGCGACCGTCTGTATCGAGTGATGGGCTCCGGTCACGTTGATGCCGAGGACATAGTCCCACTGCTCCTGGCTCATCTCCTCGTACCGAACGCCCTCGCTCACGCCGGCATTGGCGAACAGCGAGTCGACCCGGCCATAGGCACCGAGGGTCGCCTCCAAGGCGTCCTCCACCGACTGCCGATCCGACACGTCACAGCCGACACCAACCGCCTCACCACCAGCACTGGTGAGCTCCTGTACCGCCGCTTCGTTGTGTTGCTCGGAGCGACCCCATATCGCCACTTTGGCGCCGGCCTCGGCGAGACCCTGCGCCATACCGAGCCCGATCCCGCGGTTGCCGCCGGTGACCACGGAGACGTGTCCGTCGAGTGAGAAGGCATCCATGTCGGCAGCGTAGTGACCGATCGACACGCTCGTCCTGTCTCGAAGAATCGCAGCTGACAGAGCGTCTTGACGCGTTCTTAACGGATTGGAAACGGCTCTGACTCGTTGCCATCCGATCTCTGACCTCCCCCAAACCGCCGTCGCAGACGGTGCGGCTGTGCCCCCACGAGGGCGCAGAGCGCATGGGAGGCGACGATGTTTTGGAAGCAGTGCGGCGGCAAGTGGCGGCGCAAGCTGGGCGCTATTGCTGCAATCGCATTCCTCGCATCCACCACCAACACTGCGGCGGCGAGGACCGTCGAAACACCCACTCACGGCGATCTTCAGCAGGCGGAGTACGCACACACGTTCTTCTCGGACGACGTGACCGTCTACGCCGAGACGACGGCGCAGATCGAGTTGGCCCGCTTTGGGATCCAGCGCTACGCGGCGGCCGGTCTCGACCTGCCCCACGTCGAGATCTGGATGGGCGAAAACCCGAGTGATTGCATCCATCCGAACACGGGGGATCCGTCGCTTGGCTTTGCCACGTGGCGTGGCGATCAGGCGATTGTGTATCACTGCGGCGACCGCTTCGTGATGTTGCACGAGCTGGCGCACATCCTTGATCGTCACATCGTCACAGAGCCAATGCGCACGGCCTTCCTCGAATTGCGCGGTCTCGAGGTATGGCAGGACACCACCAGCTGGCTTGCGTCCGGCGAGGAGCACTTCGCCGACGTGCTCGCCTGGGGCCTTGACGAACACACCCGGAGCGATGTCACCACCGAGCCAAACGACGAGGCGAGCTTGGAGACGGCGTACTCGTTCATCCGTACCGCGGCCGCCGCGGTGGCGCCTCCGAGGTAGTCGCTAGTGAGGAAAGCGCCAAGGGCCGGCGTCGGGAAGCCTCCCCCGGCGCCGGTTCGGCCGGTTCAGATGAGTTTGCGGTCCTGGGCCCAGCGACCGAGCTCGTGACGGTTGGAGAGCTGCAACTTCTTGAGTACGGCGGACACGTGGTGTTCGACCGTCTTGGGCGAGATGAAGAGCTGCTCACCGATCTCGCGATAGGTGTAGCCACGGGCGATGTGCTGGAGGACCTCGCGCTCGCGCGGGGTCAGTCGATCCAACTCGGGATCGATCTGTTCGACTGGGATTGCGGCGAACGCATCGAGCACGAAACCGGCGAGCTGCGGGGAGAACACCGCATCGCCGCCGGCTACGCGGCGCACCGCATCACCCAACTCGTGCGGAGAGATCGACTTCGTGACATACCCCCTGGCGCCGGCCCGTATCGTTGCGACGACATCCTCGGGCGCATCGGACGCCGATATCGCAAGGAACACCACCTCGGGATGACGCTCGAGGACCCGTTTGATCACGGCCGCACCGCCGCCACCGGGCATGTGTACGTCGACGAGAACGAGATCGGGCAGACGTTCCCCGATCATCTCCACCGCGGCGTCGACCTCAGATGCGTCGCCGACCACGGTTATATCCTCGGGCAGCTCGCTCTTGACACCGGCACGGAACAGATCGTGGTCGTCGACCACGAAGACCCGGATCGAAGCCTGCTCTGTCATGACGGCGACCCCACCTCGAGCCGCACCTCGGTGCCGGCACCGGGGGCCGATACGATGGTCGCCGACCCGCCGACGCTCTCCAACCGTGCACATATGGAATCGGCGATCCCGCGCCGGTCTGGTGCCACCGCGTCCGGTTCGAATCCCCGGCCCCGATCTCTGACGAACACTGCCAGCCCTCCGTCGTCGGCCTCACCGTAGACGGAAACCTGGTCCGCACCGGAGTGTTTGGCGGCGTTGAGCACCGCTTCTCGAGTCGCCAGCGCCACTGCGGCGACGGTCTCGTCGGGATCGCGGTCTCCCACGAGCACGGTTTGCACCGGAACCCCCGCCAGTTCCTCGATGTCGGCGCACGCCCGGGTCACGGCGGCACGGAATCCGCCGTCGCCGGAGCCGCCCGTCCCGTACAGCACCTCGCGAAGCTCCCGCTCCTGACGTCGCGCCAGCGCAGCCACCTTGACACCGTCATCGTGGTCGCGCTGGATGAGCGCAAGCGTCTGCAGCACACCATCGTGGATCCTCGCCGCCAGCGCCGCCCGTTCTTCGGCCCGCAGACGCTCGGCCTGCTCGACGGCGAGCGCCTCTTCAGCCTCGACACGGAGCTGCTCGCGTCCCCGCATCGTCTCGATCGCCCACGCCGTCGCCAGGGCGGTGAACACGAACGAGAGGAGCGTCGCCGATGCCGCAGTGAGATCCGAGAACTGCCCGGTCGTGACCCGCCACACCGAGAACGCAGTGAGCGCCGCCGCGGTGATCCACCCGCCCAGCCAGCCGGCGGCGTAGACCCCGTGGAACACGGCAGCCAGCGGATAGCCACCAGAGAAGCCGCCCGTCCCTGCGACTATCGGCGCCACGAGCGAGACGACCGCCACGATCACATCTGCGATCACAAACACCAACGTCCTGAGCGCCGCAGGGCGCCGAAACGACACGATGACGACCGCTGTGGTCCAACCGATGACCAGCACGAGCGCCCCGACCACCACGCCGGGGCGTTCAACTGGTGACGAACCGAGCAGCGTGATGGCCACGAGGATCGCCATCCATCCCGCACCGACGATCCGGTACCCGATCACGATGCGCAGAAGCGATGCCTCGACATCGAGCCGCCGCGGACGTGAGGGTGCCATCACCGGAGCGTACCGGTCAGGTGCGCTCTCCTATTCCGCCGGAGTTGCCAGCGCTCGGGCCATGAACGACGCCATTTGTTCCCGGCTCAGCGAGGTGGTGGAGCAGAACAGGGTGTTGTCCGGCGGGTCGCATCCGATCGTGACCCCTGCGTACTTGAGCCGGTTGATGGACTCCTCGAAGAGGCTGTCCTCATCGTCGGTGAAGTAGTCGATGTCGTCGGGGTTGGCGTACCGATCCGGGTCGAGCGGCGCAAAGGCGCGCACCAAGAGCTCGGCCATCTCCTCGCGCCGGAGCTCCGCATCCGGGCAGTAGCTGGTTTCGGTGCAGCCAAACGCGATGCCGACCTCGGCAAGGGCGTTGATGTCGCCCGCGAAGATGCTCTCGGCGTCGTCATCGAAGAAGTCCGCCTCGACGTACGGCAAATCGAGGTTGCGACGGAGAAACGCTGCGATCTCGCCCCGGGTGAGCTTGTCCTTCGGGCAGTACTCGTCGTTGACCGGCGGGTTGCACCCAAGCGTGATACCGAGCTCGAACATGAGATCGATGTCTCCTTCGTGGACGCTGCCGTCGTCGTCCTTGAAGAATCCTTCATACGGGTCACCCGGTGCATCGATCACGGTCGCCACCTGGAGGTATGGATACGGGTTGATGGCTACGCCGTTCTCTCTTATCTCGAAGTGGAGGTGGGGAGGTGTCTCCTCCGCGTTGCCGGAGTCGCCGACCCAGCCGATGAGCTGGCCGGCCGTGACCTCGACACCCGACTCGATGCCGTCGGCGATCCCCCACCCCAGACCGTCGTCCGTGTCGGGCGTGTCGTTGTTGAGATGGATGTACCAGGTCGAGTAGCCGTCCGCGTGGTCGATCTCGAAGTAGCAGCAGGTCGAGCCGATCCACCCGACGACACCGTCGGCAACGGCAACCACGGGCGTCATCTTGTCGGCCATGAGATCGTTGCCTTCGTGGGTCCGACCACAACAACGGGGTGCCCCGAAGTCATCGCTGTAAGTGACCTCACCGATCACCGGGAAGATGAGGTCGTTCAAATCGAAGGTCAGCTCGTCGAGCCCGGCCGCCGTGTCGAGCTGGGCCTGCGGCCCCGGGTCGTAGATGCCCTCCATCGAGGGATCGTCGCTGGCCACCGCGGGGGCGGCCGCGAGCAGGGTCGCCACCACGGCCAAGGCAACCGCGGCGCGTGGAATCGATGTGGGGAGATGTCCGGTGCGCATGGGCGCTCCATGTAAGGGGCGTCGAACGGGCCGCACCATAAGCCAGTGGACCCAATCTGCCAAGAGGGTTCACCCAGGTGTTGCCAGGACCCAGCCGCCTTACGGGCGCCGTATCATCGGCGGATGTGCCGATCCATAAAGACGCTGCGCAGCTTGGATCCCCCGGTCACCTCAGAGGAAGTGCACGCGGCCGCCCTGCAGTTCGTACGCAAGGTGTCGGGCTATCGCCATCCTTCTGCGGCCAATACCGAGCCGTTCGAGGCTGCCGTACGGGACATTGCGGACCGCACGCAGATGCTGCTCGATGAGTTGGTGGTGCGAGGTGAGCCACGCACTCGTGAGGCGATGTGGGGTCACGGAAGCCGCGTGTGAGCGGTCCCGGTCAGCGCAACGGCTGCTGTTGCTCCGCTGAATAAGCGACGTCGACCAGTCCGGGCACGTACTGGCAGGCCACCGCCGTCAGTGCGACGCCCGCCACGGGGGCGAGCAGCTGCCCCATCGGGATCTCGATGGGATCGTCGAGCAGCTCCAACGTGAACCCGGGGACGACGATCGCCACGATCAGAATGAGAAACCAGATCACCGCACAGGACGCAGCGATACCGGCCCACGCCCGCTTCTGGCTCTCCAGGTTGGTGCGAGGCTGCACCAGGGCGGCGAGCGCATATCCGCTCGCGGCGGCGCCCCAGACCCACGTGATCATTTGCACCAGGGGAAACGTGCTGCGTTCGGGTCCGTACACCACGTCATCGGCGTTGAGACTTATCAGCACGACGGAGATCCAGATGCTCAGAAGAGCGACGGCTGCCCAGGCAAAACTACGTTGCATTGACTCCCTTTGGCTACTGACCCGCGGAGGCCTCCCCCCGATGGCGTTGTGCACTGTAGATGTCTTGACGCCAAAGCGGGAGAACAACATAGCGCCACGGCTGCACAGAGTGGCGGTCGCCCGGTGGCGTATCAGCCTCGCGGTTCAGTCGAGCGAGTAGGCAGTACGCTCGGCCACGGTTCGGATGGCAAAGCTGCTCTGCAGCTGCGAGATGCCGGGGAGCTGGGCGAGATGCGCGCGATGGATCCTCTCGTAGTCGGCCACATCGGCGCACACCACGTGCACCAGGTAATCGGCGGCGCCGGCCATGAGATGGCAACTCATGACCTCCGGGATGTGAACGACCGCCGCCTCGAACGCATCGAGCACGTCCTCCTGCTGGCTGCGCAGGGAGATCTCGACGAAAACCGAGGTGGGACGGCCGATCGCCGCCGGGTTCACCAACATCACATAACGATCTATGACCCCCGCTTCCTCGAGCCGGCGGACCCGCCGCAGTACTGCGGAGGGTGAGAGATGCACGCGCTCGGCGAGGTCGGCGTTGGTCATCCGGCCGTCCTGCTGCAGGTGCGCCAAGATGGCATGGTCGGTCGCATCAAGTGTGATCACATCACGTTTCTACCTCAATATGCCGTGTTGGCGCAAGAAGAATGCGTCGAGATACCCGGATGTGCACGACAGCGCAAGCATTGCGCGCGCTGGGTCCCGTATCCTCTGCGGTGCATGGGCTGGAGGTGACGCCGGTGCTGATTGGGGTACCGCGGGAGATCAAGAACCACGAGCAGCGGGTGGCGCTGACACCCGTCAGTGTGCGCGAACTGACCGCTCTCGATCACGAGGTCATCGTCGAGACGAACGCCGGTCTGGGCGCCGGGGCCCCCGACGCCGACTACGAGGCCGCCGGCGCCAAGATCGTGCAGTCCGCGGCGGAGGTGTTCGCTGCGGCCGATATGGTGGTCAAGGTGAAGGAGCCGCAGGCGAGCGAGCGAGCCTTGCTGCGCCCGGGGCAGCTCTTGTTCACATACCTCCACCTGGCGCCCGACCCAGACCAGGCCAGGGACCTCGTGGAAAGCGGTGCCGTGTGTGTGGCCTACGAGACCGTGACTTCTGCTGCCGGCGGACTCCCCTTGCTGGCACCGATGTCGAAGGTGGCGGGGCGGTTGTCGATACAAGCTGCGGCATGGGCGTTGCAGAGCAGCCACGGTGGCGCCGGGATGCTCATGGGCGGCGTGCCCGGTGTGCCGCCGGCAAAGGTGGTGATCATCGGAGGTGGCGTGGTCGGGGAGCACGCGGCAACCATGGCGATCGGTCTTGGATCGGACGTCACCGTGCTCGATCGCAACGTCGACGTGATGGACCGGCTGGAACGTCGTTTCCGGGCGTCCATCAAGACCGTGTACTCCACACGTGCGTCACTCGAGGAGCTCGTCGTCGATGCCGATGTGGTGGTGGGGGCGGTGCTGGTGCCGGGACACAAGGCGCCCAAGCTAGTCACCGCCGAGATGGTGAAAGCGATGCGGCACGGGTCCGTCTTGGTCGACGTGGCCATCGATCAGGGCGGCGCCTTCGAGACGTCACATCCCACGACGCACGCCGACCCGATCTATGTGGTCGACGGGGTGGTGCACTATGCCGTGGCGAACATGCCGGGAGCGGTCCCGAAGACATCGACCTATGCCCTCAACAACGCAACGCTGCCATTCATCGTGGAGCTGGCGACGCACGGAGCGACCGAAGCCCTTCACCGCAACGAGCACCTCCGCAACGGTCTCAACGTGTGCCACGGCCACATCACCGAGCCGGCCGTCGCCGAAGACCTCGGCTACGACTACGTCCCCCCGCTGGAAGCCCTGGCGACGAAACCTTAGGCTCCAGGGTACGCTCGGCATGCCCTAGAGCCGGGACTTTGTCTGGGCCGCAACGGGACTCATCCGTTGGCGCGAGTTCCTTCGACCAGGGCCTTGACACCCTCGATGACCGCAGTCATGTGCTGGCGATGAAGCGCCTGGCGGGCGCCGACGATCTCCTCCTCCCGATCGGGGGAGCGGGCGATCGCAGCCGTCAGGCCGGACTCTCCCGGTCCGAGGCTGCGCCAGAACTCGAGCGTGGTCGCTTCTCCGTCCGGCTCGATCCGGAATGACCACGTGGCGAGCGGGTAGTCGGGATCGCCGACAGCCCACGTGAACCGGCGCTCGGGCTCGAATTCGATCATGGTCGAAGTGGTATGCCACTCCCGATCGCCACGCCGGTTGGTGCCGCGGAACTGGGCACCCAGCCCCGGGCCGTCGCTCATCCACCGGGCTTCCTGAAACTCGTCCTGGAACCGAGCGGGCATGTTGATGTCGGTCACGTGCATCCACACGTCGGCAGGCGAGCCATCGATCGCGATGGACACCTGCATCTGAGGACGATCCGCAAAGCGCGTCATGGGTTCAGCAAACCTTAGAGGATGCGCCGGTAGGCGCAGACTCGGTTGCATGGGCACGGGACCCAGGCAACACCGCGATGAGCCGCCAGGCGAAGAGCCAAAAGGCGAAGGATGCGCCGATAGGCGCAGACTCGGTTGCATGGGCACGGGACCCAGGCAACACCGCGATGAGCCGCCAGGCGAGCCTCGTACGCCAGCCCGTTTGCTGGCGCTCC
>JBFISM010000150.1:0-8844 GCA_041608535.1 Acidimicrobiia bacterium
CGTGATCCCGTTCGGTGTGAAGGCGGGAGCGTATACCGCCTCCCCACCTTCGACCGCAGCTCGCCCTGCGGCGCCCTCAAACGGGCGGGAGAGATCCTCGCCGGGATCGAGGGGTCTGCCCACCACGGTGCCGTCGGGAAGGATCACCGAGAGCAGGAGCCCGCGGTTGGTAGTCACTTCACGTTCCGCCGCATCCAGGCTGTCGGCGGCTGAGGCCGTCAGTGAGAGGGCAGTGAACTGCGCTGCATTCTCCGCATTCGTGATGGCCCGGTCATGCGAGAGCTGTCGCACCAGACCGGCGAGGGGCACGATAAAGGCGACGACGATGAGGAGCGACACGGCGCCCGTCAACGTGAAGAGGCGACGTCTCACGTCGTCGGGTCGACGAGCCTGACTCCGGCGCCGCGCTTGGTCTGTATGTACCGCGGGTCGGAGGCCCGCTCGCCGAGCTTGCGCCGCAACCACGAGAGATGTACGTCGACGGTCTTGTCGGCACCCCCATACGGCTGCTTCCACACTTCGGCCATGAGCTCTCGCTTGGACACCATTTTTCCGGAGCGTTCGGCGAGATACGCCAGAAGCTCGAACTCCTTCGCTGTGAGCGCGAGCGGCTCACCGTCGAGACTTGCAGCGTGGGCATCGAGATCGACATGGAGCCCACCGACGGTGACGACGTTTTCATCGCCACCCGCACCTCGTCGTCGCAGCACCGCTCGAACCCGGGCTTCGAGCTGCTCGGCACCGAACGGCTTCACCAGATAGTCGTCGGCGCCCAGATCGAGCAGATGAACGATCTGCCGTTCGTCATTCTGTGCCGTGGCGATGACCACCGGGACCTCGCTGACCGCACGGATCATGCGGAGTACTTCCGAGCCCTCGAGATCGGGCAGACCAAGGTCGAGCACCACGATGTCCGGCGTGCCCGCCACCGTGGCCTCGACACCGGCGATCCCCCGTGCTGCGGTGTCGACCGCATGGCCGAGCTCGGTGAGGCGATCGGCCAGCCGTTGACGGATGCGCTGGTCGTCCTCGATGAGGAGAATGGTGGCCATCCAGTCACGTTACCGTTGGTCAGCCGGGTCGACCGACTCATTCTCGGGTTTGCGCCAGGTTTTGGCGGTAATTAGCCGTGGCTTAGCTTTCTCGACGGTCGTCTCTGGCACCATGCCGAGATGTTGAGGCGAACAGCCTTCGTTTCGCTATGGATCGTCGCCACGTTGGTGGCGACGTCCGTCGCCATTGCCGCAGTGCGCGGTGTGACTGGTCGCGTCGTCGATGCCCCCACACCGACGTTGCCGGTTGCCGCCGCACCCGAGACGACGACGGTGGCAACGGCGTCCGACGGTTCGGTGGTGCCCGACCCGGGCGACCCCGGGACCACGCAAGGCGTCACCACCGGCGATCCTGCAACCACCTCCGCAGGAACAGCCGACGACGGCAGTGGCCCGAGCAGCGGCGGCACGGCCACAACCCAAGCGCCGGGAACAACGGCCGGATCTGGTTCCGATGGCACCGGTGCGTCGACGACCAACCCGCCGGACGACACGGATGCTGTGCCCACGACGCAAGCTCCGACCACGACTGCAGCGCCTGTGACCGCGACCACGGCAGCGCCAACGACCACCCAGGCGCCAGAGCCGAAGACGTCCACCTACCAGCTCGTCGGTGGCTGGGTGCGGGTGGAGACCGCTCCCGGGACGGTTGTACTCATCGGTGCCGGGCCCAATCCCGGTTTCGACATGGACGTGGGTGAAGCCGGCCCCGATGAGGTAGAGGTCGAGTTCGAGTCGGAGAGCCACAAGTCGTCGATCAAGATCAAGTGGTCGGGTGGCGAAGTCTCGGTCGATATCGACGAAGAGCCGCAGGACGACCAAGGCGACGACGAGGACGACGACGAAGACGACGACGACTAGCGCTCGTCCCGTCGCCGGCACCCTGACCGCCCCGTTTTCCCCGACACGCGAAATACGAGCCTGCTATACCTTCTCGCATGGGGGAGACGTATAGGGGAATTGCGGTTGTCTCAGTGTGGGTGTTGACCACACTCATTGCTGCGCTGGGTGCCGTCGCCGGTGTCCGCGCACTGACCGATTGGGTGTCGGGAGCGGATGAGGGGGTCGGGGAGACGGCTGCCGCAGAGGAAACCGCTCCGCGCCCGCCCACGACCGAACCGGGCCCGATAGTGCTGGCTCCACCCCGATCGACGACAACGGTTGCTGCGACCCTGCCGCCCATCCCGTCGACGACGCTCTTCGTGCCGGAGATCCTCCTTCCCGACCCGCCACCGCCAACATCGGCGCCGCCACCCCCGCCACCGGCACCGCCACCGACCGCGCCACCTCCGGTGGTCCCGTCGACCACGCTTCCCGTCGTCACGTCGACGCTGCCCCCGACGACGGCGACCACAACCACGTCACCCCCGGTCGACCAGGTGCTGACGTACGACCTCACCGGCGGTTCGATCCAGGTCACGGCAAACCCGACGTCGGTGGTGCTCGACACCGCCGTTCCCAAGGAGGGGTTCTCGGCCATCGTTCACGGCACCGGTCCGTCGACGGTGAACGTGCGCTTCAGCTCGGCAGCGCACGTATCTCTCATCTCGGTGCGCCTGGTGCGCGGCGAGGTGGTTGCCAGCGTCGAGGAGAACTCGCTGGGCTGAAATCTCCCCGGAGAGGCCCCGGCCGGGTGAGCTACGTCGTGGCGAGCTCAACCGGGCTCGGTTGCCTCACGGATCAGAGCCTCACGGATCAGAACTGCGTGGTCTCGGTGGACCCCTCCATGGCGAGGGTCGACGCCGTGCCACCAGAGATCGTTTGCGCAACGAGATCGAAGTAGCCGGCGCCGACCTCGCGCTGGTGGCGGGTCGCTGTGTAGCCGTGAGCCTCCATGGAGAACTCCCGCTCCTGCAATTCCACGTAGGCCGACATGCCTCGCTTGGAGTAGCCCTGAGCGAGATCGAACATCGCCGCGTTGAGCGCATGAAACCCGGCGAGGGTGATGAACTGGAAGCGGTACCCCATCGCGCCCAGCTCCTTCTGGAAGGTGGCGATGGTGGCGTCGTCGAGGTGACGCTTCCAGTTGAACGACGGTGAGCAGTTGTATGCCAGCATCTTGCCGGGGAACTCTGCATGGATCGCCGTGGCGAATTCTGCGGCCTGCCCGAGATCCGGTGTGCTCGTCTCGCACCAGATCACGTCTGCGTATGGGGCGTAGGAGAGGCCACGCGCCACCGCAGTTTCCATCCCGTTGCGAACGTGGAAGAAGCCTTCGACCGTGCGCTCACCGGTGACAAAGCGACGGTCCCGCTCGTCGATGTCGCTGGTGAGCAGCGAGGCGCCGAGAGAGTCGGTCCTGGCCACGACGAGCGTCGCGGTACCCATGACATCCGCCGCAAGCCGGGCTGCGGTGAGCGTGCGGATGTGTTGAGACGTCGGGACGAGGACCTTGCCGCCCATGTGGCCGCACTTCTTCTCGGACGCAAGCTGGTCCTCGAAGTGCACTCCGGCGGCTCCCGCTTCGATGAAGGCCTTGGCCAGCTCGAAGGCGTTGAGCTGGCCGCCAAAGCCGGCCTCGGCGTCGGCGACGATCGGGACCATCCACCGGCGGCTCACCTCGCCCTCGGCGGACTCGATCTGATCGGCGCGTTGCAGTGCGTTGTTGATCCGGCGCACGAGTGCGGGTGCGCTGTTCGCCGGATACAACGACTGATCGGGATACACCTGCTCGGCCAAGTTGGCGTCTCCGGCGACTTGCCATCCGGAGAGATAGATCGCCTCGAGACCGGCACGGACCATCTGCACCGCCTGGCCCCCGCTCATGGCGCCCAGGGCGTTGATGTAGTCGCTGTGGTGCAGCAGCTCCCAGAGTCGCTCCGCACCCCGTCGGGCCGTGGTGTGCTCGATGGGATAAGAGCCCTGGAGCCGCACCACGTCCTCCGCCGTGTATTCGCGTTGGAGACCGTCCCAGCGCGGGTTGCTGTCCCAGTCGTGCTGGAGTGCAGAGATTCTCTCGGTCGTGCTTTCCATCATCAGGTCCCCTTCAGTCAGTCGAGCAGGTCGTAGGCGGGCAGGGTGAGGAACTCGGGAAAGTGTGTGGTCAGCGCCACCCGTTCGAAGACTTTGCGGGCTTCGTCGTAGCGGCCGGCGGCAAACCCCTCGGCCGACAGCTCCGAACGGAGCCGGTCGATCTCCTCGTCGATGGTGCGGCCCACCATTGCGGCATCGATGAGGGTCCCGTCCTCGGTACGGCAGCGGTGGTGGATCCATTGCCAGATCTGGCTGCGGGATATCTCGGCGGTGGCGGCGTCTTCCATCAGGTTGTAGATCGCAGCCGCCCCGTTGCCACACAACCAGGAAGCGATATAGCGGATGCCAACGTCCACGTTGGTGCGAACCCCCGACTCGGTGATTGTGCCGCTCGGGATGTCGGTGTCGAGCAGATCTCGTGCGGTGACGGTCACCGGTCGGCGCACCTCGATCTGATGGGGGCGTTCGCCGAGCACCTCGTCGAAGACTTCGGTGGCCAGCGGCACGAGATCGGGGTGCGCCACCCACGTGCCGTCGTGACCGGCGGAAGCCTCCCGCTGCTTGTCCCGGCGCACCTTGCCGAAGGCTCGCTCATTCACCTCGGCGTCGTGCCGGCTGGGGATGAATGCCGCCATCCCGCCCATGGCGTGCGCCCCGCGGCGGTGGCACGTATCGATGAGCAGCTCCACGTACGCCCGCATGAACGGCACCGTCATGGTGATCTGCTTTCGGTCCGGCAGCACCATGGTGCGCTGGTTGCGGAACTTCTTGATGATCGAGAAGATGTAGTCCCAGCGGCCTGCGTTCAGTCCCGCCGAGTGCTCCCGCAGCTCGAACAGGATCTCGTCCATCTCGAACGCGGCAAAGATCGTCTCGATGAGCACGGTCGCACGAATGGTCCCCACCGGGATTCCCAGCGCCTCTTGTGCGGCGATGAACACGTCGTTCCACAGTCGCGCCTCGCAGTGGTTCTCCAGTTTGGGGAGATAGAAGTACGGCCCGGAGCCGCGCTCGAGCAGCTCCCTGGCGTTGTGGAAGAAGTACAGCCCGAAGTCGACGAGACTCGCCGATGCCGGCGCCCCGTCGATGACGATGTTGCGCTCGTTGAGGTGCCAGCCTCGTGGACGCACCATGAGTGTCGCTGCGGACTCGTTCAGCCGGTACGTGGTGCCGTCGGGCTTGGTGAACGAGATGGTGCGTCGCACCGCATCCATGAGGTTGGCCTGGCCTTCCATCATGGCGGTCCATGTGGGGGAGGCTGAGTCCTCGAAGTCCGCCATGAACACCTTCGCGCCGCTGTTCATGGCGTTGATGATCATTTTGCGATCGACCGGCCCGGTGATCTCGCACCGTCGATCGAGCAGATCGGGCGGCGGTGCTGCCACGGTCCACTCGCTGCTGCGTATCTGCTCCGTGGAGCACCGGAACTTGGGCAGCTCTCCCGCATCGGTGCGCCGCTGGCGTTCCCGCCGGGCTTCGAGCAGGTCCAGCCGGCGCCGGTTGAAGCGGCGATGCAGCAGCTGCAGGAAGTCGAGCGCCTCGGGGGTGAGCACGGTCGGGTAGCTCTCGCCCCCAGTCGTCTTGACTCCCATGATCATCGTCGATTCGAGCTGCCGCTCCATGTGCCGTGGCCTCCCTGTTGATGGCGTGCGATGGTCCGCCCGTTGTCGGTACGCTGCTTGTCGACAAGCACATGTTCAATCGAATGTTGTAGGAAACTTCGTGGATTTTTATCATCAGCGCACATTCTCTGGAGGCTTTGATGGAAACCATCGCGGTTGATCCGCTCATCTTCGGAAAACGGGTGAAGCATTACCGACGTCAGCGTGGCCTCACGCTCCGGGCGCTGAGCGAGCAGGTGGACAAACCAGCGCCGTACCTGTCCCAACTCGAGAATGGGAAGCGGGAGCCGCGGCTCGGGCTCATCAATGCCCTGGCGTCGGCTCTGGGCGTACCCGTCGCCGATCTGTTGAGCAATGAAGCTCCGGATCGCCGCTCGCAGCTCGAGGCCATGCTGGAACGCAGCCAGGAGGATCCGCTCTACCAGGATCTACGTCTGCCTCCCTTGAAGGCCTCGGCCAAACTGCCCGACCTGGCTCTCGAGCACATCGTGACGTTGTACCGAGAGCTGAGGAACCGCGCCTTTCCGGCGGCAGCGACCCGGGAGGATGCCCGGATCGCCAACGCCGAGCTTCGTGCGGAGATGAAGCAGCGTGGGAACTACTTCGAGGAGATCGAGGCGGAGGCCCGCACGGTCGTCGACGTCATCGGGTATGACGGCACGCATGCCCTCGCCGAAGGTGATCTGCTGGCGATTGCGGCACATCTCGGGTTCTCGGTGGTGCGCTCCCAGGACGTTCCCCACGCCACGCGCTCCGTGACCGATCTGAAGAACCGGCGGATCTATCTCCCGCAGCGGAACTCGATGTCGAACGACAACGCCCGGTCGGTGCTCATGCAGACACTCGGCCACTTTGCGCTGGGTCATTCGGATCCGACCGACTTCGGTGGTTTTCTCCGCCAGCGTGTGGAGGCGAACTACTTCGCCGGTGCCGTTCTGGTGCCCGAACGCGCCGCCGTGCCGTTTCTCGAGATGCACAAGAAGGCGCGTGACCTATCGGTGGAGGACCTGCGCGACACGTTCTCGGTGTCCTACGAGATGGCGGCGCATCGTCTCACCAACCTGGCGACACAGCATCTCGGGTTGCGGACGCACTTCGTTCGCTCCGACGAGGCAGGGTTCATCTGGAAGGCATACGAGAACAACGACGTGCCGTTCCCGCAGAACCACGAGAGCGCCATCGAGGGCCAGCGATTGTGCCGGGAGTGGGGTACGCGGCGGGCCTTCTCCAGCGAAGACACCTTCTCCATCCACTACCAGTACACCGACACCGGTAACGGCACGTACTGGTGCGGGACGTTCGTCAACGAGGACAGGCAGAGCGCCATCACCACCGGCGCCACGTTCGACGAAGCCCAGTACTTCCGGGGCCGCGACACCGAACGCCACTCAGTCTCCCGCTGCCCCAGCGGTTCCTGCTGCCGTGTTCCCGACGAGGCGCTGTCGGCGAAGTGGGACGGCCACGCCTGGCCCTCGGTCCGCCCCAACTCCCACGTCCTCGCCGCCATGCCTGTCGAAACAATCCCAGGCGTCGACCTCGCCGAGCTGTACGAATTTCTCGAAACCCACGAGTAGCGGCTGTCGGCAGGCCAGGCGATGACTATGCTGGGTTCAGCGACCTGCGACTGCGTCGTCTCCTCGCGGCGAGCGCGCTTGTCAAACACGCCGGGCCTCCACGGAGTCGCCGATTCGAGGCCTGCAACCCGTGCAGATACAGGGTTGGCGAGGCTGATCAAGACGTTGCTCTGACCTCCACACTTGGAGATAACGTGTCACCGGCGCAAACGGTCTCAGGATCAGCTAACTTATGGCGCTAGGTCAGGCTGGGGATAAGCGGTCTGAGGGAATGAGTTCGGGCGCGCGCTCGAATTAGAAGGGGATGGGGGACATGGCTTACGTTGCTGGGGCGACCCGGCATTTTGTACCTGACGTCACACAAGCCGGCACCAATAGAACCACGGAGCCAGTTCGCTACGCCGTTGTGCGAGCCGCAGAATGGACCGAGCCGTCCGTTGCGTATTGGTTGGCGAAGCGGGTTCTCGACATTGTGCTCGCAGCTTCTGCTGCATTGCTCTTGACCCCATTGGGCGTCGCGATCGCTCTTGCGATCAAGCTTGACAGCCGAGGTCCAGTGATCTACTCGCAAGAGCGAGTGCGCAGCGCTCGTAGGCGTGACGCAGCCGGCGAGTGGCGGTGGCACTTGACAACGTTTCGCTTTCACAAGTTTCGAACGATGGTTGACGGGGGCGAACCGAACCTGCATGTCGAATACATGTCGGCGTACATCGCAGGCGACGTCGAACGTATGGAGGCGCTGCAAGAGGCAAACGGGGACGGCGGAACCTACAAACTGACCGGAGATCCACGTATAACTCGTGTGGGGAGGTTGCTTCGCAAGATGAGTCTTGACGAGCTACCTCAACTCTGGAACGTCCTGCGGGGCGACATGAGTCTCGTTGGGCCGCGACCACCGCTCACGTACGAGGTCGAGAAGTATCGCCACGCGGACTTCCGCCGATTCGCCGCACCTTCGGGGATCACAGGCTGGTGGCAGGTCAACGGCCGGTGCGAAACCAGCTTCGAAGAGATGATTGCCCTGGACCTCGAGTATCTCCGGCGACGGTCCGTTGTAACGGACCTTCGGATCCTCGTCAAGACAATACCGGCCGTGCTCAATGGAAGGGGAGCGGGATGAGCGAGACCTACGCCGGAGACCTCGACCGATGATGAAGCATGTGAAGCTCGGGGCGATCGGCGCCGGGTATTGGGGACCCAACCTCATACGCAATTGTGTGGAGATTCCATCGATCTCGCTCGAGGCGGTCGCTGAGAAGGACCGGGAGCGGATGGAACTCGTACGAACACGGCATCCCGGCATTCCGCTCGTGGTCGATGACTATGAGCGTCTCTTCGATGTCGGTCTCGACGGCATCATCATATCGACACCTCCCGAAACGCACTATGAGATTGCTCTTGCCTGCCTAGAGCAGGGTCTTCACGTACTGGTGGAAAAGCCGCTCACTACCTCGAGTGCGCACGCTCGGCACCTCATTGAAGTGGCTGAGAGAAACGCTCGGTGCTTGATGGTCGGCCACACCTTCCGATACAACGCTGCGGTCCGGGAATTGAAGACGATGATCGAGGCCCAAGAGCTCGGGTCGGTCCACTACATCGACGCAGTGCGCGTGGGCCTCGGGC
>JBFISM010000151.1:0-8835 GCA_041608535.1 Acidimicrobiia bacterium
CTTGGGCATCAACCTCGAAGCGGTGCGCAGCCAAGTCGTCGAGATCATCGGCCAGGGATCGCAAGCTCCCAGTGGTCACATCCCGTTCACCCCGAGAGCCAAGAAGGTCCTCGAGCTGTCGCTGCGAGAGGCGTTGCAGCTCGGCCACAACTACATCGGCACCGAGCACATCCTGCTCGGGCTGATCCGCGAAGGGGAAGGGGTCGCGGCACAAGTGCTGCAGCAACTCGGTGCCGAGCTGCACAAGGTGCGGCAAACGGTGATTCATCTCCTCTCAGGTGTGCAGGGCGAAGAGGGCGCCGCTGCAGGCTCCGGCGCTGCGTCCGGCTCAGGTCGAGGAAGCTCGGCCGGCAGCGAAGGCTCGCCCAGCGGCTCCACCGTGCTCGACCAATTCGGTCGCAATCTCACCCAGCTCGCTCGAGAGCGGAAGCTCGATCCCGTGATCGGGCGTACAGACGAGATCGAGCGCGTGATGCAGGTGCTCAGCCGGTACAGCAAGAACAATCCCGTCCTCATCGGCGAGCCAGGCGTTGGCAAGACCGCCATCGTCGAGGGCCTCGCCCAGAAGATCGTGGCGGGCGACGTGCCGGACACGCTCACCAACAAGCATCTCTACACCCTCGACCTCGGTGCCCTGGTTGCGGGTTCCAGATACCGCGGCGATTTCGAGGAGCGGTTGAAGAAGGTGCTCAAGGAGATCCGCACTCGTGGCGACATCATCCTGTTCATCGACGAGATCCACACCCTGGTCGGCGCCGGCGCGGCGGAAGGTGCGATCGATGCCGCCAGCATTCTCAAGCCGATGCTTGCTCGTGGTGAGCTACAAACGGTCGGTGCGACCACCCTCGAGGAGTACCGCAAGTACCTCGAGAAGGATTCGGCGCTGGAACGCCGCTTCCAGCCCATCCAGGTGGATGAGCCATCGGTGGCCGACACCATCAAGATCCTCGAAGGCCTTCGGTTCAACTACGAAGACCACCACCGCGTGCGCTTCACCGAGCAGGCCCTGGTCAATGCCGCCAATCTGGCCGACCGCTACATCGCCGATCGGTTCCTGCCCGACAAGGCCATCGACCTGATCGACGAGGCCGGGTCGCGGATGCGCCTCAAGCGCTCCTCGCTGTCTCCGGAGGTCAAGGAGATCGACGACCGCATCGCCGCCATCCGCCGCGACAAGCGGGAGGCGATCTACGCCCAGCAGTACGAGCGGGCGGCGCAGTTGCGCGACCAGGAGCGCGGGTTGCTTGCGGAGCGAGCCGAGAAGGAGACCGAGGCCCAGGCCGAAGGCAAGGATTTCTCGGCGATCATCGACGAAGAGCAGATCGCCGAGGTGCTGGCTCAGTGGACCGGCATTCCGGTGCATCGTCTCACCGAAGAGGAGACCGAGAAGCTGCTCAAGATGGAGGAAGAGCTCCACAAGCGAATCATCGGTCAGCACGACGCCATCGTCGCCGTGTCCAAGTCGATCCGGCGCACCCGGGCCGGGTTGAAAGATCCAAAGCGGCCGGCGGGGTCGTTCATCTTCCTCGGCCCGTCCGGCGTGGGGAAGACGGAGACGGCCAAGGCACTCACGGACTTCCTCTTCGGCGACGAGGGCGCCCTCATTCAGATCGACATGTCGGAGTACATGGAGAAGCATGCGGTCAGCCGGCTCGTCGGCTCGCCCCCGGGTTATGTGGGGTACGACGAGGGTGGCCAGCTGACCGAAGCCGTCCGGCGTAAGCCGTTCTCGGTCGTGTTGTTCGACGAGATCGAGAAGGCGCATCCGGATGTCTTCAACATCCGGTTGCAGATTCTCGAGGACGGCCGGCTCACGGACTCTCAGGGGCGCTCAGTCGACTTCAAGAACACGGTCATCATCATGACTTCGAACCTGGGTACGGCGGAGCTTCGCAAGAAGAAGCTCGGTTTCGTGGCCGAGTCCGAGGACCAGAGCTACGAGACCATCAAGGACAAGGTGATGGAAGCGCTCAAGGGCCACTTCCGTCCCGAGTTCTTGAACCGCATCGACGAGGTCATTGTCTTCCACGAGTTGACGATGGACGAGGTCAAGCTGATCGTGGATCTCTTGCTCACCCGGGTGCGGACGCAGCTGGAGTCACAGGCGCTCGACATCGTGCTCACCGAAGCGGCCAAAGAGCTGCTCGCGAACAAGGGCTACGACCCCCAGCTGGGGGCTCGGCCGTTGCGCCGGGCGATTCAGCGTTTGCTGGAGGACCCGCTGTCCGAGGCGGTGCTGCACAAGCAGTTCCGCGCCGGCTCGACGATCCTCGTCGAGGTCGACCCGGAGAACGAGGGCATCCTCGGCTTCACCCCCGTCGAAACCCCCGATCAACCCCCAGTCGAGCTGGCCGAAGAGCAAGGCTGAGGTCTCGGGCCAGGCAGGCCTGGCCCGAACTATCGCTCAGCCGAGCGATGATTCGATTCGGACCTGTTCGAATCGAGGAGCGAACGCAGTGAGCAACAGTTCGCTCGAAACTCGTCTCGAGCGAAACCCAAGTCTGCTTGCCTCGAAACCCCCCTATTCGGTGACGCTGCCGAAGAAGCGGACTTCGGCGAGGCCGAGTTCGGTGAAGGATGGCTGGTTGCCGACGGGCTCGCCGGGATAGGTGTCGAGCACGGTGATGGTCAGCCGCCGGGTCTCCAGAGTGGCCAGTGGGGCGCGGAACGGTTCGTTCGAGTCGGGCATGGTGTAGGGCAACTCGATCTGGAGGTCGTCCACCGTCACCTGGAAGTCCTTGATGCGGTAGTTGCGTTTGAAGGCCACGGCGTCGGTGATGTTCTGCAACTCCATCTCGGTGATGGCGACCGGTTGGGCGAATGTGAACACGATGGTGGCACCGTCGCCACGCAGGGAGTTGTCGTTCCAGTAGGTCGTGTTGTCGTCGTCGATGAGGTTCTCGCCCTCGTAACCGCCGACCGGGAAGAACGAGCTCACCTCGACATCGGCCGGTTGGAGAACCGTTTGCACCACGGTCGGTGCGGTCGTGGTGACCGTCGTGGTTGTCTGCGTCGCCTGGGCGGCTTCGTCTCCATCGCCGCGAAGCTGCATCCCGAGAGCGATGATCACCACGATGGCGAGCACGCCGAGCAGGACCGCCAGCGCACGGCCTCCGGGCGTGGAACGCACCATGGGCGGTGGCGCCACCGGAAGCGGACCCTTCGCCAGCCGGGCGCCGCACTCTTCGCAATGACGGTTGTGGGCCGGGTTGAGCGCACCGCACGATGGGCAGCGGACGGTGGGTTGCTCCCCGGTCGTCGGTGTGGTTTGCACCTCGACGGGTGGGGGTGGCAATGGCGACTCGGCGGAGAGCGGAGCCGAGTCGTCGAGCGGACGCTGTTCGAGCTCGAACGGCTCGAAGAGGTCTTCGCCGAAGTCGGTTTCGTTGTCTCGTGCCACGCGTCGCGTCCCCTGACCGTTGCTCGTATGCCCTGCGCCCCGACGGAAAGCCGCTCTCGAGCACTTTCGCGGGCTGTCGCTATTGTGCCATGGATGGTGCCGTTTGCGGCTGTTCGTGAGGCGGAGCCGTGGAACGCCTTCAACATGGTTGGCGGCCTGCTGCTTCTCGCCGCGCTCATTTGGTTTCTCGTGTGGGCGATCCGCCGCTACCTCCAAGACTGACGACGCCGCAGTTCTTGTCACACCGACCGCATACGATCGGCCGCATGAACGGCAATGATCACCTCCGCTGCATCTCCTGCGGCTACACGACGGCGAAATGGCTCGGCTTCTGCCCACAATGCCGCAGGCACGGCTCTCTCGTCTCGGCCTCGCTCGATGCCACGATGCCGGTGCCGTTGGGTACGGCGATACCGCCAATCGTCCGAGTTCCCACCGGGATCGAGGAGGTCGATCGGGTCCTTGGAGGAGGCCTGGTCCCGGGGAGCGTGGTGCTGGTGGGCGGCGAGCCCGGTGTGGGCAAGTCGACGCTTCTGTTGCAGCTCGCCCGGCTCGTAGCGGCGGCGACCGACCGGCGCGTCTTGTATGCCACCGGCGAGGAATCGCCCGGCCAGATCGCGCTGCGAGCGGAGCGGATCGATGCGGTCGACCCCCGAGTGCTGGTGCTGGCGACCTCGACGTTCGAGGAGCTGGCGAGGGCAGCGGAGGATGTCGATCCAGCGTTCGTCGTGGTCGATTCTGTGCAGACGATGCGCAGCGACGACGCCGATGGGGCTCCGGGAGGTGTTGCCCAGGTCCGTGCCGCCGGTGCGGCCGCCTCCCGGCTCGCGCGACGTCTCGACGTTCCGATCGTCCTCGTGGGGCACGTGACCAAGGAGGGCAATCTGGCGGGCCCGAAGGTGCTCGAGCACCAGGTCGACGTCACCGTGCTTCTCGAAGGCGATGTCGATCGGGGTGTGCGCTACGTGCGCAGCATCAAGAACCGCTATGGCAGTGTCGACCAGGTGGGTCTGTTCGAGATGACGGAGACCGGGATGCGGACCGTCGAGGATCCGGGCAGCGTGTTCGTTGCGGGCTGGTCGGGAGCGGCACCTGGCACGGTGCTGTATCCGGCGATGTTCGGACGGAGGACGATGCTGGTCGAAGTACAAGCGCTGGTGGCACCGACGGGGACGCCCCAGCCTCGGCGCAGCTCGAAAGGTGTTCCGGCCGCTCGTGTCCATCAGCTGCTCGCCGTACTGGCCCGACATTGCGCCATCGAGTGCTCCTCGCATGATGTGTACGTCAGCGTGGTTGGCGGGCTCACGTTGAGGGAGCCGGCGGTGGACCTGGCGATAGCTCTCGCCGTTGCATCGTCTCGCACCGGAAAGGCGTTGGGACACGTAGCTGCGTTTGGCGAGGTTGGTCTGACGGGCGAGGTTCGTGCCGTCGCACATCATGACCGCCGCTGTCGCGAGGTAGAGCGTTACGGAAGCGGAACCGTGGTGACTCCGCAGGGTTTTTCGTCTCTCGTCGAAGTGCTCGATTCGCTTGACGTGCGTGCGTCTCGGGCCGATCCGGGGCTGGCCCGAGCGAGCTGAGAAAGGGCGTTTCGGGGACCGCACTTTCCCCGTGCGGCTAGTACGCTGCGCCACCGATGACAGTGCCAGGAGACGCCGACCAGCTAGAAGTGCTGCGGCGTTTTGCGCCCGGGACCGACCTGCGCGATGCGGTGGAGCTCGTGCTGCGACAGCGTACCGGAGCCCTCGTCTTGTTTGGTGGTGACGACGAGGTCGATCCGGTGTGTAGCGGCGGATTCATGCTCGAAGCTACTCCATTCACCGCCCAGCGGCTCGCCGAGCTCGCCAAGATGGATGGAGGCATCGTCGTCTCCAAGGACGCAGCGGAGATCTTGCGCGCCAACGTCCATTTCATTCCCGACCCCAAGTTGCCGACGATAGAGACCGGGACGCGCTCCCGTACCGCCGAGCGCCTCGCAGCCCAGACGGGGCTCGCCGTGCTGGCCGTGAGCGAGGAGGGGCGCAGTGTGGCTGCGGTCTACATCGGCGCCGACCGTTTCGAGCTGCGTCCCCCCGCGGTGCTGCTCGGTGAAGCCAACCAGAACCTCCTGGCTCTGGAGCGTCTGCGTCGCCGGCTGGTCAACGGGGAGCGCGAGTTGACGCAGCTCGAAGTCGACGACGATGTGACCGTCGGCGACGTCGTGAAGGTGTTGGAACGGGCCGAGTTGGTTCGGCGCATGGGTGCGCAGGTGAACCGCATCGTGGTCGAGCTGGGTGGCCAGGCCCACCTCATCGCAATCCAGGCGTCAGACCTGCTCGATGGCGTCGAAGAGCTGGCGCAGACCGTGTTCGCCGATTACGCCACCTCGCGTCGCAAGAACAGTGACGTGTTCAATCTCCTCGCCCAGGTGGCGATGAAAGATCTGCACCATGCTCCCTTGGTGGCCAACGCCCTCAAGATGGATGAGGTCGGGGTTGCGGTGAGGCCGCGCGGGATCCGGGCGCTCAAATCCGTTCCCCGCCTGCCCGAGAACGTTCGCGACGCCCTCATCGCTCATTTCAAGACGTTGCCCAAGCTGCTGGCCGCAAGCGAGGCGGACCTCGCCGAGGTCGAGGGGGTCGGCCGCACGCGAGCCGTCCAGCTGCGCAGCTATCTGGACCGGCTCAGCCACGACGGGCATCCGTTCCACCCGTCCGAGTGAATCTCGAACCATCTCAGGTGCGGCGCCACCTGCACGCACCGGTGTCTTGTACACTGCCGCCCGGATCGCGACCAGAGATGATTTGTGGCTGAGAAGAAGACACGTACGAGCACCGCCAAGAAGCGCACCGCAAAGAAGAAGCCTGCGAGCAGCAAAGCCGCAGCGAAGAAGACCACAGCAAGCAAGACGTCCAAGTCTTCGTCGGCGAAGAAGTCGACCTCGAAGAAGACAAAGGCTGCGTCGAAATCGCCCGCATCCAAGGCATCGCGTTCCAAAAGCGCAGAAGAAACTCCGAGATCGAAAGCTTCACCCGTGTCCGCATCAAAGGCTCCGTTCAACGTCGGCGACAAGGTCGTGTACCCGCACCACGGCGCCGCCACCATCATCAGAACAGAAAAGCGGGAGTTCGATGGCGAGAAGCAGGACTACTACGTCCTCGAGGTTGCGACCGACCAGCTCATCGTGAGCTTTCCCGTGGCCAACGCAATCGATCTCGGCGTCCGGCCGGTGATCTCGACGAACGTCGCGCGGAAAGTCTTCGCCACGTTTCGTGAGGAACCACAGGAGGCCGGTTCGAACTGGTCACGCTGGTACAAGTTGCTCACCGAAAAGATCAACAGCGGCGACATCTTCCAGGTTGCCGAGGTGGTCCGAGATCTGACCTATGCACAACAGGTGAAGGGCATCTCTCCGGCGTTGAAGCGGATGCTGGCCAAGGCGCGCCTCATCATCATCAGCGAGCTGCGGTTTGCGCTGCAGCTCGACGAAGAAGAGGCGATCAAGAAGCTCGACCGGGCGCTTCCCAAGGTCGAAGAGCCGGTCGAAGCCTGAGCGTCGAGCCCGCGGTGCGCACCGGGCAGGGTTTCGATGCCCACCGCCTCGTTTCCCGCAGCGACGAACCGAACGGTGTGCGATTGGGAGGCGTAGAGGTCGACCCCGGCCGTGCGGTCGTTGCCACCTCCGACGGCGATGTGTTGACGCACGCCATTTGTGACGCGCTGCTGGGAGCGGCAGCACTCGGCGATGTCGGCGAGCACTTCCCCCCCGAGGACCCGCGGTGGCAAGGGGCTGATTCGCTCGAGTTGCTTCGTATCGTGCTCGGAGTGCTCCGAGACGAGGGATGGAGACCGGTCTCGGTCGATACAACCGTCGTCGCCGAACACGTCCGCGTGGCGCCGCATCGCAGCTCGATCCGCAGGACGCTCGCCGCGGTGCTCGACCTCCCGGAAGGTGCCGTCTCGGTGAAAGCGACGACGACCGACGGGCTCGGCTACTTGGGAAGGGGTGAGGGTCTGGCGGCGATGGCCATCGCCGTGGTGGAGGTTCGCGGTGCCACGCAGCAGTGAAATCAGTTGGTGGAGAGGTCCACTGTGGAGAGATGGGCCACGGTGGCGGCCGGGTCGTTGGTGATCACTGCGTCGAGGCCCAGCTGAGCCAGCCGCTCGGTGCGGACCACGTCATCCAGCGTCCAGACCACGATCGATACGCCGTGGTCGTGTGCGGCGGCGATGGTCTTGGCGGCGGCACCATTGAGGCTCGAATAGTGGGGCGCCACCCAGGTGTGTCCCACGGTGGCGATCTCGACGATCATGTCCGCTACGGGCATCGCACGGCCGAGTAGCTGGCCGGTGACGACCCGTTCATCGAGCGCACGTACTCTGCCCATGGTCGACCAGTTGAACGACGTGACGATCACTCTGTCGTGGAGGTGGTGGGCGTCGATCCACTCCACGACCTGTGCAGCGACGGTGTCTTCCGGATCATGATCCGGCTCCCCGGGCTGATTCTTGATCTCGACATTGATCAAGAGGTCACCGGTGACGTCGAGCATCTCGTCCAGAGTCGGGATGTGGGGGGCCGCGGTGCGCAGCTCATTGAAGGAGACGTCGATCAGCGGACCGATGCCGCGCACCGTGGGGTCGTGGTGCAGCACCAGCGTGCCATCCCGAGTGGTGCGAACGTCGAGCTCGATGCCGTCGGCGGCTTGAGCCACCGCCAGGGCGTACGCAGTGAGCGTGTTCTCCTGCGCCGACGCCGAGGCGCCGCGATGAGCTATGACGAGTGGGCCGGAAGACACGGGATGATCGTAACTGGTTCGCATCGGCCTCTGTCGGGTGCGGGCGCATCGGTCGTGGGTGAACGACGGCCGATGGGGTGCGATAGCATCCCGGCCGATGCAGGTCTTCAACACGCTCGGTCGGCGCAAGCAGGAGCTCGTCCCCCACGAACCCGGTCGGATCGGTTTCTACGTCTGTGGCCCCACCGTGCAGGCGCGCCCGCATCTGGGCCATGGCCGCTCTGGTGTCGTCTTCGATGTCATCCGCCGGTATCTGGTGTGGCGCGGCTTCGATGTCACGTACGTGCGCAACGTGACCGATGTCGAGGACAAGATCATCGCCGCTGCGGCAGCGGAGGGGGTTTCCACCGAGGAGCTGGCGGCGCGGTACGAGAAGGTGTTCAACGACGCTCATGCGGCGCTGAACGTGGAGGCGCCGGACCTCGAGCCGAAGGCGACGGATCACATCCCGGAGATGATCGAGCTGGTCTCCTCGTTGATCGACAAGGGTCACGCCTACGAGTCGGCCGGCGATGTCTACTTTGCGGTGCGCAGCTTCGAGGGGTACGGCAAGCTCTCCGGCCGCGATATCGACGAGTTGCTGAGCGGTGCTCGGGTGGAAGTGGATGAGGCAAAGCGCGACCCGCTCGACTTTGCGCTGTGGAAGAGCTCGAAAGA
>JBFISM010000152.1:0-8797 GCA_041608535.1 Acidimicrobiia bacterium
GCGGAGAATCTCGACACGGAACATGCGAGTGCTGTGTTCGACGCCGCCGGTCTGCTGGGGTTCCCGGGAGTCGTCGATGCCCACATGCACTTCGGGATCTACAACGAGCTTTCAGAAGACATCTATTCGGAGAGCCGCGCGGCGGCGCTCGGCGGCGTGACGACCGGCATCAGCTACATCCGCACCGGGCAGTACTACCTGAATCGCGGCGGCCCCTATGCCGACTTCTTTCCCGAGGTGCTCCGCCGCACCCAGGGTCGCTCTCACATCGACTACGGGTTCCACATAGCCCCCATCGAGGCATCTCACCGGGATGAAGTCGCCACGCTGATCGACGACTTCGGCGTCTCGTCTTTCAAGATCTTCATGTTCTACGGCGGCCACGGCCTCCACGGTCGGTCGGATGACCAGGCCTCCTTCCTCATGACGGCTCCCGAGGAGCGCTACGACTTCGCGCATTTCGAGTTCATCATGCGGGCCATCACAGAGGCGGCCGACCGCTTTCCCGACAAGGCGCCCTTCATCTCGCTGTCGATGCATTGCGAGGTCGCGGAGATCTTGACCGCCTATTCGAAGATGGTGGAGGAGGCGGGAGCGCTCACCGGACTTGCGGCCTACAGCGCTTCGCGGCCACCGCACTCGGAGGGTCTCGCCATTGCGATTGCCGCCTACCTGGCGCATGAGACCGACTGCGTCAACCTCAACCTGCTCCACCTGAGCTCGGCCAAGGCGATGGAGTCGGCAATGCGGATGGCACAGGCGTACCCCCATGTCGACTTCCGCCGGGAGGTCACCGTCGGACATCTGCTCGCCGACATCGACACCGCCAACGGGGCCTACGGAAAGGTGAATCCGCCCATCCGCCCGCGCCAAGACGTCGAAGCGTTGTGGGATGCAGTACTCGCCGGCCACGTCGATTGGGTGGTCAGCGACCACGCCTGCTGCCGAACCGAGCTCAAGCTCAACGCTGAGAACCCGGACGACATCTTCCTCGCCAAAGCGGGGTTCGGGGGCACCGAGTACCTGTTGTCTGGGGTGTTCAGCGAAGGCACCAAACGCGGTCTGACCCCCTCCCGCATCGCCGACTTGCTCTGCTGGAACCCTGCACAGCGTTTCGGGCTGCGAACGAAGGGCACCATCGCAGTGGGCTACGACGCCGATCTCGCCATCCTCGATCCTGGCGAGACGTTCACGGTCCGGGCCGTCGAGTCTGAGTCGACGCAGGGCTATACGCCCTTCGAGGGCCACCAACTCACCGGTCGGGTCAAGCATGCGTTCCTCGGCGGACGCCAGATTCTCGACAACGGCAGCGTGGTCGGCCCTCCAACCGGACGATTCATCGAGCGGCCGACACCTGCCGTCTGAATCTGCCGTCTGACCCCGGAATTCTCCTCCCTCTGCGATCATACGGGCCGGGGAGGTGAGCGCCGATGGGCAGAGTCAAGGCGATTCTCGGATACGACGTCGCCGAAGGGGTGGCCCCTGAGGAGTACGAGAGCTGGCTGTGGGACATCCACTATCCCGATCTTTTGGCCAACCCCTATCTGGACAGGATCGAACTGAACACCGTGGTTCGTCCGATCAACGAGACGAGTGCGGGCACTCCGATCATGGATGTCCCCGTGACCTTCTTCCGGATCGCAGAGCTCCACTTCGCCGACCACAGCGCATACGAGAAGTATCTGGAGTGGTTCCGAGACAACCCGATCCCCATCGAGCGCAGCCCGGCCGGTCGAAGCGACTTCCGCTTCTACGTGTTGTGCGACGTGGTCGATGCGACGCGCGAATCGCTAGACACCGGGTAGCGTCAGCGGCCCTCCGCGCATCGGATCCAACGAGCCAAGCCCGATCTCGCCGACACGTTCGACCAACGCCTCCCCAACGGGGCCGTTCGGCTCCAACTCGTCGAGCCGGGCGATGACCGCCTTGTTGAAGCCCTCTTCGGTGCAGTGCATCTCCTGGGCTCGCTGCAACAGGCCGTCAACGCCGAGAGCGAAACGCTCTTCGTAGGCGGCCACTGCGGCGGCGTCGGCATTGCCGATCTCATCGAGCGTGCGCTGGAGGAATTCGATCACGTCGGTCGCACCGGTGGCACACGTAGGCATATCGTCCGACATGGTGCTCGCTGCATCGCCGTCGCCGCAGCCGACCGTGAGCAACGCGACCAACCCGATCACCAGACCCAATACGCGCAATCCGTTTCCCTCGTTGGCAGTGTCGACGCCGGCACCACGCACCGGCGGCTGTGTACCGTAGCGCCCCCGGGATGGAGCAGACGTGCCTGCCACTGAGCCGGCGAGCGGAGGAATCGAGCGCTACCCCAACGTCTTTTCGCCGCTGCGCCTCGGCAATGTCGAGCTGCGGAACCGCATCTTTGTTCCGGCGCACACCACGAACTTCGGGGCCGACCACCTGCCGACGCAGCGCCACCTCGCCTATCACGAGGCGAGAGCCCGCGGTGGCGCCGGGCTGATCATCTTCGAGTCGATCAGGGTGCATCGAACGAGCTTGGGCAAGCCCCAGGGCATCGCGGGATTCGACCCTCGCACCGTAGAGCCCTTCCGCAGGATCGCCGATGCCGTGCACAGCCACGGCACGGCTCTGTTCGGCCAGCTCATCCATCTCGGCAGACAGACCGACGGGGATGCCTTGCGGGTTCCGGCGTGGGGACCGTCACCGATCCCGTGGGATGCCACCGCCCCGGTTCCGCATGCGATGAACGATGCGGACGTCGCTGACCTGATTGCGGGTTTCGTGACGTCGGCGGAGAACATACTCGAAGCAGGGTTCGATGGCTTCGAGGTGCATCTCGGTCACGGCCACCTACTCCAGCAGTTCCTCTCGCCGGTGTCGAACGAGCGAAGCGACGGTTACGGCGGCAGCGAGGCGAACCGTATGCGACTCAGCATCGAGGTCCTGGAGGCGCTGCGGTCGGCGGTCGGCCGGGAGACCTGTCTCGGAATCAGGATCAGTGGTGATGAGTACGTGCCGGGAGGTCTCACCCTTGCCGACATGTCCCGCATCGTTCCTCGGCTGCTGGACACCGTGGCGATCGACTTCGTGAACGTGTCCCACTCTGCGTACCACGGCTCGTATTCGCTCTCGACGCAAATCGCCGACATGTCCTTCCCGGTGGAGCCGTTTCGCAAGATCACCCGGGCAATCAAACAGGCTGTCGCCCACGGTGGGCACGACACACCCGTCATGGCGGTGTGCAAGTTCCGCACCATCGCCGAGGCCGAGGACATGCTCGCATCCGATGGTGCCGACATGGTGGGGATGGCTCGGGCCCATATCGCCGACCCCAACATCGTGGCCAAGGCCACCGCAGGAAACGCCGCACAGACGAGGCCATGCATCGGATGCAACCAGGGTTGCACCGGATTCCTCGAGAAAGGGCTCCCGATCACCTGTGTCGTCAACCCGGGCGCCGGCAAGGAGGCGGAGTGGCCTCCGGAACCGTCCGATGCCCCGGCCGGGGAGCGCAAGAGGGTGCTCGTCGTCGGCGGCGGGCCGGGCGGACTCGAAGCTGCCTGGGTGGCTGCTGCCCGGGGCCATGAAGTGGCGCTGTGGGAGCGACAGCCCGCTATCGGGGGTGCGCTTCGGGCGCTGCGCCACATGCCGTTGCGCCATGATTTCCTGGGACTGCTCCACCATCAGGCGGCCTCGTGCGATCGCCACGGCGTCTCCGTCGAGACGGGCGTCGAGGCCGACGTGGAGCGGATCGCTCACCATGGTGCCGACGTGGTCGTGCTGGCACTCGGCGCCGACATCGCCGCTATGGACTTCCCCCACGGCGGAACGGGCATCACGGCAATTGACGCACTCGAGTCGCCCGATGACCTGGGGACGACGGTGGCGGTCTACGACATGACCGGAAGCTGGGCTGCGATCTCCGTGGCCGAGCATCTCGCCCGCATCGGGAAGCGGGTCACGATCTTCACCCCCGGACCCATCGCCGGGTGGCACGTGACGAGGTACAGCAGGACGGCGATCGCCGCGCGGCTCCGTGACCTCGGTGTGAAGATCGCCACGAGTCACGAGGTGCTCGCCTGGGAAGAGGGGGCATTGCAGGTGGCTCCGCTCGATTCCGGGACGCCTGAGTTCCGTGACGGGTTCGACTCGGTGGTCGCCACCGGCCATGGCATCGCCAGAACCCAACTCGGCAAAGACCTGGCCGAGGCCGGAATTCGAGCCATCTCGGTGGGCGACTGCGTGGCGCCGCGAACCGCGCTCGAAGCGGTGTACGAGGGCCATCAGGTTGCCCGTGCGATCTGACGCACCACACATCGTCGTCACCGGAGCTGCGGGATTCGTCGGTCTCAACGTCGTGGAGCGGCTGCTCACGTCCGGACACGACGTCGTTGCCCTCGATGCCACCGAGTTGCCCAACGCCGCCAGGAGTGATTTCGCCGCGCTGCCCGGCTCCCTGCACGAGGTGATAGCCGACGTGACCGATCCGGCGGCAATGGCCGATGCCGTGGCCGGAGCCGACGTCGTGATCCACGCGGCCGCAATCACAGCCGGAATCGAGCGGGAACGAGACCACGCCCGCCGCGTGGTCGAGGTGAACGTCATGGGCACCCAGACGGTTCTCGACGCCGTCGTCGCTGCCGGTGGTGTGCGTCGCTTCGTCTACGTCTCGTCCGGTGCGGTCTACGGCGAGCAGGCGTTCGGCGTCGGGCCGATCAGCGAAACGACAACGCCGGAGCCCGTGTCTCTGTATGCCATCACCAAGCTCGCCGGCGAGCGGCTGGTCCGCCGCCACGGCGAGCTCCACGGGACGGATGTCGTGGTCGCCCGCTTGTCCGCAGTGTTCGGACCCTGGGAGCGGGACACCGGGGTGCGTGACTCGATCAGTCCGTTGTACACGCTGGCCTGCGCCAGATGGTTCGGCGCACATGTCATTGCCGGCGAATACGCACGACGCAACTGGCTGTATGCACGGGACGCTGCGACCGCGCTGTGTGGTCTTGCTCTCGCACCACATCTGACCCACGACCTCTACAACGTGACCCCAACCGAGTGGCTCGAGCCGATGCAGTGGGCTCGCCATTTGGGAATTGCACCCACCGTGACGACGGGAGATCGAGATGCGCCTGTCGTGGAGCTACCGGGAGAATTCCGACAGTCCGACGCAAGGGCGCCCGTTCTCAACGACCGCATCCGCAGCGCCGTCGCGGATTGGCCCGCATTCGAACCGGAAGAGGCCTTCCGTGACTACGCAGACTGGCTCGAGACACACGCTGACTCGATCATTGTGCGAGCGGAGGAGAACACGCCACCGGCCCACAGATGACTGGTTGACGGTCGGCCCAGCGCTATCGATGCCGATGTCGATGTGCCGTTCCCGGGCACTTCGTGGTATGCGTTGTGGTTCCAGAATTGGTGATCGGCGCGCGCCCACGCGAGAGACTAGATATACGGGGGAGTGCCGGTATATACTGCTCGGTGTGAGCAAACACCTGGTCGATATCGACGAAGAAGCACTGAGCGCAGCTCGTGCCGAGCTAGGCACAGCCACGATCAAGGACACCGTCAACGAGGCGCTACGCATAGCCGCAGCGGGCCGGAACCCTCGCATCACCAAGGCGCTTGACGTGCTGGCAAAGGCCGACCTCGCCGACCGGGCCGAGGCATGGCGATAGGCCATCTCCTCGATACCAGTGTCCTGACCCGCCTCGGTGAAGCTCCGGTGCGGGCAGTGGTCGAACCGCTGGCTGCGATCGGGCGTGCCGCCCGCGCAGGGATCACCGACCTGGAGATCGGATACTCGGCCCGCAATGCCGCCGAGTGGGACGAACTCGTCGGCGCCCTCGACGCCTTCGAGCTGGTGGACACGACCGCCGAGCACATCCAGAGGGCCAGCCAGGTCCAACGCATGCTCGCCGCCAACAGCCAACGCCGCCGCAAAATTCCTGACCTCCTTGTCGCCGCCGCCGCCGAACAAGCCGGCTACACCGTTCTGCACTACGACGCCGACTTCGACCTGATCTCCTCAGCAACCGGACAACCCTGCCGATGGGTCGTGCCGCCGGGCACCGTCGATTAGCCGCCCTGTAGCCCGCACTCGTAGGTGCCGATCGGATCGGTGTGTAGTCGCGCTCGTCATGGCGCATAGCGGCTGATCTGTGTGGTGCTCAGGGCCCGACTTGTCCCCGATGTCGGGGCTAGCGTTGGTGCGCCACAAGGGAGAAGGCTGTGACCGATCACGATCGAGGCCAGATCGACACGAGTGCTGCGGAGGTCTACGACGAGTTCTTCGTGCCTGCTCTGTTCGGCAGGTTCGTCGAACCCATCGCGGATGCGTCCAAGGTTGGGCCGGCCGACTCCGTGGTGGACCTTGCGTGCGGTACTGGGGCACTCACCAGAGCGGTACGGAGCCGGACCAGTGGGCGAGTGGTTGGCGTTGATGTGAACCCGGCGATGGTGGCGGTCGCGCGGCGCTATGGCGGGGACATCGAGTACCGCGAAGGTGATGCGACGGACCTGACGTTCGAGAATCGCGCATTTGACGTGGCGACCTGCCAGTTCGGTCTGATGTTCTATCCAGATCCGAGTCGCGGGATCGCTGAGATGGCTCGAGTCGCCGGCAGAGGAACCGTGGCGGTGTGGGACTCGATCGACCGGTCCGAGGGCTACACCGCGATGCAGGAGCTGTTCCGAGATGAACTCGGCGACGATGCCGCTGCGTCACTTGATGCCCCATTCGGCATGGGAGCTGACGGAGTCTTGGAAGCGCTGTTCGCGGCAGCGGGCGTGTCGGGGGTGTCGTATTCGAGTATCGAAGGTTCCGGTCGCTTCGCCTCGGTGAAGGAATGGGTCACCACCGAGGTCAGGGGGTGGACACTCGGCGATTCGGTTTCCGACAAGCAACTCGCCGATCTGGTATTGGTGGCTCAGGAGCGGCTCGGCCGCTTCGCCACCTCCAGTGAGTGTGTGTTCGGCATGGCGGCAAGGGTCGCCACATGGAGCGCGTAGCGCAGAGAGACCGGAGTGCCGGCCACTCAACCGAGCGCGTACGTGCCGATCCCGGACACTTAGCGGGATCCGCGTTCGTGCACCGTATTTGTTGGTCGGGGCGGGGAGCGACGTGGGATGCTTCCGGGTGTGGCGGATCGCGTGATTGTGGATTTCGGTGAAGCGTTGGGGGAACGCCTGGCCGGTGTTGTTGGTCCTGCACTGGTGGGGGTGTATCTGCACGGGTCGGCGGCGCTGGGTGGATTCCAGCCAGGATCGAGCGATCTCGACCTCTTGGTAGTGGTCAACGACCGGTGGCAGCCCGAGATGCGTGAAGGCGTCGTCCGGGTGCTGCAGGAGTCTCATGGCTCGTCGCCCGGTCGCGGTATCGAGGCGAGCGTGATCCGGGAGGAGGTCGCCCAGGCGGGTGGTCGCCGCACTGACTTCGAGGTGCACGTCACCACCGATCCCAACGACCGCAAAGTGGTCACCGGCGCGGAGGATTCTGGCGATCCCGATCTGATCTTGCACATAGCGGTGTGTCGCCAGTCCGCCATCGCAGTACTCGGACCCGATCCGATGATGGTCTTCGCCGGGGTCGACCCGACCCTGGTCATCAGCCAGATGATCGAAGAGCTGACGTGGGCACTCGGCCAGGGTTCGGAGGCATATGCGGTCCTCAACGCCTGCCGGGCCCGCTTCTACCTCGAACACCGAGAGTTCTGTTCCAAACTCGAAGGCGGCAGATGGGCCGAAAATCGACTCGACGCTTCTGGGCTGATCGACAGGTCGCTGGCGGCACAGGAAGGCCTCGGCGCTGACCAGCCCCCCTCACCGCTCTGCAGAACCCTCGTCGATGAAGCCATCTCGGCGCTCACTACCGAGCTCAACAACCAGCGCAATGACTGACGACCGCACTCGTAGGTGCCGATCCCGGACACTTGGCGGGATGGGCGTTCGTGTCCTCGATCTGGCGATCGCGGTTGGTTGGCTGCGTGTGCGCCAATCGATGCGTGGGGCGGGTCGAGTTGGATTCTCATTACCCGCCTCCGGGCAGTGGCTCGTCGCCCAGCACGTACGTGTCTACGAAGAGGCGGGCCACCTCGGAGCGCAGCACATTGTTGTCGCCTCCTAAGCCGTACGCCGCGCTGAGCTGAGGTGTGTTGGCCACCACCACGAACGTGAGCCTTTCTTCGGGGACGCGGACGATGAGCGAGGAGTTGGTGGTCCAGTGCCCGTAGTGCCACTGGAGCATGATGCCCTCGTGTTCGAGGATGAACCAGCCAAGGCCGTAGGCCAACGTCTTGCCGGCGTTGGACACTGCCGGGGTGAACACCTGCTCCCAGGTCTCAGCCTCCAGGAACATTCCGTCGTCGATGGCCATGGAGAACCTCGTCACGTCCTCGGCGGACGCCACCAGCCCGCCCGATACTCCGAAGTAGTCCGGGTGGTCGAGCCGGGCGATGGACTGCCCCTCCAGCGCATATCCGGAGGCCATGCGAGCCGTGAACGCGTCCCGGTCCATTCCTGCGACTGCGAAGGCCGATTGGTCACGAGGATTCGGTGCCGTGTCCTCGAGGCCCAGCGGCCCCAGGATCTCCTCATGCAGCAGGGACTCGAAGGTCCGACCCGACGCCGACGCGATGACCTGATCCAGTTCGGCGAATCGGTTGCCGTTGTATGCATACCGGGCGCCCGGGGTGCCCTTCGATGTATGGGTCAGAAGGTGACGTACACGGACGGTGCCCGTGCTCGACAGCTCCACCCCGTAGTCGCTCACCGGATCATCCAGCTCGACGAGCCCCTGCTCCACCAGTTGCATGAGGACCGTCGCGCC
>JBFISM010000153.1:0-8505 GCA_041608535.1 Acidimicrobiia bacterium
CAGCCGGTTGGCCAGCTGCTTGCAGAGGCTCGTGGTAGCGCTCGTCGAGTTCGTGACGGGAGTGCGAGCGAGCCGGTCCCGGTTGCGACGTCGTGAGCACCCGGAGAGTGCACGACGAGTGTGCGTGTTCGCCGCGTAATCGGCGTTCCAAGCACACTCGACGAGGACCATGGATCCATCAGAGGGGTTCGTGCGTCTCATGGGAGTAGTCACCGCAGAGGAGTGGTACCCATGATCGATGCATGGTCCTACATGTCCGAGTCCGACCCGGGCAACATCAACCTGGTCGGCTACAACGTCGAGGCAGAGGATGGCCACCTCGGGACTGTCGAGGATGCATCGCACGAGCCGGACGACTCGTACATCGTGGTCGACACCGGCTTTTGGATCTTCGGCAAGAAACGGCTGATCCCGGCCAAATTCGTGCGCCAGGTGAATCCGTCCAGCCGGAAGATCTTCGTGTCCATCGCGAAGAGTCAGGTGAAGGACGCACCGGACTACGAACCGAGTCGGCTCAGCGAGTCCACCTACCGAGACTCGCTGGTGACGCATTTCGCAGCCGTACGTCGCTGACCCCGCCACCGAGACAACGAGAGGGAGCGCATCGGCGCGCTCCCTCTCGTCGCGTCTTCCCCTGGGGGCGTCTCCCCTCGGATTGCCCAGACCGCAGCGCACTACCATCGCCGCCGTTTCCGGCGGTTTCGAGAATGTGAGAGGGTCCGGCACATGGCGATCGAGCGAACCTTTGTGATGGTCAAGCCCGATGGGGTGCGGCGCGGGCTGGTCGGTGAGGTGATCTCCCGGCTCGAGAAGAAAGGCTTCTCGCTCGAGAAGATGCGCATGCTCGGCATCGACGAGGACCTGGCGCGCCGCCACTATGCCGAGCATGTCGACAAGGGGTTCTTCCCGGAGCTGCTCGAGTTCATCACGTCCGGGCCCGTGGTTGCGATGGAATGGTCCGGCGAAGCGGTGGTGAGTGCGGCCCGCACGTTGATGGGCGCCACCAACCCGGCCGAAGCGGCTCCCGGCACGATCCGCGCCGACTATGCGACCGAGGTCACGGAGAACATCGTCCACGGCTCCGATTCGGTCGAGAGCGCCGAGCGCGAGCTCGGTATCTTCTTCCCCAGCTGACGCGCGGCAGGCAGTCCTCGGCCCGGGATGTGGGTAGGGCACAGAGGGGGTACACTCGGGGCACCCTCCCCACCCGGACGAAGCAACCATGTTGAATTCAATCTTCTCGGTGGCCGGCCGTGACATGGCCATCGATCTCGGGACCGCCAACACGCTCGTGTTCGTGCGCGGGATGGGCATCGTGCTGAACGAGCCCTCCGTGGTTGCGATCAACACGAGGGACAGCCGGCCCCTCGAGGTGGGGATGGAGGCCAAGCGGATGATCGGCCGCACCCCGTCGTACATCCAGGCGATCCGCCCGTTGCGCAACGGCGTCATCGCCGACTTCGACATAACCGAGAAGATGCTGCGCTATTTCATCGACAAGGTGCACAACCGCAAGTTCGCTGCCCGGCCCCGCATCGTCATCTGCGTACCGTCCGGCATCACCGCGGTGGAGCGGCGGGCCGTCGAGGAGGCGGCGTATCACGCCGGCGCCCGTCGGGCCTACACCATCGAGGAGCCGATGGCGGCGGCCATCGGTGTCGGGCTCCCCGTGCACGAACCATCCGGGTCGATGGTCGTCGACATGGGTGGCGGCACCACGGAAGTGGCCGTCATCTCGCTCGGTGGCATCGTGGTCTCGAAGAGCATTCGCATCGGTGGCGACGAGCTCGACGAGTCGATCATCTCCTGGGTGAAGAAGGAATACAACTTGATGCTCGGTGAACGCACCGCCGAGCAGGTGAAGATGGCGATTGGATCTGCGTGGCCCTACGACGAGGAACCCGCGGCCGAGGTGCGGGGTCGCGATCTGATCACCGGTCTTCCCAAGACGATCGTGCTCACCAGCCCCGACATGCGCGAGGCGATCGAAGAGCCGGTGCAGCAGATCGTCGATGCCGTGAAGTTCACTCTCGACAAGACCCCGCCTGAGCTGGCCGCCGACATCATGGAGCGCGGCATCGTGCTCACGGGTGGAGGGGCACTGCTGCGTGGGCTCGACGTCCGGCTCGCCAATGAGACCGGCATGCCCATCGTCACTGCGGACCGCCCGCTGCAATCCGTGGTACTTGGATCGGGAGCGTGTCTCGAGGAATTCGACGTGCTGCACGTCGTCCTCTCCTCGAGTGGTCGCGCCTGACATGGACAGCGCGGTGGGCGCACATCGCCTTTGTTGCGCGGATGCAGCCCACTCGGCGGAGAACCCCTGATGTTTTCGTTCCAGCGCGTCGACCGCTCCACCGGCTTGTTCTTCGTGTTGCTGATCATCGCGTTCCTCATGGCCACATTCGACGTCCGTGCCGATGGGGGCGGGTTCAGCGGATCGCTCCGCGTCGGAGCACAGGCCATCTTCGCTCCGGTGCAGACGGTGGCGACGGCGGCCACCCGCCCGGTGGTGGGCTTCATCGACGGCGTCTCCAACATCGCCGGTCTGCGCGACGAGGTAGAGCGGCTCCGCGACGAGAACGATGCTCTGCGCAGCCAGCTGCTCGACCTCGCCGCCCTGCAGAATCGTCTCGAGGAGCTGCAGGCGATCAACGACCTGGATCCGCCGGGTGATCTCGCCACCATCACCGCCCGCATCACTTCCTTCGGACCAAGCGATTTCGATCAGATCCGCTGGATCGACAAGGGGTCCAGCACCGGTGTGGCGATCGGTCAGGCCGTAGTCGACGAGGACGGGTTGGTCGGCAGGATCGATTTCGTGTCCGAGAGCTCCGCACGGGTCAGGCTCATCACCGATCCCCGTCTGGGAGTGGGTGTGCGTGACCTCGCCACCAACGAGACCGGCTGGGTGGAAGGCCAAGGACAGGGCGAGTTGCAGTTGCGCATGTTCGCCGCCGAGAAAGGGGTCGAGGCCGGCGATCGGCTCGTCACCGACGGGACCCGATTCCCCCCCGGTCTCGAAGTCGGTTCGGTCCTGCAAACCGCCGAAGCAGAGGCAGGGTTTGCGCTGATCACCGTCGTGGAACCGGCGATCAACATCAGCGAGATCGACTTCGTCAAGGTGATCGTGGGCTGGTCCCCGCTCGATGCGATCGTCGAAGAAGAGGAGGAAGCGACCAGCGACGTCGGCGGGGTGGGCCTGGTGCCCGAGCAGTGAATCGACGACCGGTTCTCATCGCGCTCGCAGTGGTGGTTCTCGGGGTGGTCCTGCAAACCACCATGTTCGGCGATGGGCGGATCCAACCGTTTGGGGCATCGCCGTTGCTCGTGCTGGCCATCGTCATCGCCGCGGTGCG
This sequence comes from Acidimicrobiia bacterium, assembly GCA_041608535.1. GTDB lineage: Bacteria > Actinomycetota > Acidimicrobiia > Spongiisociales > UBA5794 > JBFISM01. The sequence continues at coordinate 3,360 of JBFISM010000153.1, forward strand.
ATACCTCGATCCGGAGCCTGCCCTGCTGCTCGGCTTCACCGGTGGTCTCTTGCTCGACCTCTTGGGAGGATCACCGCTGGGGTTGTGGGCCATCGTGTACCTCATCGTGGCGTACATCGTGCTGCGAATCCGGGTGCGCTTCGACGACGGCGCACCGGTGATCGGTGTGTCCGTGTTCCTGCTCACGCTTCTGGCCCAAGGTTTGTTCCTGCTTGAAAGTACGCTGTTCGGGCAGCGGCTCCTCACCACCAACGGAATCATGAAGCAGCTGTTCTTGCCAGCCCTCTACACCACGCTCGTCGCAGCAGCGGTCGTTCCTCTGATGACCCGATTGCTGCGCGAGCAGACGATGGGATCGTGGCTGCGATGAAGCCTGGTCTGCGCATCGGTGCGCTCGGGATCGTCTTTCTCACGCTGTTCGGCGTCCTAGTGCTCCAACTGTGGCGTATCCAGGTGATCGAGGCTGCCGTGAACGAAGAGCAGGCGCAGCGCAACCAGGTGAAGCTGGTCGAGACGCCGGCGCCACGCGGTGAGATTCGGGATCGCAACGGAGAGTTGCTGGCCGGAACCCAGCCGGCGCTCGCCGCGATCGTCGACGGGGCGCTCGTGCCCGAAGAAGGCACGCCGCAACTCGACCAGCTCGTCCAGCGGCTTTCTGCGTTCGCCGGCATCGCACCGGGCGAGGTACGCCATGCCGTGGTCGACGCCATCAGTCAGGGCGAGCGGATCACCATCGTCGGTGACCTCGAAGCCGATGCCGCGCTCCGTGTCGTGGAATACGAGGAGGAGTTCCCCGGCGTCTCGGTGGTACCCATCCCGGTGAGGTCCTATCCCCTCGGTGAGCTGGCTTCCGACATCCTCGGTTACATCGGCGATCCCAACGCCGAGGACATAAAGAAGGAGGAGATCGGTCCTACCGACACTGTGGGCCGTGCGGGCTTGGAACGGCAGTACGACGACGATCTGCGCGGCGTCGAGGGCCGGATCCTCTATCGACTCGATGCGCAGCGCAACGTCATCACCGTGGGTGCCGAACAGGCTCCGGCTCCCGGCGCCAACCTCGAGCTCAACGTCGACGTGGGCATTCAAACCGTGCTCGAGGAGTCACTCGCCCAGGGTCTGGAGCTGGCCCGGCAGACACACGGTGACCCGGAGTGCAACCCCGCCGACGATCCCGCGTGCCCGGTGCGGGCTGTCGGTGTGGTGCTCGACCCAGACGACGGCGCCGTGCTGGCGATGGCTTCGGTGCCGACATACGACCCGAACATCTTCGTCGATGGTGTCTCCAACGACGAGTGGGCCCGCTTGTCGGAGCAGGCGGTGTTCAACAACTTTGCGATCCAGGGTGTCTACGCACCCGCATCGACTTTCAAAGCGATCGCCTACGTGACGGCCTTGGAGGAGCAGATCTTTCCGCAGGAGATCACCGAACCCTCCGCCGATGGCGGCTACTTCTGCGAGGGACGGCTCGAGTTCGCCTTCACCGACGGTAGCCAGCAGGTGTTCAACGACTGGACGCCGGACGGCCACGGGCTCGTCGACCTGTCCGGTGCGCTCGAGACGTCCTGCGATCTGTACTTCTGGGAGATCGCTCTCAGCGTGTGGACAGACCGCCTCCGTGATGACGGCAGGGGCACCTATGCCGAGGATCTCCTGCAGCAATGGTCGCGAAGGTTCGGCTTCGACGAAGTGACCGGCGTGGACCTCCCCTTCGAGACCGACGGGCTGATGCCCGACCGGGATTGGTTCGAGCGAACCCAGCGAGAGTCTCCAGGGCTCGTGCGCGACGGTCCGTGGACGGGTGGGGACGTGATGAACGCCGTCATCGGCCAGGGTTCGGTGCTGGCGACACCGCTGCAGCTCGCCAACGCATACGCTGCCATCGTCAACGGCGGCACCGTGTGGCAGCCCCGGGTGGTGTCTCGCGTCGTTGACCAGGACGGCACCGTGTTGCGGGAGAACCTCCCCACGGCGTTGCGGGAGGTGGAGCTGTCCCCGCAAACGGTGGCTCAGTTCCGCCGGGATCTGGCATTGGTGGTCAACTCGCCATCCGGAACGGCTCGCTCGGCCTTCGAGGACTTCGGGAACAACGTAGAGCTCGTGGGCGGCAAGACGGGCACTGCGGAGGTGATCAAGGGTGAGACGGCCGCAGAGGATGTCGACACGGCATTGTTCGTCGGAGTGGCGCCGATCGACGATCCCGAGTACGTCGTTGCCGTTGTGATCGAGCGCGGTGGCAGCGGAGGTCGCGTCGCCGCCCCCACGGCGCGGCGCATTCTCCAGTACCTGCTCAACGGTCCGGGTGCGCTGACCGAGATCATCGCCGGGGAGGAGGCCGACTGATGGCGGTAGCTACCCGGGATCGTGATCCGGTCGGTCTGCTGCAACGGGAGCGTCCGGCGCGTCCGGATCTGATTCTCGTGCTCGCTTTCGTGGCGCTGTCGATGGTCGGCATCCTCATGGTGTACACGGCCTCGGCGCCACGACTCACCGCCGAAGGTCTCGATGCGACGCTCACGATGCGCCGGCATGCGATCTTCGTGGTAGCCGGATTCGTGTGCTTTGCGGGAGCATCGCTCATCGAGGCGCGCAGTCTCCGCATGATGGCGCCGCTGCTCTACCTCGGCGCGCTGGTCGGTCTGGTGCTGGTCCTGACTCCGGTCGGGGCGGTGCGGCAAGGCGCCAACCGCTGGATCGCCTTGGGTCCTCTCCAGTTGCAGCCGTCCGAGTTCGCCAAGGTGGCCGTGATCATTGCGCTGGGTGCGTTGCTGGCGACCGTCGCCGACAGCGAGCTTCGCTGGCACCACATCCTGCGTGCCGGGGTGGTGATGCTCATACCATCCCTCCTGATCTTCATGCAGCCGGATCTCGGCACCATGCTCGTCATCGCATTCATCGCCGGGATCATGCTGTTCGTCTCGGGCACGACCTGGCGCCAGCTGGTGTTCCTGCTGCTCACCGGGATCGTGGGGACGCTGGCCCTTCTTCAAGTGAACGCACTCAAGGCGTATCAGATCACTCGGCTCGTCGCTTTCCTCGATCCGAGTGAGGACCTCGCCGAGTCTGCGCTCTACAACCAGACCCAGAGCGAGATCGCCATCGGTTCGGGAGGATTCTTCGGCAAGGGTCTGTTCCAGGGCACCCAGACCAACCTCAACTTCGTCCCCGAACAGACCACCGACTTCATCTTCACCGCCGTTGGTGAGCAACTCGGCTTCGTCGGTGCGACCTTGGTGCTGGCGCTGTATGCGATCGTGGTGTGGCGGCTGCTGACGGCGGCCGTCGGCGCCCGCGACCGTTTTTCCCAGCTCGTGGCGGTCGGGGTTGCGGCCTTCATGATGTTTCACGTGTTCGTCAACGTGGGTATGACGCTGCGGCTGATGCCGGTGACGGGCTTGCCTCTGCCGTTTCTGTCCAACGGGGGCTCAGCGTTTCTGGCGATGAGCATCGCCCTCGGGCTGGGTCACTCTGTATGGATCCATCGGTCACCGGTGCCGGGGGAGCGCCAGGTCCTGTAGGCCTCGGCTCACGATGCCAACGCCACGATGCATCGTGGCTCGGGGGGCGACGATCCGCCGATCGCTGCTGGGAAGCAGTCGTTGTGCTCTGGCCGGCATCGCCGTCGAGCGCGACTCTCGATGCAGACCACACAACGAGGGTCCCCATGACCGCGACCCCCATGACAGCGACGAACACCACCGGCTCGCGGATCCGCCGTCGGGACGTCTGTCTCGTCTCTGCGCTGACGCTGCTTCTGAGTGTCTGTGGCGGAGAGGCAGATCCCCAAGCTCCGCCGGACACGACGCAGCCCCCGCCCACGACAACCATCGAGCCGGCGACGACCATGCCATCCGCCGACACGACGGCGGCCCCGACCACCGCAGCGCCGACCACGTCGGCTGCCCCCGATCGCTTCACCGTTGCTCGCCACGGCGTGGGAAGCGTCGAATCGCTCGGATCCGACGCCGATCTCCTTGGTTCAGGGTGTGTCGCTCCGTCGACGACGTTGCCCGACGGTGTCTGGCTGGGGTGGATCGAGCGGCTCCTCGGAGGCTCGCTCGAGTTCGATCTCGCTTGCGGGCACCGTACGGACACGCCATCGATCAGCAATGTGAATCCAGCCCTCCGCTCCCTCGAGCCGGCGCCCGATGCGATCATCCATTTGCAGGGCGGCGCAACGGTGGCAGTGACGGAGTGGACTGGTGCCAACGGGCCGGTGTGGATCTATATCAACGGCGGCCTGCTCACTGAGATCGCCGTGCCGAGCGTGGATTTCACGATCGGTTCCTCGGAATGGACCGAGACCGAGGTCGGGTTGCCCGTGCAGGGTGGCTGCTGCGACTCGCCGCTCGAAGGTCCCGCGTCACCGGACGACCCGTGGCCCACAGAGGGGCTGCCCGGCGACGGCGTCTACGACGTCGAGGTGTCGGTCAGCGACGACAACCGCGAGCTCGTCTTGATGATCCGGCGCTTCGTTCCCTGTGCGCAGCTTCCGGACCGGTGCGCACCAGATGCCACCGCCGACCCCGTGACCGTCGACGTCGACGACTTCACGGCAGTTCGGGTGCCGGTGGATGCCTCGCTGACGGTGCGGATCCGGGGGTTTGTCGACGCCGGTCTCGACGAGTTCCCGCTCCACCAAGGTATCGAAGGCTCCGGGGTGGCGCTTGCGGTGCTGCTCGACGCCATGGATGACGCACACGAGACGTGGATCGCCCCACGGATCGCCGCCGGAGTGACGACGGAGGAGCTCCGGATCGAGCTGTTCGCTGCCGGCGTCGCGGACCCCGACTTCCCGTACGGACCGGTGCCGGGCACCGTCGGGGAGATACTCGCCTACCGTGGCCCGCTGGGGGTGCACATGGTCGATTGGGACTTGGCGTTCACCAACCCATTCAGTGACGCCACGCAGCTCGAGATCATCGATCGCAGACCGGTGCTGACGACGCTGGCCGATCAGATCGCCGGTTAGCCGGCCGCAGCCTCGCCGGTCTCGAGGTTCATCCGCTCTTGGAGGGCCTCTGCCGGGTCGTAACAGCGGCGGCAGCGTGCCTCATACGCTCCTTCGGCGCCGAGTACCACGAGTTCGTCGGAGGCGACGACGCGTTGGGTGAACAGCCCAGGTCCGCCGCAGCGGTGACACACG
>JBFISM010000154.1:0-8447 GCA_041608535.1 Acidimicrobiia bacterium
CCGGCCGGGCCGGACCACCTAGCCCCGGCAAGTGACGTAGGGTCGAAACGTGCAAATACGCGACTACATCATCCGGCGGCTCATGCTGCTGCCGCTGCTGATCGTCGGCGTGTCGATCATCGTGTTCGCTCTCACCCGCATCGGTGGCTCGCCGATCGGGATCTACCTGTCGCACGAGATGACCCCGGAAGAGGTCGCCGAGGTGGAGGCCCGCTTCCATCTCGACGATCCCGTTCCGGTGCAGTACTTCTACTGGGCCTCGGGGGTACTCACCGGTGATCTCGGCTGGTCCGGTGTGGCGGCTGTGCCGGTCACCGACGTGTTCCTGCCGAAGCTGGCGGCGACCATGGAGCTGGCCGTCTCTGCGGCGCTGGTGGCGGTGGCGCTCGGGATCGCGCTCGGCACGTTCGCCGGAGCGAGACGCAACCGGTTACCCGACCACCTGACCCGGATCTTCTCGATCAGCGGTGCGGCGATGCCGCTCTTCTGGTTCGCCATCCTGCTGCTGATCGTCTTCTGGGTGGGTCTGGGGTGGTTCCCCAACGGACGGAGCACCCCGGAGATCCACGCCAGCATCGCCCATCCCACGAACATCTACACACTCGATGCGCTGCTTGCCGGTGACTTCGCCGCCTTCCGGGATGCGGTGTGGCATCTCGTACTCCCCGCAGTCACGCTCGGTTATGGAGCCACCGCCATCATCGCTCGAATGATGCGCTCCTCCCTCGTGGAGGAACTGCAGGAGGACTACGTGGATGCGGCCCGGGCCAAGGGTCTTCCGGAGCGTCTGGTGCTGCGCCGCCACGCGCGGCGCAACGCCCTCATCCCCACCGTGACCGTGATCGGTCTCAGCTTCGGATTCCTTCTCCAGGGCAGCGTGGTGGCCGAGATCATCTTCCAGTGGCCCGGCTTGGGCAAGTGGATGGCCGACTCGGTGCTCCGCGGTGACCAGGCCACGATCATGGCCTACGTCTTGTTCACCTCGGTGTTGTTTCTCGTCGTCAACCTCGCCGTCGACGTCGTGTACGCCTATCTCGACCGCCGCGTCGTGCTCGGGGAGTAGCGATGGTCGACGTACCTGCAGGCTCATCACGCACGGCGGTCGCCGACACCGCATGGCGGGTCCGGTTCCGTCGGGGCGGCGAGCTGTCACTGGCATTGCTGCGCAACCCGACGACGGTGGTCGGTCTCGTCGTCATTTTGCTGCTGCTGGGTATGGCCATCTTCGCCCCGCTCCTCATCGAGCCGAACACACCTGATCCGTACCAGATGCCGCGCGACTGGGGCGCCATCGCCGAGCCGCCGGGAACGCCCGACCATCCGCTGGGGACAACCAACGTCGGCGGCGACGTCCTCTATGGGGTGGTCTGGGGGGCGCGCACCTCGTTGCGGCTGTCTGTGATCGTGGTGTCCCTCACCGTGGTCGTCGGGGTGATCGTGGGGAGCATCGCCGGTTTCCGTGGTGGCAAGATCGACGAGATCCTGATGCGGATCGTGGACGTGTTCCTGTCGATCCCCGAGCTGATCTTTGCGCTGGCGATCGCCGCCGTGCTCGGTCCGTCGTTGCGCAACATCATCCTGGCGCTCGCCATCGTCTTCTGGGTCAAGTACGCCAGGATCATGCGAGCCCAAATCATCCACGTGAAGGAGAACGAGTACGTGGATGCGGCGCGAGTCATGGGCGACTCGCCGCTACGGATCTACTGGAAGGACATCCTGCCCAACTCGATCACGCCCGTCGTGGTGCAGGCGACTCTCGACATGGGGAACATCGTGCTCGTCGGGGCGACGCTGAGCTTCATCGGGCTGTCGGAGGCCGGGATCGCAGAATGGGGTGTGCTGGTGTCGGAGGGTCAGGCTGGTGTCTCGGCGGGGCGCTGGTGGGCGAGCACCTTCCCGGGCCTCATGGTGTTTCTCTGGGCGCTGGCCTTCAACCTGTTCGGCGACGGTCTGCGGGACGTTCTCGATCCGAAAACGGAGACCGCCCGGTGACCGCAACGGAAAGCGAGGAGACGATGGCGCCGCCCGTCTCCGACGTCGTGATCGCCTCGGTGCGGGATCTGCGGGTTCATTTCCGTTCGAAGGCCGGTGTCGTGCACGCCGTCGACGGGGTCTCGTTCGACATCCATGACGGCGAGACGCTGGGACTGGTCGGAGAGACGGGCTGTGGCAAGAGCGTGACGGCTCGGTCCTTCCTCAAGCTGGTGCCCATGCCACCAGGAATCGCCGCCGGAGGATCGATCGTGTTCCGCCCCGGCGAGGCGTGCCCGTCGTGCTCGGGCGAAGGCTGTGTCGAGTGCGAGTCCACCGGTCGGCGCTCTATCGATCTGCTCGAGCTCTCCGAGCGGGACATGCGGGACATTCGGGGCGACCGCATCGCGATGATCTTCCAGGATCCGGGCAAGGCGCTGAACCCCGCGCTGTCGGTGCGCGAGCAGCTCGCCGAGGTGTTCTACCAGCATCGCACCGACCAGCTGCTGGACGACGCCTCGATCGACGAGGGCGATTCCGGCGTGGCGACCACGCTGTTGCGCCGCCACGCAGGCCTCCGGTCGCGCCGGCTCGAGGAGACGCTGCTTGCTCTCCCCCCGCTGCGCAACCGCCGTAACGAGCTGCGCCGAGCCGTCGACGCCAGGGTGGCCGATGCGCTCGCCGAGACGCAGATCCCCAACCCGCGCAAGGTGATGGACCGCTACCCGCATGAGCTGTCGGGAGGGATGCGGCAGCGGGTGATGATCGCCCAAGCGCTGGCGTGTGACCCGGATCTGCTCATCGCCGACGAACCGACCACCGCGCTCGATGTGACGGTGCAGGCCCGCATCCTGGAGCTGATCCGGGAGCTGCAGCAGCGCCACCGCACCTCGGTGCTGTACATCAGCCACGATCTCTCGCTCGTCCGCCGGGTGTGCGACCGGGTGGCCGTGATGTACGCCGGCCGGATCGTCGAAGTCGCCGGTGCCGAGCAGATCTTCACCGAGCCGGCGCATCCGTACACCCGAGGGCTGCTCGACGCCATACCCTCGGCGGCGCACGAGCGGGGCCGGCTGGTGGCCATCGCCGGCACCGTACCCGAGCTGATCGAGCCCCCGGCGCTGTGCCGATTCTCCGGACGCTGTCCACACGCTGCCCCGGTGTGCGAGACGATGGACCCGATGGTGCAACCGCTCGACGACGAACACGACGTCGCCTGCTTCATCCACCATCCGGTCACGGGCGCCGAGAACCCCACCTTCGCCGGACCACCCCGATGAGCGCCGAGCTGCGCATCGAGTCACGGGAGGCGACCCCCGCCGCCGAGCACATCCTCGTCCTGCGGGATCTGCACAAGCACTTCCCCATCAAAGAGGGCGCCTTGCAGCGGGTCGTTGGCCAGGTGCGCGCGGTCGACGGGGTGAGCTTCGAGCTGCGCCGTGGGCAGACGCTCGGTCTGGTCGGTGAGAGCGGCTGCGGCAAGACCACGCTCGGCCGGTGTGTCGCCGGTCTCATCGAGCCCACCAGCGGCGGGGTGTACTTCGGTCTCGACGAGGCCGAGCGGTTGCGACTCGACGAGCTGCGGGCCACCCCCGACGATGCAACGACGGCTGCACAACTCGAGGCGCTCGACGAAACGCACCGGGTCGACCGTATGCAGGGTGACGCCTGGCAGCACTACCGGCGCAACTGCCAGATGGTGTTCCAGGAGTCCTTCGCCTCGTTGAATCCGCGACATCTCGTGAAGGACATCGTGGGCCGGCCGCTCCGGGTCCACAGGGAGGCATCGGGAGCCGAGCTGCTCGGCCGGGTGGTGGATCTGCTCGAGCAGGTCGGTCTCGGCCGGCAGCATCTCTACAGATACCCGCATCAGTTCTCCGGTGGGCAGCGGCAGCGGATCTCCATCGCCCGGGCGCTGGCGCTCGATCCCGAGCTCATCGTGCTCGACGAACCGACCAGCGCCCTGGACGTTTCGGTACAGGCGCAGATCCTCAACCTGCTCCACGAGCTGCAGCAGGAACGCGACCTGGCCTACCTCTTCATCACCCACGATCTCTCGGTGGTCCGCCATATGGCCGACCACATCGTGGTGATGTACCTCGGCAAGGTCGCCGAGACCGCACCAACCCAGACGCTCTTCGATCGGCCCGAGCATCCCTATACCCAGGCCCTGCTCGCCTCCAGTCCCGACGTCGTTGCGGGCGAGGTCGATCCGGACATGCCGCTGGCCACGCTCGAGGGCGCCGTCCCCGACCCGGCCCATCCCCCGCAAGGATGCCGCTTCCACACCCGATGCCCCGTCGCCACCGACCGGTGTGGTTGGGAGATCGACGACGTCGTCCGCTTCCTCGAAGACAGCGAGACGTTGTTCGACTCTCTGGCAAATGTCGAGCGACACACCGCCTTTGACGCATCACTCGATTTCGACGATGCGGCTTCGGCTGCCGGGCTGGCCGCAGCGATGCATGGCGACTCGATCCCTCATGCCATGGCCGCCGCACTGGCCTCGGTCACCGTGGACGACACCCGGGTACGCATCCAGTTCGACGAAGTCGATGAAGTGACACTGACCGTCAGGGGCCCCAACCATGCGGCAGCATGTGTGCTGCGTGATCAGGGCGGAGCGCGACCCGACATGTAGGTGTGACCGAGACCGCTGGTCCAGCGGATGCACCCGTCGTCGAGGATCTGATACGTCCACCAGAAGCGGTGTCTGACGCCGTGGTCGTGACGGCACAAGGGTCCGAGATGCGTGGTCCTCGTCGGCCCGCTTTCCGCAACCGGCACCCGGTGATCGAGGTCGGAGCGCACGGCGGGCATGCGACACCCGGGGAAGATGCAGGTTGGCCGGCGCGCCTCGACGTGGCGGCGCTGTGCTGCTGTGGGGCGCCGGCCGGTGACACCGTTGTCGACCGCGGCTCCGGTCACCGGGTCGGTGACGGTCCAGCGCCACTCGCCATCGTGGTGCCGGTCGACGATCTGCCGGGCGATGTCTGCGATCACCGGCCCGAAGCCGGCCATGTCTCCGGCCGAATCGTCCAGCCCAAGCAGGGTCGTGAGATCGACGTGGATATCGACGACTCCCTTCCTGCTGCGTGCGGCGGGCTCGACGATGTCGGCGCCCTCCAGCAGATCGAGGAACACATCGGCGCGGAGCTGGTCCATCGTCCGAGTCTCTTCGTCGCCACGGAGCGCCTGAGCGATCCGATGGATGCGATCGCGTATCGCCATGAGACGATCCGGAGGCAGATCGGTTGCGTACAAGTTGGCGGTGCCATCCGGGGAGGGATCCACCACCACGCGTCGCTCCTGCAGCGCATGTTCGTAGCGATCACGAGCGTCGGCCGGGTCGGCTTCGAGACACAACCGGCGCAGACGCGCTGCGATCTGCCCGGTGGTCGACTCGGAAGCCTCTTCGAGGATGCGGTCGGCTACGGCCTGTGCCGTCGCCACCGGCAGGTGATCGCTGCCGTGGGCGATGCAGCGGGCACGACGCATGTCGATCTCAACTCTGGCGAACGTGGCCCACACCCGGGGCAGCCGCTCGCAGAGCTGCAGCGCCATCGCCAGCTCGCTCTGCGACGCGCGGCGCGTCAGGCTGAGCGCACACCGGACCTCCTCCGCCGCTGCATCGGCACCGCGATACAGGCCCTCTTCGGCCCGCAGGGACTTCGTGAGCGATGCCATGTCGGCATACACGTGCGCCTCATAGTGCGCCGCCTGCCGCGCCCGCGCTTCGAGCACGACCACCTGGTCGTACCCATCGAGCTCATCGACGTCGATCGTCGACAACACTGCGCCCAACAGCAACCCCGGCGGCATCTCTTCGAGACACGACGGGATCGAAGATGACATCCCCGCGGCGCGTTCCGCAGCCAACTCGGCCCAAGCCGCATCGGTGGCAGCCTCGATCGCCGCATCCAGTGCCGCTTCGTCCGCAGCCGTCGTGGAATCGCCGCCGGCGGGAAAATGCTCTCTGTCGACTATGTCGAACATGTGTTCGATCATACCATCCCCCGACGACACGGAACATGGACGGCTCCGGACCGTGCAGTCCGGACCGTGCAGCTCAGGCGCCGCGAGGCGTTACGGCGACCATGCCCGGCGCGTCGCCGCCGGAGTGACGTCTCCCTGAAAGCGAGCGAGTGAATCGCCCGCTTGTTGAATAGCGCAGACGCCGCCGGTACCGTGGGACCGCAATCGTTTGCAGAGAGGTGCCGAGGGCGATGGCGTCGATGTCGGGCCACCCCACAACACGTCCCCTCATCGTTGCCGAGCGGATGACCGCCGGCTACGAGCTCGAACGTGAGCGCAAACTGCTCACCGCCCTCACGAACATCAACCTGTCCATCCATGAAGGCGAGTTCATGGTCCTCGTCGGACCTTCGGGGTGCGGGAAGACGACCTTCATCAACGTCATCGCCGGGCTCGTCACACCGTGGGAGGGGACCTGCACGTTCGCTGGCAAGCCCATCGTGGGCACCGGGGCCGACCGGGCCATGGTCTTCCAGGACTACGCCATCATGCCGTGGCGGACCGTGGTCGACAACGTGCTCCTCCCCTTCGAGCTACGCGATCTCAACGTCTCGAGGGAGGAGGCGAAGAAGCGGGCGCTGGCCATCATCGAGGCGGTCGGTCTCGACGGCTTCGAGGATTCGTACCCGCACGAGCTCTCCGGTGGTATGAAGCAGCGGGTCGGCATCGCCCGCGCCATGGTCACGCAACCGCGCGTGCTGCTGGCCGACGAGCCCTTTGGCGCACTCGACGCCATGACCCGGGAGGTGCTCCAGGGCCAGCTCGAGGTTCTCGTCATGGACTCGAAGCAGACAGTGATCTTCATCACCCACAGCATCGACGAGGCGATCGCCCTGGGAGACAGGATCGCAGTGATATCCCACCGTCCCGGCACCATCCGAGAGATCATCGATGTGAAGATGCCGCGTCCCCGGCTCGCCGAGGGCGAGATCACCGGGCACCCCGAGTACGGGGCGCTGCGCGAGCATCTGTGGAACCTGGTCAAGGACGAAGCGCTCGGGGCGAGGAGCGAAGCATGACGGAACTCGACACCAGACCTCAGGCGCCTGCGGCTCCCGACCAGGGCCGGCTGCGCGAGGCAGAGTGGACAGCCGCCCGGGTGTGGCGACGGACTCGCTACGCCGTCATCACCATCATCAACCTGACCATCTTCTTCACGTTGTGGGAGCTGTGGGCCCGCGGGATCCTCAACAACGTCCTGCCATTCCTGCCGGAGCTACCCCGGCTCATCTTCCCGACATTCTTCGAGGTGATGGAGTCGTTCAAGATCGGCTGGATCGGTGGCGGCAATCTCGAGGGGTTCAACAACCGCCTCCTCGCCGACTTCGTGATCGCCCAGAACTTCCTGGAGACGCTCAAGGTCTACACCGTCGGCATGGTGATCTCGATCGGGCTCGGCATCCCGATCGGACTCCTCATGGGTGGCAGCAAATGGGTCGATGCCATCCTCAGCCCATATGTATGGGCGCTGTCATCGCTGCCCCGGATCGCCATCTATCCCATCCTGGTCATGATCATCGGTATCGGCGGCGGCCTCGTCCTCTTCGGTGTCGACATCGGCCAGCCGATCGCCATCTGGGTCGTCGTGTTGACTGCGATCTTCCCGGTGATCATCAACACCTGGGCGGGTGTGAAGACGACGGATCAATCTCTGATCAATGCGGCGAAAGTCTTCGGCGCAAACCGGGCCCAGCTCTACAGGAAGGTGGTGCTGCCATACACGCTGCCGTTCGTGGTGACCGGCGTGCAGCTGAGCCTGAGTCGCGGTCTCATCGGTGTGGTGCTGGCCGAGTTCCTGACAGGTGCCACCCGGCTCGGCGGGGTGGGCTGGCTGATCTTCAGGTCGGCCGCCGCCTTCAACGCCCCGCTCACCTATGCAGCACTCTTGAGCCTTGCCATCTTCGCCCTTGCCCTCGTTCAGGGCACGAGGGCAATGGAAGCAAGAATCGCCCCGTGGAGGCAGGTGACCAAGACCTGACCGCAGGGCGCAGAGAGGAGCAAAACTCATGGTGATCAAACAAGAGGACGGACGAGACCCACGGGAGATGTCGCGGCGCCGCTTTCTGACGGTTGTCGGCACCGGTGTCGCAGGAGGACTGCTTCTCGGCGCCTGTGGCGACAGCGAAGGAGGCACGACCACCGTTGCCGCCCCCGGCACCACGGCGGCACCGGGTACCACTGCCGCCCCCGGCACGACGGCCGCACCGGGCACCACCGCGGCACCGGGAACGACCGCCGCCGCGACAACGACGATGGTGGATGCGATGGCGCCCCCGCAATCGACGCTCACCACGGTCCGCTTCGACTTCAACACTCCGAACATCAACCTCCAGGCCCCGTACTGGATCGGACAGACCAAGGGCTTCTTCGAGGAGGTCGGCATCGAGGAGCTCATCATCACAGCCAATGACGACTGGGTGCCCCCGATGGCGGCGGACTCA
>JBFISM010000155.1:0-8289 GCA_041608535.1 Acidimicrobiia bacterium
CGGACCGCGACGAGCAGCATCGTATGCGATCGACCAGGTGCGTGCGGCTTCGGCTGCGGCGACGGCGCCTCCATCACCTCGTGGAATCTCGGTCTCATCCAAGTAGCGGGTGGTGATGCGCCCGGCGACGAACGGTGGCTGGTCGATCAGCCAGCGATGAAACCCGGTGTTGGTGACCACACCGCCGATGATCAGCGACTCGAGTGCAGCTGCCAGCTTCCGCCGTGCCGCATCCCGGTCCGGGGCGGCAACGATCAGCTTCGCCAGCATCGGGTCGTAATACGGGGTGATGTCGCTGCCCACATCGACGCCGCTGTCCCAGCGCACTCCGCCGGGCACCACGAGATGAGTGATACGACCGAGCTGCGGCGCAAAGCCGGCGCCGGCGTCCTCGGCGTTCACCCGCACCTCGATGGCATGTCCCGAGAACACCACATCCTCCTGGGCCAGCGGGAGTGGCTCTCCGCCCGCCATCCGGATCATCAGCTCGACGAGATCGATTCCGGTGACCTCCTCGGTCACGGGATGTTCCACCTGCAGCCGGGTGTTCATCTCCAGGAAGAAGTAGTCGCCGGTTTCGTCGTCGACGATGAACTCGACGGTGCCCGCCGAGTCGTAGCCCATCGCTCGAGCCAGCTCGGTCGCCGAGGTCCGGAGACCCTTGCGGGTCGCATCGGGCAGATTCGGCGCGGGCGCTTCTTCGATGAGCTTCTGGTATCGGCGCTGCACGGAGCACTCGCGGGTGCCGAAGTCGATCACGTTGCCGTGCTTGTCGCCGAGCACTTGAACTTCGACGTGGCGGGGTCGGGTGATGTATCGCTCGACGATGACATCGCCGTCGGCGAAGGTGCGTTGGGCCTCAGCCGACGCCTCCCGCAATGCCGCGGTGAAGCCCGCGGGTTGGTGGGCGATCCGGATGCCCTTGCCCCCACCACCTGCCGCAGCCTTCACCAGCACGGGATAACCGATCCGTTCCGCAGCCTCCGCCAGATCATCGGGATCCTGCGATTCCGCAAACCCGGGAATGGTGGGTACGCCGGCGCTCTCGGCGATGGTCCGGGCCTCGATCTTCGACCCCATTGAGGCGATCGCATCGGGATGCGGACCGATCCACGTCAAGCCGGCGGCGACCACGGCGCGGGCAAAGCCGGCGTTCTCGGCGAGGAAGCCGTAGCCGGGATGGATGGCAGTTGCCTCCGCCGTCGCAGCCGCCGCCAGGATCGCGTCGGCGGAGAGATACGATTCGGCCAGCTCGGCCGGACCGATGCGTACTGCGGTTGTGGCTTGCGCCACGAATGGTGCCGCCGCGTCGGGGTCGGCGTAGACGGCCACGGTCTTGTAGCCGAGCCGGTGGGCAGTGCGCATGATGCGCCGGGCGATCTCGCCCCGGTTGGCGACGAGGATCCGCATCACATTCGGTACACCAGTCCCGGCCCGGGGGCCGGCTCGTCTTGACGGGCGGCGAGGGCGAGGCACAACCCAAGTGCATCCCTGGTGTCGACGGGATCGATCAGGCCATCGTCCCACAGCCGCGACGTGGCGTAGTAGGGGTCGGAATGCGTCTCGTACTGATCGGCGACCTCGGCTCGAAGCGCTTCGATCTCTTCTGCCGTCACCTCGGCGCCCTTCATCCCGCCGATCCGGATGTCGACGAGCACCGTCTGTGCGGTTTCCGCCGACATCGTGGCGATCCGCGAATTGGGCCACGCGAACAGGAACCGCGGGTTGAATCCGCGGCCACACATCCCGTAGTTGCCGGCACCGAACGAACCCCCGATGAGCACCGTGTATTTCGGCACGGTGGCATTGGCGACCGCGGCGACCATCTTGGCGCCATGCTTGGCGATCCCTGCCATCTCCGAATCGCGGCCGACCATGTATCCCGACGTGTTCTGCAGGAACACGAGCGGAACCCGGCGTTGCTCGCACAGCTCGATGAAGTGAGTGGCCTTGAGGGCGTCCTCGCTGAAGATGATTCCGTTGTTGGCGATGACGCCAACCTGGTGTCCCCAGATGCGGGCGAACCCGCATGCGATCGACTCGCCCCACTCTGGTTTGAATGCGGCGAAACGAGACCCATCGACGATGCGCGCGATGATCTCGATGGCCTGGAAGGGGATGCGGTCGTCGGCGCTGACGATCCCGTAGATCTCTTCTGGGTCATACAGCGGTGGCTCGGGATCCATGTAGTCGAGCCACGGCTGCCGTTCGTCGATGGTGCGCTGGTTGGTGGTCTCGCAGATCTCACGCAACTTGCCGTACGCCTCACGCTCATCGCCGGCGAGATAGTCGCTGACCCCGGACACCCGGGTGTGGAGAGCGGCGCCGCCGAGGTCGTCGGGTTCGATGATCTCCCCGAGCGCGGCCTTCACGATCGGGGGACCGCCGAGGAAGATCCCGCCGATACCTTCGACCATGACGACCTCGTCCGACAGGGCGGGGACATAGGCACCGCCGGCGGTGCAGCGACCGAGCACGACCGAGAGCTGGGGGAGACCCATCGCCGACATGCGGGCCTGGCGATAGAAGCTCCCACCGAAGTGATCCTTGTCGGGGAAGCTCTCGTCCTGCAACGGGAGGTACGCCCCGCCCGAATCGACGAGGTAGATCACACCGAGATCGTTGAGCTCTGCAATCTCTTGCGCACGTACGTGTTTCTTGATCGAGACGGGAAACAGCGAGCCGCCCTTCACCGTCGCATCGTTGGCGATGAACACATATGGCACGTCGTGCACCAGACCGATTCCGGTGACGATGCCACCACCCGGCGCCTGGCCGTCGTACTGGCCGAACCCACTGAGGGTGGACAGCTCGAGGAAGGGGCTGCCGTCATCGATCACGAGATCGATTCGGTCCCGCACCATGATCTTGCCCCGCTCCACATGGCGCTGGATGCTGCGCTCTCTGGTTTCTCCACCGTCGATAGCCCACTGCTGGCGCTCCCGGAGCACATCGAGCATCTCCAGATAGGCCTTGCGATTGTCGGAGAACTGCTGGGAACCGACGTCGACACGACTCTCGATGCGTCTCATCGGCCGGCCTCGCTGCGAACACCTCGCCAGAACTGATCTGCGATGACGGTCGCCAGCCGGTCGAGGTTGCCCCGCTCGGGATGGAACCATTCCACTGCAGCGTTCATCGCTCCGAACAGCACGAGTCTGGTGAGGCCGATGTCGAGCTTGTGCCGGATATGGCCCTCGCGTTGCAGCTCGGTGAGCAGCTCGGTCCACATCGCCTCGTAGGCGTCGCGGTCGGGCACGATCGCCTTGCGCACATGCTCGGGTGCCGTGTGGAAGGCCGTGACGTGCGTCGCGGTGTACGGGCCGTGCTCGAAGAGGGCAGCGAGGTGGGCGCGCACGTGTGCGGCCAGCCGCTCTGCCGGCTCGATATGGGCTGTGGCATCGGTCGTGGTCTCGAACGCTTCGACCATCACGTCCATGCCCCGGCGCAAGATGGCGAGCAGCAGGTCATCCTTCGATTCGAAGTGGTAATAGATCGAGCCGGCCTTGATGCCGACGGCAGCGGCGATGTCGCGCAACGAGGTCTCGGCGTAGCCGTTGGTGAGAAACAGATGGGCGGCCTCGTCGGTGATGCGCTGCCGTCCGTCGACTTGCTGTTGCGCCGTTGGGGTCACGATGGTTCAGTGTACCTAACAAACGTTAGGTATGGAAACCCAATCATTGTAAAAAGGCGGTATTTGCGCGCGAGGAGCACCGTCCTCTCCGGATATTGGTGTTGTCTTCGCTCTGGGAGCACCAGGATGAGCAGTCGAATCGTGTCCCCTCCTCCCGCCACCGATGTTCAGCGGGCGGGACCATCCAGCAGCGGCCGAGGCCGGAAGGACGCGCTCGCTCTCGGTGTCCTCGGCTCGCTCCACGCGGAGCGGCACGGGAGCCCGGTCGGTCTGGGGGGACCCAAGCAGCGCGCCGTGCTCGCCATGCTGGTGGCGGCCCATCCCCATTCCGTCTCGCTCGATCGCATCGTCGATGAGATCTGGGAGGCGCATCCTCCACGGGTCGTCGAATCATCGATCCACGCCTACGTGTCGAACCTTCGCTCGGTCCTCGCTGCACCAATCGTGAGAAGCGGGGGGGCGTATCGCCTTCACATCGATCCGCTCGCCATCGATGCGAACCGCTTCGCCACCAAGGTCGAACGCGCTCTTGGCCTCATCGGCTCGAATCCGTTGCGCTCCGGAACCATGTTGCGCTCCGCTCTTTCGCTGTGGCGCGGCCAGCCGTATACCGGCTTTGAGTCTCTGCCCGTGATCGCCCGCGAGGTGCGGCGGCTGGAGGCGCTGTGGCTCATGGCCCTCGATGGACGGATCACCACCGACTTGGCGCTCGGGCGCCACGCGGTGGTGATGGGAGAGCTGGAGTCTCTCGTGGAGGATCACCCGCTCCACGAGGGTTTCTGCGCTCACCTCATGGTGGCGCTGTACCGGTGTGGCCGCCAGGCCGATGCGCTGCGGGTCTATCACACCGCCCGCCGTCACCTGGTGGAGCAGGTTGGTCTCGATCCGCATCCCGGTCTACAACAGCTCGAGATGCAGATCCTCACGCACGATCCGGCCTTGCTGGTTTCGCCGCAGCTCGGGGATGCGCGGTCCAAGCGGATTCCAAGCGAGCGTTCGTAGCCTCTCCGTACGGCGAGGCGCCCCGAGATCGACGGAGGAGGCGCCTCGGGATCGACGAATCAAGGAGGGGACATGTCTCGTCTCATCGCTCGGCCGGCTCTGGGGATGCGAACGGCGTTGCTAGCGCTCGCCCTGGGCGTCATCGCTGCGTTCCTCATCGGAACCCACACCGCCGCCGCCGGCCCGCTGAACGAATTTGTCTCGGGCAACTTCAGCGACACGGCACTCGACACCAACAACGACGGTACGCAGGCCAATCTCTTCAGCGGCGCTACCAAAGGATCCGGAAGCGCAACATACGAAGGGATCATCGAGATCGCCATCACGGGACCCTCATCTCAATGTGGCCAAGGAGAGGTCGCAGGCGTCGTTGTTGCCTATTCGATCGTGCGTCGGTACGCGAATGGTGACCTCCTGTTCTCTAGATTGGACCAGGCGAACCCCGGTTCTCTCTGCTTCAACCTGGCGACCGGTCTGTCGACGCTCACCATCAATGCCAATATCGCCGGCGGTACCGGCAAGTTCGCCGGTGCCACCGGAAGCTACACCGCCGTCTACACGGTTCGCCTGCTGCTTCCCGACCCGGCCGGCGGCATCGCCCACGGTGCCTTCTCCGGCTCGGTGACCGGCTCGACGAACTGACCCGGATTCAACCTACGGCTCCAGCGCGCGGAAAACGCGCTCTGGAGCCGTAGGTTCGGCCAAGGCGCCGCCGTCTAGGGTTACCGGGATGGTGGACGTGTGCGGTGGCTGATCGGTCGGTGGTCGATCTGGTCGACGAGTGGGACCGGCTGCTCGTGGCCGAGATCCACCCCGACCAGACTCCGGTCGACCCCGTGCGTACCTCTGGATCGGTGTTGCGTCCGGGAGCCGATGAGCAGGCAATCGCCGCAGCGGAGGTGCGACTCGGGCTCACCCTCCCCGATGACTACAAGGCGTTTCTGCGCCACAGCGACGGGGCGCATGCGGACTGGGGTGGTGTGATCGTGGAGGAAGAGCTGTTCGCTCGGTCACACATGCCCGAACCCGGGATAGGCCTGTTGCCGATCGCCCACGTCGCTCCGATCGCCGCGGTCGACGCCTGGTGGACGGAGATGTGGGTAGAGGGGGATCAGGGTACGGAGCCCGACGAGCCGCCGGCCTGGTCTGAGGTGATGGACATGCGGCCGCTGCAGCATGGGTTGTTGATCACATCCATCAGCGAAGTGTTTCGCATGGTGCTCGTCCCCATCGACCACCGCTGGGAGCTGTGGGACTTCTTCAAGGAAGGGGCGACTCGCCACATCTCTTTCACCTCATGGCTCGAGTTTCGCGTGGCGTCGCTGCAGCCTCCCGTGGCCGATCCCGATGGATTTCGCGACTTGCTGGTGCGAGCCGCGGCGGGTGATGCGCGCGCTCGGCTCGACATTCTGAAGGTGCAAGACCGCGGTCTCGAGCCGCTGATCATCGAGGCGATGCGCGATCCGCAGTATCAGCCGTATGTGATGAGCATCGTTCACCGCTGGCCATCGGCGGCCATGGTGGATACGCTCGATGCGGTCCTGAGCACCACCGCAGGGGACGACCCGCTCGCCGCATTCGCCAAGCGACATCAGGTGATCACCACGCTGATGCAGATGGCCACACCACGTGCCGAGGAAGTACTCCGCTCCCACGGTGCCCACCTCTATGCCGACCAGGCCCGGCAGGCTCGAGAGGCAGTGGCGCGTCGCAAGGACTGATCCTTGGATCGCGTCCGTCGCGGCCGGCGGGCCCGATCTGCTCGAATCCCCGGCTACAGGGCACGCGCAGCATGCCCTCAAACCTAAGGTCTGCCGCGATGAGCAACGTGAGCTGGGACTTCACCGACCGCATCGTCGTGGTGACCGGTTCGGCGACGGGGATGGGCGCCGGGGCCGTGAAGGCGTTTGCGGCTGTCGGTGCCGGTGTCTACGGGCTCGACATCGACGACGCCGGGGGCAGCACGGTCGCCGACGAGAGCGGGACGACCTATCTGCAGTGCGACGTGACCGACGGGAACTCCGTATCCGACGCCTTCACTCGGATCGAGGCCGATCACGGCAGGGTCGACGTGCTGATCAACAATGCGGGCGGCTTCTGGACGCAGCTGTCGGTCGAGGACACGTCGGAGGAGGAGTGGGACCACGTCGTCGATCTCAACATGAAAGGCGTGTTCCTCTGTGCACGCCGCGCCATCCCCCTGTTGCGCAAATCGGCGAGCGGGCGCATCATCACCGTCTCGTCGCTGGCCGGGCAGACCACCATGTACCGATCGTCGCCACCCTACGCAGCGGCCAAAGCCGGGGTGCTGGCGCTGAGCCGGGTGCTCGCCTACGAGCTGGCTGGAGAGGGCATCACGTCCAACGTGATCGCCCCGAGTGCGGTGCTCACCGATCGCATCTTCGAGGTTCGCGGCGAAGAGGAGCGGAGGCGCACCCAAGCGAGCATCCCGCTCGGCCGGTACGGCGAGGTCGACGACATCGTCAACTGGATGATGTTTCTCGCCGCGGACGAGAGCGCCTACATGACCGGACAAGTCGTGACGGTCAACGGTGGCCGCTGGATGGCATAGTCACCGAACAGCTCGTCGCCTCCAAGCCCGTGCATCACCCGGCGCCCGGATCGGGCCCGGGGTCGCCACCGGTCGCCACCGTGTCGAGACGAGCCAGATAGTGCGTCCAGCCCCGGCGGTGGATCGGTCGCTCGTCGGACCCGAGCTTGGAGTGCGTGAGCCGGACGAGCGTGGCGTCTCCGTCGGGGATCAGCTCGATCTCGACGAGTGTCGAGCCGGGCGGCACGCCGGGGTGGCCGTTCCATCCCCAGGTGAAGCTGACCTTGCGGCCGGGCACCGTCTCCACCACGGTGCCCTCGGCGACCATGGCGTTGGGTGACTCGAGCCGGAATGCTCCACCGGGTGTGGCGTCGATGGTCGACGTGACTCCCAGCCAGCGAGGTGTCAGCGTCGGATCGACGAGGAATGGATAGATCGCATCCGCCGAAGCGGCTATTCGCCGTTCGACGACGATGACGTCGGTGGTCGTCACGGCTGGTCCTCCTCGACGGCGGCGGCCAGTTGGTCGAGCTTGGCCGCCCACATCGACTCGAGCCCGTCACGCAGTGGCCCCAGAGCCGCCTGGTTCGTGCGATACCAGCGGTGGCGACCCTCGCGACGCACGTCGACGAATCCGGCGGTGCGCAGGATCGCCAGATGCTGCGAGACGGCGCCGAAGGTCACGTCGAACTCTGCGGCGATCTCGCCGGCGCTGCGCTCCTCATCCCAGACGAGCTGCAGGATGCGCCGCCGCTTTTCCTCGGCGATGACCGAGAATGTGTCCACAACCTTATTTTAGTGTAGGCTAAAGTATCGATCCACCCCGGAGGAGACATGGCAGAGGCAGTATTCCTTGTCGACATCGACGCCGACAAGGCGAGGATCATCGATGCGCTGACGTCTCACGACGGCATCCGCAGCTGGTGGACGCCGGACGCCATTGTCACCACCGACGCACTCGACCTGGGATTTCCCGAAGCGCCGGCTCGGTTCGCTCTCTCGATCGACGAGGTTGCGGCCGATTCGGTGCGCTGGACCTCGAAGGGCGATTTTCCCCCACATTGGGTGGGCACCGAGGTGGCGTGGCAGCTGATGGACCACC
>JBFISM010000156.1:0-7938 GCA_041608535.1 Acidimicrobiia bacterium
CACCCACCGACCCGGCCACAGCCTCGTCCGCTCGCCCGACCACCCTCCTTCGCCAGCATCCCCCGTTCGCCTTCGGCTCCGGCCGGGCCCCGTTCGTGAGCTCCGCCAACCTCCCTTCGCCAGCATCCCCCTCCGCAATCGGCTCCGGTCGAACCGTCCGAGGCCTCCTCCGACACCCTCCCTTTGCCAGCAACCACCGCCACCCACCCACCGACCCGGCCAGAGCCTCGTCCGCTCGCCCGAACGCCCTCCTTCGCCAGCAGCCACCGCGCCCACCCAACCGACCCGGACAGTCCCAGCTCGATGTCGCGACACCGGCAAGCCTCGCCACCTGGGAGTAGTCGCCCCTCGCAGTCGCCTGCTGCTTTAGCCTCTGGGCCACGCGGTGCGGAAAGCAGGTACAACGGTGAGCGTTCCCGTCATGGGATGGCGCGAATGGGTGTCGCTACCCGATTGGGGCATCACCCGGATCAAGGCAAAAATCGACACCGGGGCGCGCAGCTCGGCGATCCACGCTCACGAGCTGGAGCTGTATGAGGACAACGGTCACACCATGGCGTCGTTCGAGGTGCATCCCCGGCAGCGCTCGTCGAAGGGATCTGTCCATGTCGTCGCACCCGTCGTCGACGAACGCACCGTGCGTAACCCGGGAGGCCGCGCCGAGCTGCGGCCGGTGGTTCGGACGGCCATGAGCTGGCGCAACGGGGTATGGCTCATCGAGCTGACCCTCACGCGCCGCGACGAGATGGGGTTCCGGTTGCTCCTGGGCCGCCAGTCGGTGCGGGGCCGGGCACTCGTCGACCCTGGTCGGTCATACGTGGGAACAAGGGAGGTAGTCAAGTGAGGATCGGCATTCTGTCACGGCGGGCATCGCTGTATTCGACGTCACGACTGTATGACGCCGCACTCGAGCGAGGGCACGATGTGAAGGTGATCGACTACCTCCGCGCCTACATGGATATCACGTCCGCCAAACCGACCGTGCTCTTTCGTGGACATCCCGTCGAGTTCGATGCCGTCGTCCCGAGGATCGGCGCCACGTACACCTTCTACGGTGCGTCGATCGTTCGCCAGTTCGAGGTCATGGGGGTGTACTCGGTGAACGAGTCCCAGGCCATCACCCGCTCACGCGACAAGCTGCGGTCCGTCCAGATCATGGCGCGGGCCGGCATTGGCCTGCCGATCACCGGATTCGCCCACGCCACGCAGGACATCGAAGGTCTGCTCGACGTGGTCGGTGGACCTCCCGTCGTGGTCAAGCTGCTCGAAGGCACCCAAGGACTTGGCGTTGTGCTTGCCGAAACCCGTAAGGCGGCCGAGTCGGTCATCGGGGCGTTCCGCCAGCTGGACGCCAACATCCTCGTGCAAGAGTTCATCGCCGAAGCCGGCGGCGCCGACATCCGGGCATTCGTCGTCGGCAACCGCGTCGTCGCCGCGATGCGCCGGCAGGGAGCAGCCGGGGAGTTCCGCTCCAACTTGCACCGGGGCGGCACGGCCGAAAACGTCAAGCTCAGCCCCAAGGAGCGGGCCACTGCGGTCAAGGCGGCGAGGACGATGGGGCTCAGCGTGGCGGGCGTCGACCTCATTCAATCCGACCGAGGCCCGCTCGTGCTCGAGGTGAATTCGTCACCGGGCCTGGAGGGCATCGAGAAGGCTTCGGGGCTCGACGTTGCTGGGATGATCATCGAGCACATCGAGAAGAATGCCAAACCGGGTAGGACCCGTGACGCTGTCAAGATTTGAGCGGGACAACCGTACGATCGTGGTCGGGGGCCAACCGGTCGCGCCCGGCCGCCGCAAAGCCATCGAACTCGAGTTCGCCCGTCTGCCCACCGGGGGCCGGGCGGCTTTGCCAATCGTGGTGCTCAACGGTCGCAAACCGGGGCCGGAGGTGTGGCTGAGCGGCGCCATCCACGGCGACGAGCTCAACGGCACGGCCATTGTGCGCGAAGTGATGCGTCGCATCGACACACGTCAGCTCCGGGGTGCCATTCTCGCCGTCCCCATCGTCAACGTGCTCGGCTTCATGAACGGCTCCCGCTACCTCCCGGATCGGCGTGACCTCAATCGGATGTTTCCCGGATCGAAGCGGGGATCCTTGGGCGCTCGCCTCGCCCGACTGCTCATGGACGAAGTGGTGGCGCCGTGCAGCGTCGGCATCGATCTGCACACGGGCACCAACCACCGCACGAACGTGCCCCAGATTCGTGCCGATCTCGACGACCCGGCCACCAGGAAGATGGCCCTTGCCTTCGGCACGCCGTTCGTCGTGCATGCCCGAGTACGTGACGGTTCGCTGCGCCAGGCGGCGGCGGAACGGGGCATACCGGTGCTCGTGTACGAGGGCGGGGAAGCGCACCGCTTCGATGCCGACGCGGTGCGCGCCGGGGTGAACGGGGTGTTGCGCACCTTGGGGGCGCTGGACATGATCGATGTGGCGATCGACGCTCCGGTTGCGGAGCCGATCGAGGTGCGCAAGTTGCAGTGGGTTCGCGCCCGGCGTGGCGGAATCGCCACGATGCAGGTTTCGGTCGGCGATCCCGTGGCCAAGGGTGATCCCATCGGCGACATCTCCGACGCCACGGCTTCTCGCGCCTCCGTGGTGAGGGCGCCGGCCGATGGTTGGATCGTCGGTCTGTCCCTCAATCCGGTGGTCAACCCGGGCGATGCCCTCGCCAACGTGGCAGTTGGTTGATCGGCGGGGCTCGGTCCTGCGGGTGCATACGGACGATCTCCCGGCGATGCTGTCGAGCAGCGGTTGGATGCGATGGCGAAAGCGCTCGTCGGCGGCGATGGCGCGTCGGCAGTGGTCATCGGCGGCCTGATCGTTTCCAAGACCTCGGTGCGCAATCGCCAGAAATCGATGGGTTTCGAAGAGATCAATGGGTGAGCGGAGCATGGTGAGACCCTGGGGTAGTTCTGGGCAGCGTGGAGGAGTAGCGGAATCCGCCGCGGGCCGGCCCCCCATGGCAACGGGTGGCGTGCGAGGAAAGGGTCAGACGGGACGGCGGCGGCGTGACGAGATCACTCCGGTGTTGAAGCCACCTAGATGCAACTTGCCGGAGAAGCGGGCGTGTTCGATCTTGAGACAGCGATCCTGGACCACCTCGAGACCGGCGGCAGCAGCCCGAGCGGCTGCCTGCTCATGACGGAGACCGAGCTGGAACCACACGACCTTGGCGCCGACCTCGATGGCCTCCTCGACAACACCGGGTATCGCGTCTTCCCGCCGGAAGATGTCGACGATGTCCGGCACCTCGGGGAGATCACGGAGCGACGGGTAACACGTCAAACCCAGCACCTCGTCGTAGGCCGGGTTCACCGGGTAGACCCGCATCGGGGTGCGTACCAGGTAGGTGGCGACGAAATTGGAGGAACGTATCGGGTTCGCCGACACCCCCACGAGCGCCGCCGATTCTGCGTTCTGGATGATGCGGAGTCGGTCGACCGCCGTCGCCTCGGTGACCACGGTCATCAGCGCAGCGCCTGATCGAGGTCGCGCACGATGTCTTCGATCGTCTCGATACCCACGGAGATGCGGATCATGTCATCCCCAACACCGGCGGCGGCTCGTTCTTCCACCGGAACCTGCTGATGCGTGGTCGACGCCGGATGGATCACCAGCGTCTTGGCGTCGCCGACGTTGGCCAGGTGCGACGCCAGCTCGACGTTCTCGATGAAGCGAACCCCTGCCTCGAAACCACCCTTGAGACCGAAGGTGAAGATCGCTCCCGGTCCCTCCGGGGTGTATTTCGCCGCCAGTTCGGTCCAGGGGTTCTCGGCGAATATCGGGAAACTGATCCAGTCGACGGCACGGTGGTTGTGCAGGAACTCCGCCACGGCGCGGGCGTTGGCGACGTGCTGCCTCATTCGTAGTGGCAGCGTCTCGAGCCCGACGAGCATGAGGAACGAGTTGAACGGCGAGAGCGAAGCACCGACATCGCGGAGCAACTCGACGCGTGCCCGGGTGAGATACGCGTACTCGCGGAAGTTCTCCCAGAACTGAAGATCGTGATAGGCGGGTGACGGTTCGACGAGTAACGGGAAGTTGCCGTTGTCGTAGGGGAAGGTGCCCGCCTCGACGATAACGCCCCCGATGACGAGCCCGTGACCACCGATGAATTTCGTGGCCGAATAGACCACGATGTCGGCGCCGTGCTCGATCGGCCGGCACAGATACGGCGTGGCGAACGTGTTGTCGACAACGAGCGGGATCCCATGGCTGTGCGCCATGTCCGCGTAGGTGCGGATGTCGAGGATGTCGCAGCGCGGGTTGCCGATCGTCTCGCCGTAGAGAGCCTTCGTCTTGTCGGTGATGGCGGCCTCGACCGCGTCCGGGTCGCCGAAGTCGACGAAGGTGACATCGATGCCCATGCGCCGCAACGTGACGTCGAACTGGGTGAAGGTGCCCCCGTACAAAGAGCGCGACGCCACCACCTCGTCACCCTTGGCGGCGAGGGCGAGAATGGAGATGAGCTGGGCCGCCTGCCCGGATGCCGTAGCGACGGCTCCCAGTCCGCCGTCCAGCGATGCCATGCGTTCCTCGAAGGCTGCCGTGGTGGGATTGCCGATCCGGGTGTAGATGTTGCCGTAGGTCTGCAGTGCAAAGAGATCCGCCGCCTGTTGCGCATCCTCGAACACGAACGACGTGGTGGCATAGATGGGCATCGCTCTGGCGCCCGTCTCCGGATCCGGTTGCTGTCCGGCATGGATCGCTCTCGTGTCGAATCCGTAGACCTGGTGGTCGGCTGCTCTGCGCTCGCTCATCGCCCCATTGTGTCACCGATCCGGCCGGGCGGAGGCGGGTGCATCGCTAGCCTTCGACCGGTTCCAGATCAGGGAGAAGGAACGATCGTGAAACGACTGACACTCCTCTTGCTGGCGCTCGCGCTGATAGCGGCCGGTTGCGGCGACGACGACGGCGGCGCCACAGATGCGCCGGACACCACCGCCGCCGCTACCACGGACGCGCCTGACACCACGGCTGCCGCCGACACCACCGTTGCTCCGGAGACGACGGCCGCCCCCGATACGACCGCCACAACGGACACCACCGCCGCCCCGGACACGACGGCGGCTGCGGCAGGGTGCACGGTGGACAATTTGAATCTCGTGACTCCGAGCACTCTCACGGTGGCCACAGGTGACCCTGCGTTCCCGCCGTGGGTGGGCGACGACGACAACTTCGACGATCCAACTTCGAAGACCGGCTTTGAGGCAGCGCTGGTCTACGAGATCGCCAACGAGCTCGGATTCAGCGACGACCAAGTGGTCTGGACCCGGATCGGATTCAACGAAGCCATCGCTCCCGGCCCAAAGGATTGGGACTTCAACATCCAGCAGTACTCGATCACGCCGGAGCGCGACGAGGTCGTCGACTTCTCCAACCCGTACTACACCACCCGGCAGGCGCTGGTGGTGAAGGCGGGGAGCGAGTACGAAAACGTGACAACCGTGGAGGAGCTGAGGGGCGCCAAGCTGGGCGCTCAGATCGGCACCACGAGCCTCGACTTCATCGAGGAGGTCATCCAGCCCGACGAGCAGCCCAATGTGTACGACGAGAACGTCGACGTGGAGGCCGCCATGAACGCCGGTCAGATCGAGGGTCTGGTCGTCGATCTTCCCACGGCCTACTTCGTGGTCGCCGCGCAGGTGACAGATGGGGTCATCGCCGGTCAATTCGAGGCCGAGGCGGCCGAACCGGACAACTTCGGCATGCTGTTCGCAGACGGCAACCCGCTGGTCGAGTGTGTCAACGAGGCGCTGGAGGCCATCCGAGCCGACGGACGCCTGCAGACGCTCGAGGACACCTGGCTGACCCAGGACGGTGCCATCCCGATCATCACGGGCTGATGGCGCTGTTCCCCACACGGTGAGCGGGCCGGTCTCGGTTCACCAGCACGCCCGGGGCCCGGGTCTGTTCGGGCCCCGTCGCCCGCGCCGGGCTCGCGAGGAGGGGGCGCGCGGTGCACTCGTTGCGGTGATCTCGACGGTCGTCTTCGCCGGGTTTGCGCTGTGGGCCATCCTCACCTCAGAGGCGTGGCCGGCGGTGCAACGGCAGTTCTTCTCCGGCTTCCACTTCCGCGAGTCGTTTCCAGAGGTGCTCGCCGGCTTCTGGCTGGACGTGCGTATGTTCCTGCTCGCCGAGGTTCTCATCGTGGTGTTTGCGCTCCTCATTGCGATGGCGCGGGCGCTGCGGGGGCCGGCCTTCTTCCCGATCCGGGCGCTGGCGGTGGCCTTCATCGATCTCATCCGCGGCATCCCGATCATCCTGCTCATCCTGCTGCTCGGTTTCGGGGTGCCGGCGCTGCAGCTTCCCGGTGTGCCGAGCAGCGAGTTGTTCTGGGGAATCACGGCGCTCGTCATCAGCTATTCGGCTTACACCGCCGAGGTGTACCGGGCGGGGATCGACTCGGTCCACGAGAGCCAGCGCATGTCGGCGCGTTCGCTGGGGCTCACCCAGATCCAAGCGCTGCGGCACGTGATCGTTCCCCAGGCGATCCGCAACGTGATCCCCGCACTTCTCAACGGCTTCGTCAGTCTGCAAAAGGATGTGGCCCTGGTCTTCGTGCTCGGGATCCGCGAGGGGGTGCGGGCCGCAGAGATCTACAACGCCCGCACCTTCAACTACACCGGCTACATCGCCGCGACCCTCTTGTTCTTGCTGGTGTCGGTGCCTGTGGCCCGGTGGACCGACTGGTACACCGAGCGCGATCGGCGCCGCAAGCAGGCGGTGGCGCCGTGACGGCCGCTGCTGCACCCAAGCTGGAGCTGCGGGGGGTGAGCAAGGCCTTCGACGACAAGGTCGTCCTCTCCGGGATCGACTTGGTCGTCCTCCCCCACGAGGCGATCTGTCTCATCGGATCCTCCGGATCGGGCAAGTCGACGCTGCTCAAATGCGTCAACCTCCTGCTCGACATCGACGGCGGCGACATCGTGCTCGACGGCAGGGTCATCACCAGCCCCGAGGTCAATCCGGACGAGGTCCGGCAGGGGATGGGGATCGTGTTCCAGGCGTTCAACCTGTTTCCCCACATGAGCGTGCTCGACAACATCACGCTGAGCCCACGCAAGGTCCACGGCGCTGCGCGTCACGAGGCGGATGCGAGGGCGATGGAGCTGCTCGTGCGATTCGGTCTCGAGGACAAGGCCGAGGAATACCCGGATAGGTTGTCCGGTGGCCAGCAGCAGCGGGTGGCGGTGGTGCGTGCCCTGGCCACAGAGCCCGAGCTGATGCTCTTCGACGAGGTGACGTCTGCTCTCGACCCGGAACTGGTCGCCGAAGTGCTCGATGTGATTCGTGAGCTGAAGACTGAAGGCATGACGATGCTCATCGCAACCCACGAGATGGGTTTCGCCAGAGACGTTGCCGATCGGGTGTGCTTTCTCGATGCGGGCCAGATCCTGGAGCAGGGCCCACCGGCAGAGATCTTCACCTCACCACAACAGCCCCGCACGCAGCAGTTCTTGCAGCGAATTGTCGATGCCGGGCGCTTGTAGCGTTTCCCTCCCTGCCGGTGGATGCCGTGAGCTCAGGGCCTCAGGCCACTCCACAGAAGTCGATGATGCATCTCACCAGGGTTTCGGTGCAGGTGCGCAGCTCGTCGATCGGGACGTGCTCGTCTGCGTAGTGGGCGCAGCGAACGTCGCCCGGTCCGTACATGACGGTGGGTGTGTCGCCGAGATTGTTGAGCAGTCGCATGTCAGCTCCGAACGGCATTCCGTGTACGAGGGGACGGGACCCGGTGGCGGCCTCCGCTGCCCGTGACGTCACCGCAATGATCCGGGCATCGGGGGCCGTTCTCGTCGGGTCGAACTGGCCGCCCCACCAGTCGACCGCCGGCGGATGCTCGGCGAGCCACGGGTCCTGCCGTGCGGTGGCGGCGATCACGGACTCGAAGGCCGCCCGTGCCGCCTCGAGATCCTCGTCGAGCTTGA
>JBFISM010000157.1:0-7708 GCA_041608535.1 Acidimicrobiia bacterium
ACCCGTGAGGCGCCGACACCGACGAACATCTCGACGAAGTCCGATCCGGAGATGGAGAAGAACGGCACACCGGCTTCCCCGGCGACCGCCCTGGCGAGCAGCGTCTTGCCCGTGCCGGGGGGGCCGAACAACAGCACACCCTTGGGGATCTTGGCGCCCATGGCGCGAAATCGGGCCGGTGAGGTGAGGAACTCTTTGATCTCCCGCAGCTCCTCGACCGCCTCCTCGGCGCCGGCCACATCGTCGAAGGTGACCTTTGGCGAGTCCTTGGAGACTTGCTTCGCTTTGGACTTGCCGAACTGCATCACCCGGTTCCCGCCACCTTGCATCTGCATGAGGATGAAGATGAAGACCCCGAAGATCAGGATGTACGGGAAGATCGTGCCGAGGAACCACTGCAGGGCCGACGGATTCTCTGCGTCGGAGGTGACGGTGACACCGGCATCGACGAGCATCTGTGTCAGCTCGCCCTCGAACTCGTTCGGATACCCGACGACGAACTCGTTCGAGCCGGGCTCGATAGCCCTCACCAATTCGCCGGTGACCTGCTCAGACTTCTCGAGGATCACCACCTCCTCGATGTTGTCCCGCTCGACCTGGGTGAGGAACTCATCGAGGGACAGCTCCTGGCGCGGCGCTGAGTCGTCGATGAAGGCGTTGAGAGCCATCAGCACAACAAAGCCGACGACCAAATACACCAGGACGGTTCGAACGTTTCGATTCACAAGGTTCCTACAGGGATCGTACGCTTGGCATTTCAGTCTATGCGGTCAATGGTCCTATGGAGACAAGGGGAACGGCGCTGCCACCGGCGGCGACGCTGGTCTCAGTCGTTGAGTATCCCGATGAATGGCAGATTCCGGTACTTTTCGGCATGGTCGAGCCCGTAGCCGACGACGAATTCGGGTGGGATGTGGAAGCCCTCGTAACGGATCTCGGTCGGTGGTCGGTCGACCCCTTCCTTGACGAGCAGGGCGGCCAGCTCCAACGACTTGGGATTGCGTACCGAGAGGCTTCTCATGAGATAGCGCAGCGTGAGCCCTGAATCGATGATGTCCTCGACGATGAGCACGTGGCGATCGGCGATCTCTTGATCGAGATCTTTCAAGATCCGCACGACACCGGATGATTTGGTGGATGACCCATACGAGGACACGGCCATGAAGTCGAACTCGACCGGGAGATCCACGTGCCGAGCCAGATCCGCCATGACAACGAAGGCGCCCTTGAGAATCCCCACCATGAGCAGGTCTTCGCCTGCGTAGTCCCGAGTGATCTCCTTGCCCATCTCGGCTAGCTTGGCGTCGATCTCCTCGGCCGAGATCATCACGCGCACTTCCTCGAACATCACAGCCTCTCTGCCACCAGGCGAATCCGATCGCCCGACCCAGCCCTTTGTGCAGCGGGATGCGCCACCCTGACCCCGGCGATCCAGATGATTCTCCCACGAGAACGCACTACCGGCCAACTACGCCGGTGCCGCAGCGGTATGCGAGCCTCCATCAGCGCATCGCTCACCGATTTGGAGCCATCGCGAATGTCGATCCGATCCCCACTTCGCGGGATACCCACCGACAGCTCGTCCGCCTCGACCCGGACCACGGCCACCCCCCGGCCGATCCGGAGCGGCGTGCCGACCGAGGCCGGCTGCGCCGAGATCCGGTGTTTGCCGATCACGACCTCTCCCGGAAGCGGCAAAGCCGCGTCATCTCGCGGCACTGGGCGAGCGACCTCCGTTGTGCCGGGGATGAAGGCCAGAAACGGTCCCTCCCGCTCCACGGTGATGCCCCCTTCGATCGTGACCCTGCCGGAGTCGGCAACGCTCAGCGCCGCAGCGACATCGGCCGCCGAACCCGAGTAGGGCGGGTGAGCTGCACGAAGGACGCGCCGTACCACGCGAGCCGCCACCGCAGGGGCGGCGGTGACCAGGTGACCGTATGGAACGAGGACGACACCATCGTCGTCGCTGCGGATGGGTACCCGCTGTGCGATCGCGTCCAGTGCCGCATCGTCGGCCGCCAAAGCAGCAGCCGTCCGCAGCAACCGGTCGGTGACTCCGGGTTCGAGCGACTCGAGCAGGGGAAGCACGTCATGGCGGATCCGGTTGCGGCGATGCGCCCGGTCGTCGTTGGCTGGATCGTCGGCATACGGGAGACGTAGCTCGTCGGCCACCGTCCGGATGTCCGCACGCCCGATGGTCAGCAGCGGTCGATGAAACGATGTGCGGGTCGCCGGAATCCCGGCCAGCCCGGTCGCTCCCGCACCGCGAAGCAGGTTGCCCAGCACGGTCTCGGCGTCGTCGTCGCGATTGTGGCCCGTCACGATGGGAAGATCGGGTGCCGTCTCGATAAGCGCGGCGAGCCGGAACTCACGTGCCTCGGTCTCATTGGCAGGCGGGTCGTCGTCCCGACCAACGCCCCGGTACCTCAGACCGAGCCCGAGAGCGGCGGCCACCGCGGTGGCCGCCCGGTACATGGCATCTGATCCCAGCCAACCGTGGTGCACGTGAATCGCAGTGACCGGTTCATCCCGTGCGAGCTGAACTCCGGCCCAGAGCGCAACGGCGGAATCGGCGCCCCCACTCACGGCCACGGCGAAAGGCGGCTGCGGATACTTGTCGGCAACCAGCTCGAGCAACTCGTCTGGCTTCACGCCACCCGCTCGAGCCACCGTACGGGGTTGTCGATCTCATCCAGTGTGGGCACGTTCTCCGGACGCACCCAGGCGAGATCGAGCGACGACCAGCCGGCGTGTCGCTCCACTCCAGCGACGAACGCCGCCCCGGCCTCGTACTGACGCAGCTTCATCTCCAGTCCGATGAGTCGCATGAACGTTGCCGTGCGTGGATCGCGGCGGCGCAACTTGAGCACGGCGGACATGCGTTCCTGCGTGACGAGCTCGCGAGCACCGATCCGATCCATCACGACATGACCGTGCCCCTCGAGCAGCGACATCAGCGCCTGGACCCGATCGATCAGCTCCCGCTGGTCGGGAGTGGCGAGAAGACCGAACAGCCCCCGCTCGTCGATCATGGGCTCGCCCGCCGACGACGCCGTGCGGAGCTGCGCCACGACACGCTGCAAACGGCCGGGCTCCGGTTCGGCCGAGCCGACGAGCTCGGCGACGAGTGACAAGAAGTACTCCCGCAGCCACGGGACGCCGAGGAACTGGGCACGGTGGGTGCATTCGTGCAGTGCCACCCAGAACCGGAACTCGGCTGGGCGAAACTCCTGCTGGCGCTCCATGGCGAGAATATTGCCGCCGACGAACATCACCGTGTCGCCGGTGCGTCCATCGGCCGTCGGCAGCACCAGCTCGTACTGTCCGAGCACCCGTCTGCTGAGCAGACCCA
This sequence comes from Acidimicrobiia bacterium, assembly GCA_041608535.1. GTDB lineage: Bacteria > Actinomycetota > Acidimicrobiia > Spongiisociales > UBA5794 > JBFISM01. Next base: position 3,353 of record JBFISM010000157.1, read on the forward strand.
AGACGGCACCCATCTCCATCGCGACCACCCGGCCGGCCAGCGTTGCACCGATCCCGGTGGACTCGGCCAGCGTCTCTTCGGCAGGGGCCAGGAGCACCGAAAACGAAGCCACGTTGGCATCGACCCACTGCGGCCGGGTCACCACGGCGACGTCCGGCTGACCTGGAGTCGCCAGCCCGGTCGCCTCCTCGACCATGACCGAGGCCCGTGCCACCAGTTCGGGCGCCTGCTCGGCGAGCCGCTCGGCGTGATACGTACCCTCGAGCGGATAGCGACCTGCGGTCTTGGATGCGATGCGGGCAACCAGCGGCCAGTCGACCCGACTCATCCGGTCACGTTCATCTGGTCACACTCAATCTGGTCACGCTCATCTGGTCACGGCCATCTGTCACGGCCATCTGTCACGGCCATCTGGTCACAGGCCCGAGCAGCGCAGGCCGCCGCCGAAGTCCAGTGGCTGCCAACGCCTCACTCGACGACCTGGTACCTGCCACGGATCTGGAATGCGTAATACACCCCCGCTCCTATGAGCCCGAGCACTCCAATGGCGAGCACCGTCGGCACCATGTAGCGGAATGTCCACGGCTGATCCGCCTCGTCCTCCTCGGCCGGAGGCGCCTCGACGGCCGGGGTCACCCCGCCCTCTGAGACCATCGGTTCTTCCTCGTCCTCGGCAGGGGCCTCTTCTTCATCCTCCGCTGCGGTGAACGCAAGCGTGAAGGTGTCGGCGGCGGCAGGCGCGACCGCGACGACGCCGAAGACGACAACGAGTGCCACGAGGACGAGAAGACGGATTCGCATCGCGCCGGGAGAATAGCCGGTTGTGACTCCCCCTTCGGTCTGGCCGCGGTTTGGCCTGGGGACGGCTCAGCTGGATCCGTCGGCGACGATGCGCCCCCGGAGACGGGGGAACTTCGTCGGAGCGTGGGCGTAGCAGTGGTCTTTGCGGTTGTATCGGCTCAAGAGGGTCTCGCAACCGGTCTTGGCGCAGGTTCGTGCTTCTGACATAGTTTTGGGGGCGCGAGATTCGCCGAACACTCGCTTCCCCTTGAGAACATTCTCAGCCATGACGGTCTCACTTTCGGCACGATCGGCGGTGCGTGCGGCTCACGCCCCGTCGTCTCGTGCGGCCTCCTCACGTATCAACGCTCGCAGACGATCGAAAAGTTCCGCGGGTGGTTCGTCCTTGCCCCGGTCCCGAATGAGCATCTTCAGCTTGGTTTCGAACTCGAAGGCGTTGCAACATTCGTGGCAGCGGCGCAGGTGCCACCGGATCCTGGTTCTCCGGCCCCACGTCAGCTCTTGGTCGAGGTAGTGGTAGACGTACTCGATCGCGTGATCGCAGCCGTTGTTCATGTGCGTGGACCTGCCAAGCCTCGTTCTTCCGCCAACCTCCACAACTTCTGTTGCAGCGCTTTTCTTCCACGATGTAGGCGCGACATGACCGTTCCGATCGGGACGTCGAGGATCTCGGCGATCTCTTTGTACGCAAAGCCGTCCACGTCGGCCAACAGCACCGGCAGCCGGAAGTGCTCGGGAAGGCTCTCCAAGGCGTCCTTGATGTCCGAATCCACGAAGGAGTCGAGCACGGCTTGCTCGGCACTGACCGAAGCTCCGGAAGCCTCTCCGAGGCGCTTGTACAGATAGAGGTCCTGGAGCTCGCCCAGCTCGACCTCGGCCGGGCGGCGCTGCGACTTCCGATAGCGATTGATGTAGGTGTTGGTGAGTATCCGATAGAGCCATGCCTTGAGGTTGGTTCCCTCTTGGAAGCTGTCGTACGCCCGGTAGGCCTTGAGGAAGGTCTCCTGCACCACGTCCTCGGCGTCGGCGGGGTTGCGGGTCATACGCAGAGCCGCCGAGTACAGCTGTGGTGCGTATTCCATCGCATCCCGTTCGAAGTTGGCCTGATCAGCCATACCAGCTTTCTGCCCGTCGGTCGTGTGACGTCGGGCACATCAACGCCCCACGCATGATGGAGCCGGAGACGGGAATCGAACCCGTGACCTACGCATTACGAGTGCGTCGCTCTACCGACTGAGCTACCCCGGCAAAAAGCGGATGCGATTGTAGCCGCACCGGGTCGACGGCCCGACTCGGCCCGTCACGAAGCTCGCATCAGAGCAGGTCGGCCAGGTAACTCCAATCGCGGCCAAATCGATATGAATGACGGGCGGGCGGCTGGGGCGCCTGCGTCTCCAGCCAGCGCACGATGCCAGGGCCCTCGTTCGCAAACTCGTGGACGCAACCCACCCCGGCGAACGCGATGTCACCCGGTTCGAGCACATACTCGTGACCATCGAACCGAGCGCGCGTGCGCCCTTCCTCGATCATGTATGTCTCCTCGAACGGATGGTCGTGCGCTCCGGCGACACCGCGCTCCTCGTACTGCACCATGAACATGGTGAGCAGCTGCGCACCGAGATCCGTATCCACCATCATCTTGACGGTGATCCCGCTGTAGACGAGCAACGCCGTGCGCATGCTCGCCGACACGGCGAGCATCTCCTGGGTCTGCTTGGTCGGATCCATGTTCTGCGGTGTGATGTTCCCGAAGGAGCGTGTTCGGGGATCGCGGGGATCGACATCGACGGGATCCCGATCCGCCGCATCGGCTTCGACGAGGAACGTGTCTCCGGCAAAGTCGGGCTGAGGTTGTGGCGCCAGCATGTCCACCCAGCGCACCTCGCGGTCGGACTCATTCCGCCACCGATGCGGGCTGCCCACGGGGACGACGCCGTAGTCGCCGGGACGCAACCGGAACGCTCCCTCGACCGTCTCCACCACGACCTCGCCCGCCAGCACGTAGAAAGCCTCCTCGAAGGAGTGGAGGTGCTGACCGATCGAGCCGCCCGGGGCGAGGGTGTTGACACCGAATCCGGTGTGCACGGCGCCTGGGGTGGTGTGGTCCACCACCGACCAGCGGGTGAACCCCGAGCTGGTCTCGGCGAAGATGGCGGGCGGCTGCGGATCGGCGGCAGCGGCCCGTACGACGAGATGTCTCACGATCCGTCGTCTCCAGCCGCGAGCTCGGGACCCTCCGCCGCTGTCCGGACTCCTTCGCTGAGGGCGTCCCCCGGTGAGATGTCGCCCCATGCATCGTCGATCGGGACGACGTATCCACCCTGGATCAGCATGCGATCGGCCATGTGCCGGTCTCCCTTCGACTCGGTCCAGGTCTGGCCCCCGATCACCACCCGCCCGACCGTGGCGATCGCATCCATCATGGCAAATCCGCAGACCCGATGCCGGTGCGCTGCAATCGATTGCCGGGGTAGGTGACTTGCGCTCCGGTCGCCGCCGGGTCGGAGCTCATCCTGCGAGCAACCAACCACCGTCGATGGTGAGATTGACGCCGTTCATCGACGGATTCTCGAGGAGGAAGCGTACGGCGTCGACGACGTGCGCCGTGAGCACCGGTCGCCCGGTCGGTGTCTTGGCGAGCACCGCCTCCTTGACCGGCTCCTTGTCCGCCCAGTACCACGTATCGAGGACGAAGCCCGGATGAATGGCATTGATCCTGATCGGGGCGATCTCGAGAGCGATGGTATTCACCATCTTCTCGACTGCACCGTTCACCGACGTCACGATCGTCGATCCCGGGTAAGGGCGCTCCTTGGCCAGACCACCGAAGAGCACGATGGCCGAGTCGTCGGTCATCCGGTCGAGCAGGGCATGAACCGTCTCGGGGTACCCGACCACCTTGAGCGTCGCGAGGTTCGTGGCACCCGCCACGTCGAACTCGCGCAGCTTGTTCTGATCCCGCTCGACGGCCGGGATGACCAGATAGTCGACGGGTCCTTCGATCGATTGCAGGCTGGCTGCGATCCCCGACGGCTGGGCGAGGTTGACGGCGATTCCGTGGGTGTCGCCGCCGATCCGCGCCGCAGCCTCATCGGCCCGGCCCTGATCCCGGCTGGTCGCATACACCTTGCGTCCCTCGGCCGCATACGAGCGGGCCACCTCCTCGCCGATACCCGAACTCGCACCGACGACGACCACCGATCCAGCCATGATGTCTGCTCCCATCGAACGCCCAAACGGTCGGCCACCAGGATACGGAGCAAACCCCAGGCTCTGCTCAGCGCTCTCGCCACCACGCGATGGTCTTGGCCAGCCCCTCTTCGAAACCGATGGGCTCGACCTCTGGGAACAGCTCGTAGAGCCGCCGAGAGTCGGCGGTGCTGTGACGGATGTCTCCGGGACGTGCCTCGCGGTGTCGCACATTGAGCTCGTGTCCGAATACCGTTTCGAGCATCGCCACCAGCTCGAGGAGTGTCGTCCCGCCACCGAAGGCGAGGTTGACCGGGATATCAGAGGTGACCCGTCGCTTGACCGCCTCCACCAAGGTCCACGTCA
>JBFISM010000158.1:0-7513 GCA_041608535.1 Acidimicrobiia bacterium
CAAACCAGTCGTCGGGGATGAGGTCCATCGTGGCTGCGGTGACATGCAGCTTTGGCGATACGCCGCGTCGCTGTGCCGCGGCATCGAGCGCATCGAGGAACACCGGAACGAGATCATCGTCACGGCTGGCGACTATGCAACACGTGTTGAGCGTGTTGCACACCTTGCGGTCGAGCGAGTTGTACACCGCCATGCGGAACGCATGGATGGGAGCCGAGTCGGCTGCGATGATCCACGCCCCACCCGTTCCGTGCAAGCTCACCGGTGTACCGGCCTGGCGGGCCACCCCACCAAGCTGCGCAACCGCAGCTCCGGATCCGCGGGCCACCGCCAGCGAGAGCCGGGGGTCGGCGAACATCGCCCACCCTGCGGCACGGGAAGGGCTCGCCACGAGCGATGCGGCGCCGCTGGGCAGGCCGGATGCGGCAAGCGCCGGACCGAGGGCGTGCTCCATGATGGCCTCGGCGGTACCGAGGGCAGCCGAACCGATCCGGAACACCACTGTGTTCCCGCTGCGGAGCACACCGGTGGCGTCGGCGAACACGTTGGGCCGGCCTTCGAACACGAACCCGATGACACCCAATCCGGCACGGACGAGATCGACTCTCCATCCCTGATGCTCGATGTGGTGCATGATCTCGCCCCGACCGCTGGGAAGCTTCGCCCAGCCGCGCAAACCGTCGATCATGTCGGTGCGCATCCGGCCGCTCAGCACCAAGCGAGTGGTCGACCGGCCCTTCAATCTGGCCAGCTCGACGTCGGCGTCGTTGGCGGCGGCGATCGGGGCGAAGGTCTCGTCATGCTCGAGGTTGGCGGCAAACCTCTCGTAGAACTCGCTGATCTGCTCGTCGCCCACCGCACCCATGGCGGCGAAGGCATCGGCGGCTGCGGTCACGGCATCGGCTGCGACGTCCCACACATCGCCCGGGATGTGGAGCAGCGCTCCGCTGTCCTGGGCGACCACCAGCCGGTCGCCCGGTTGAAAGGCTCGGGCCAGATCAGCGGGTACGTGAGTCACCCGATTGCCGCCGTAGACGATCGGCATGCCTTCGGTGAGCGCGGTGAGTTCGGTGAGTTCGCGACCTTCCGTCATGGCGCCAGGCTAGCGAGGGTCGCCATGGCCCCCCACCGATCGCTGCGCACTCACACGAGCACGACGAGGTCGTCGCGGTGGATGACTTCGCCTCCGACGAGCGACGAGTGCTGTCCGGCCGCCTCGCGCACCGATTGTGCATCCATCCGCACCAGGCCCTTGGCGATGGTCGCACCGTCCGAGCCGAGCACGCCGACCGCCTGGCCACTCATGAAGTCGCCCGACACGTCACGCACGCCAACGGCAAGCAGGCTGCTCCCATGGCGGCGGAGCGCGTTGGCGGCTCCGTCGTCGACTGTGACCTCGCCCCGGCGGGGGATGCCGAAGGCGATCCACAGCTTGCGGGCCGACAGCGCCGACGGATGGGGATCGATCCAGGTGCCCACGTTCTCTCCGGCGAGGGCTCGGTCGACGACCGAGTCATCGGTCGCCTTGGCGACGACCGTAGGCACACCCGACCACGCGGCCATACGCGCCGCAGCGATCTTCGTGGCGACGCCACCCGAACCGAAGACTCCCCGCGTGGTCGCTTGATACAGCTCATCGAGGATGGCGTCGTTGTGTTGCACCGCATCGAGGAGCTCGGCGGAGTCGTTGAAGCGCGGATCTTCGGAGAACAGACCCGGAGTGTCGGTGAGCAAGACGAGCATGGTGGCATCGATGATGTGGCACACCAGCGCTGCCAGGCGGTCGTTGTCGCCGAGTCGCAGTTCCTCGACCGTGACCGTGTCGTTCTCGTTGACGATGGGTACCACGCCGAGGGACTGCATCCTGGCCAGCGCATCGCGCGCGTGCAGGTATTGCGAGCGGTTGGCGAAGACGTCGCGGGTGAGCAGCACCTGACCGACGACGATCTCGTGTGCGGCGAAGGCTTCCGCATAGCGTGCCATGAGCAAGCCCTGACCCACGGCAGCCGCCGCCTGGAGTCCCGGGACGTCGGCCGGCCGGTCGGTGAGACCGAGTGCGGGAAGCCCTGCGGCGACAGCCCCCGAGGAGACGAGGACTGGTTTGTAGCCCGTCGTCATGGCCCGCACGACCTGGTCGACGGTCCGCTCGATGGCCCCTCGGTCGACACCGCCTTGGCGTAGGGCAAGGCTCGAGGAGCCGACCTTGACGACGACGCTGCGCCCTCGCTCTGCTGCTCGTCTCACCGGGCTTCGTCCCCGTCGTCGTCTACCCGGTCGGGATCGTAGGTGAAGACGAGCTCGCCGATGCGCACGTCGTCGCCGGGCAGCGCCCCGGCGGCGGCCAGAGCCTCGTCGACGCCGAGACGACGCAGCCTCGCTGCGGCGAAGTCGGCCGCCTCGGGCACGGTCAGATCGTCGAGGTTCACGGCTCGCTCGGCCGCCCGACCGGAGACGACCCACTCGTCGTTGCGTCGCACCACGGAGAAGCTCGGCGGGAGCGGCCGGTGTAGAACGAACCCCTCCCGGTCCGGCGCCTCTCGCTCGGCGGCAGCCACGGCGTCGGCGACCCGGTACAGCAGGGTGTCGAGGCCTTCGCCGGTCACTGCGGAGACGTAGTGCATGTCGATGTCGCCGGCCGCGGCCCACGCTGCGATGTGCGACCGATCTTCGACGCTGTCGATCTTGTTGACGGCGACGATGCGGGGGCGGTGTGCCAGGTCGGGGGAATGTGCTTCGAGCTCGGCGATCAACACCTCGTACTGCACGTCGACGCCGTGTGGCTGTATCGGTGTGGGGTCGAGCAAGACGACGAGCACCCGCGCCCGCTCGGTGTGGCGCAGGAAGTCGTGGCCGAGCCCCTTCCCGTCGGCGGCTCCCTCGATCAGGCCGGGAATGTCGGCGAGCACGAACTGGCGATCGTCGATGTCTACAACCCCGAGGTTGGGCTCGAGGGTGGTGAACGGGTAGTCGGCGATCTTCGGCTTGGCCGCCGACACACGAGATATCAGCGTGCTCTTGCCGGCGTTGGGAAACCCGATCAACGCCGCATCCGCGATGAGCTTCAGCTCGAGCGTGATGGTGGCCGTTGCCCCGTACTCACCCTGCTCGGAGAACGTGGGTGCCCGGCGGGACGTCGACACGAAAGCGGCGTTGCCGCGCCCGCCGCGACCACCTTCGGCGACGACCACGCGCTGCCCGGGCTCCACGAGGTCGGCGATCAGCGTGCCGCTCTCGTCGCGCACCAGTGTTCCCAGCGGCACCCGCAGGATGAGATCGTCGCCGGCTCTGCCATGACGAAGCTCCCCCTCGCCGTGAGTCCCATCGCTCGCCGCCCAATGCGGCCGCCGGGCATAGCTGAGCAAGGTCGCAACGTCGGGATCCGCCTGCACGATGACATCGCCACCACGACCACCCGATCCTCCAACCGGCTTGCCGCGCGGTCGGTTCTTCTGGCGATGGAAAGTGGCGACCCCGGCTCCGCCATGACCACCCCGAACCTCGAGCCGCACCTGATCAACGAACATGGCTCGAGCCTCGGCTTCTACCCGCGACGCCGCATTGCGGCGCAGGCGCTATTGGGGAACGATGTCGACGAGCCGGCGTCCCTTGCGCGTACCGAACTTCACCGTTCCCTCGGCCTTGGCGAAGAGCGTGTCGTCGCTGCCCTTGCCCACGTTGAGACCGGGGTGAATGCGGGTCCCCCGCTGGCGGACGATGATCGACCCGGCAGAAACCACCTGGCCGTCGAACACCTTGGGTCCGAGCCGCTTCGCCTTCGAGTCGCGGCCGTTCTTGGACGAGCCGCTGGCCTTGGTCTTGGACATGTCAGCCCTCCTCGGTCGCTTTCTTGGTGTCGGCGGCCGTGTTCTTCGCGGCCGTGCTCTTCGCGGATTTGCTCTTGGTGGATTTGGTTGCGGTCTCCGGCTCGGCGGCCTCGGACTTCTTCGTCTTCTTCTTGGACTTCTGCACGCCGGGGTCGATCCCGGTCACCTCGATCGTCGTGTAGGTCTGGCGATGCCCTTGACTGCGCCGGTACCCGGATTTGTTCTTGTACTTGAACACGTCGATCTTCTCACCACGATGCTCGCCCAGCACCTTGGCGGTCACGGACGCCTTCCCCAGCTTCCCGGCATCGGCGATGACCGACCCGTCGTCGTTGACGAGCAGCAATGGCGTGAACGACACTTCGGCGTCGGGAGCGACGCCTTTGAGCCGCTCGACATCGATGACGTCGCCTTCCTGGACCTTGGATTGTTTGCCGCCGGAGCGGATGATCGCGTACATGCGTTCCTCCGAGATGCCATGCGCCCGTGCAGGCTCGGTCCAACAGGACCGAGTGGCGGGACTCGCCGTCCATGTGAGAACCGAACGGCGATGGACCATGTTAATCAGCGAGAGACGGGGCGAAAACCTCGTCGCTCCGGTTCGGTGATGCCGGTCAAGCGGTCTTTTCCGACTTGTCCGACTTGTCAGACTTGTCCGGCTTGTCAGACTTGTCCGGCTTGTCCGACGGGTTCGCGGGCACTGGCTTGCCGTGCGTTGCCGCGTCCTCGTGGAGCAACACGCCCCGGCCGCTGCACCGCGGACACACCTCGGAGAACGACTCCAGCAGACCCGCCGAGACATTCTTGCGGGTCATCTCGACGAGACCCAGGTTCGACACGTCGAACACCTGCGTCCGCGTCTTGTCCTTGGCCAGCTGCTCGCGGAACTTGAGCAACACCGCATCACGATTCTTGGCGATCTCCATGTCGATGAAATCGATGACAATGATGCCGCCGATGTCGCGCAATCGCAGCTGTCGTGCGATCTCTTCCGCTGCTTCCAGGTTGTTCTGCAGCACGGTCTGCTCGAGGTTGGAATGACCGACGAACCGACCGGTGTTCACATCGATCACAGTGAGCGCCTCGGTGCGGTCTATCACGATGTGGCCCCCCGACGGCAGCCACACCCGTCGATCGAGGGCCTTGCGCAACTGATCCTCGACGTGGAACCGCTCGAAGATCGGTAGCTCGTCCTCGTAGAGGCTCACCTTGCCGACGAGCTCGGCTTCGGTGCCCTGGAGATAGTCGACAACTCGGTCGTAGGTGGACTGCGAGTCGATGAGCAGACGCTTGAAGTCGGACGTGAAGTGCTCCCGTATCACCCGGAGCTCCAGCGGTGGCTCCTGGTAGATCAGCGCCGGTGCCTGGCGGTCCTTCTTCGCTTCGATGTCCTTCCACAGCTCGAGCAGCCGCTCGATGTCGGACTTGATGTCCTCCCGGCTGGCGCCCTCCGCCGCGGTACGCACGATGACTCCCATGCCCTTGGGACGCACCTCGGCGACGATCTCGCGCAGCCGGCGGCGTTCGTCGTCGGGAAGACGGCGGGAGATGCCGCGCACGTCGGCGTCCGGTGCGAGAACGAGATACCGCCCGGCGAGGCTGATCTGATTGGTGAGGCGCGCTCCCTTCTTCCCCATGGCGTCCTTGACCACCTGAACGAGAACCGCATCTCCCGGTTTCAACACCATCTCGATGCGGGGGCGCTTGCCTTCGATCTCGGCGTCGTCGTAGTTGACGTCCCCGGCGTAGAGCACACCGTTCTTGCCTTCCCCGAAATCCACGAACGCCGCCTCCATTCCGGGCAGCACGTTGCGCACCTTGCCGACATACACATTGCCGACGAGCGACCGCTGATCCTCCCTGGCGACATAGTGCTCCACCAACACGGGCCCCTCGAGCACCACGATCTGCGTCTGGTGCTTGGACGAGCGCACCAACATCTGCTTCTTGGCGGTTTCCGGAGGTGGCACCACCTCGAGATGGGTACGCCGCCGCGAGCGCTCCGGTGTCTGGCTGCGCTCGCTGCGCTGTCCCGAGCCCTTGGGGCGTGAGCGACCGGAGGATCGCCGGTTCGATTGCGACCGTTCGCCACCATTCTTTTGAGCGCCACTGGTCTTTTGAGCGCCACTGGTCTTTTGGGCGCCACTGGTCTTTTGAGCGCCACTGGTCTTTTGAGCGCCACTGGTCTTCTTGGCGGTACCGGTCTGTTTCCCTCCACCGGACTTGCCGCCCGAACGTCCGGCGTTGCTTTTCGGGGTCGACTTCTTGGCGGAGCCGGATCCCCGGCTGCGCTGCTGCCCTGGGGATCGGGCTTGGGTCTTGGTTTGCTGCCTGGTGTCTTGCTTTGCTGCCGCTTCAGCCGGCTCGGCTGAAGCGGGTTCTTGGAAGCGGCGGACGGTGACGGTCTTGCCGTCGACCGTGCGCACCTTGCGCTCTTCCCGAGCATCGCCGCGGCGGACCACCTTCGTGGTCTTTCTGCGGAACAGTGCCATGAAAACTCTCCTTCGTGTGCTGCCGTCGGCAGCGAGTGGTTCTACCGGGATCGTCGGGGTGACGCACGGCCCAGCCCGGCCGCCCTCGTGTGCCCATTGCAACGAACGTCCTGGCGCGGACGGCGAGGAAGGCGTCGGTCGGATTCGGGCCGAGCGAAGCGGCCGAGAGCAGCAAGCAAATGGAGATTGTGCTCGTCATCGAACATCCGAACGAGGCAGGCGACGGTCACGACGGTGACCCGGTCGGCCCGAGAGTACCACGAGATTTCCCGATCTCGTGAATCTGCCGAAGGCTTCGATACTCCCGGCCTACATGGCACAACACCGGCCACGTATCGCGTATTCCTTGGCTCGTTTCCGTGGCCGAGGAAGCGCCCGAGCCACTGCTACGCTCCTCGCCGATGCAGCGCCGTGCCGACCAGGGGTGGATCGAGGTCATCGCCGGGCCCATGTTCTCCGGGAAGAGCGAAGAGCTCATCCGCCGGATGACTCGCTACCAGCTCGCCAGGATCCCGACCCAGATCTTCAAACCGGCGCTCGACGACCGCTACGCCACGCATGCCGTGGTCTCGCACTCCCGACTGACCACCGAGGCCGAACCCGTCGCCGACTCCAGCTCGCTGCTCAAGGCGGTCAAGGACAGGACCGTCGTGGTCGGCATCGACGAGGGCCAATTCTTCGACGATGGGTTGCTGGATGTGGCCGTGCGGCTGGCGGCTGCGGGCAAGCAGGTCATCGTCGCCGGGCTCGATCTCGACTACCTGGGCCGGCCGTTCGAGCCGATCCCATCGTTGATGATTCGCGCCGAATACGTGACGAAAGCGCTCGCCGTGTGTCACCGCTGCGGCGGACCTGGGCTGTTCACCCAACGCGTCGTCGCCTCCGACGAACTCGTGGTACTCGGCGCCGAAGGAGCGTATGAGGCACGGTGCCGCCGCTGTTACGACCCGGCAGAGGCCCTCCAAGAGCGGATGAACCTCGAGACCGGCGAGGCTGCGGCCGGCTAACCGGCGATCTGATCGGCCAGCGTCGTCAGCACCGGTCTGCCATCGATGATCTCGAGCTGCGTGGCGTCACCGAATGGGTTGGTGAACGCCAAGTCCCAATCGACCATGTGCACCCCCAGCGGGCCACGGTAGGCGAGTATCTCCCCGACGGTGCCCGGCACCGGTCCGTACGGGAAGTCGGGGTCCGCGA
>JBFISM010000159.1:0-7511 GCA_041608535.1 Acidimicrobiia bacterium
GGACTTCTACAAGCGCGTCTTCGGCTACCGCACCGAGGTGGCCGACACACCCAACGGGCCGTACACGGCGTTCTGGGCCGACGGCAACGTCGAGGGCAACGCCGCCGCCGGGATGATGGGGCGACCGCCCACGATGGGTCGGAAGTTCCCAACTACTGGGGTGTCTACTTCGCCGTCGACGACGTGGATGCGTCCGTAGCGACGATCGAGTCGAATGACGGCAGCGTGTTCGTGCCGCCCATGGATCTGCCCGGTGTGGGTCGGATGGCCGTCGTCGCCGATCCGCAGGGCGCCATGTTCTCGATCATCGAGCTGGTGAACGAACAACGTTGAGGGCGTGATGCTTGCGGATGACAGCATCGGCTCGGAGGGACGGAGCATTGACCGGCGGCAACCGGGTGGCTGGAGCGCACGAGCCCGTCAGGAGCGATGAGCGCAGCACTGGGCGTGGCGCGACATGACCACTCAGCGCGAACTCGGCACGCCGATCGTGAGGCTGCCTGCGGGTGACTTCCAGATGGGATCTGAGGAGTTCTATGCGGAGGAGACACCGGTCCGAACGGTGGACGTCGCCGCAGCCGCAACCGGCTCAGTCGTCACCGTCGGGCAACACCCACCCGAGGACACTCGACACCACTCCGATGATGATGGCGGCGAGGATCGCCGTGAGCAATTGGTTCCAAAAGCCTCCGGATAGCGTGAGCGCATCGATGAGCCAGGCAGTGATCATCACCATGAATCCGTTGACCACGATGCTGAACAATCCCAAGGTGAGGATACGAATCGGCAGGGTCAAGAGCCGGGCGATCGGCCGGATGAATGCGTTGATGAGACCGAAGATGAGCGCCACCAGGAGCAGACTGCCGATGCCGTCCGCGATGGCCAGATCGGGTAGTACGGCTGCGGCGACCCAGATGGCCCCCGCATTGATCAGCAGCCTGATAGCAAGTCTCATGCGGCCTCCCATTCTGCCGTATCCGGTTCAATCACAGGCCAGTCCTCAGCGGGGATGCGCCGACTAGAGCAGACCCGGTGTGATGCAGCCTGCGACGATACCGTCGGGAGAGCCACAGAGCGACATCGACGATCACCAAGACGCGCGCCTGCTCAGGCGCTGAGCTGACTCCAGCGATCACCCACGGTGAGGTCGATGACCGTCCACGCCATCGCCAGGGCACCGTCCCGGATGGCGGCTTCGCCGTCTGCCGTGACGGTGTGGGCGGCGAAGTCACGTTGGTGGTTGACCGCCGGTAGACAATTGATGCTCAGCATGGGGTGGATCGTCGGCACGATCTGACTCACGTTGGCCATGTCTGTCGAGCCGGTCGCCGCTGCGTCGAACTCTGCAGCGCGGTGCAGCGTGCGCCCCAGCGCTTCGCTGTTTGCGGCGTACAGCTCGACCATGGCCGCGTTGTTGTTCATCTCGGTATAGGTGTGCCCTCGCGGCTTCATCTCCAGGCGACAGCCCGTTGCGAGCGCCGCAGCCTCGAAGCACGCTTCGACCATCGGTGTCAGCTCCTCCAGACGGTCCATGGTCGCCGCCCGCACGTAGTAGCCGAGTGCGGTGTACGACGGGATCACGTTGGGGGCGCCGCCACCGTAGGTGATGACACCGTGAACCTTGTCGGTGGGGTACAGCTTCTGGCGGAGCGTCGAGACGTTGACATACGCCTGGACCGCTGCATCGAGCGCGTTCACCCCAACCTGAGGAGCGAACGCCGCATGTGACTCTTTGCCGTGGAACTCGATGTCAATGTGCGCCACGGCGAGGAACCCCGGGTCGACGATGTCTCGCGGCGAGGGGTGGATCATCATCGCCGCCTGTGCCGTCTCGAAGGCCCCGGCGTTGAGCAGATCGACCTTGCCACCGTATGACTCCTCGGCAGGTGTGCCCAAGACCCTCACCCTGACACCGAGCTCGTCCGCCAGCGGGGCCAGCGCCACACCGGCGCCGGCGGCGGCGGTGGCGATGATGTTGTGGCCACAGGCGTGACCCACCTCGGGGAGCGCGTCATACTCGGCACAGATGACCACCTCCGGACCGTCGCCGACGGTGGCGTCAAAGGCCGTGTCGAGACCCCACGCCGGGTGTTCGACGGCGAAGCCGTTGCCGGCGAGGAAGCGTGCCAATCGTGCTGACGACTCGTGCTCCTCATAGGCCAGCTCGGGGTTCTCGTACAACCACCGGCTGATGTCTTGCAGCTCGCCCTCCACCTCGGCGAATCGATCAGCTGCAGCCTTCTTGTGATCCACGTCGTTCCCGCTCCTCGTCGTTCGTCGCACACTGAGAGTACCGTCGCACGTGGAGGCTCCGCCGTGGTTGAATCCGTCACCACCATCGAGATCGACCGCCCTGCCGGCGAGGTGTTCGACTTCGTTGCGGACATGGCGAACAACCCGCGGTGGCAACGAGGTATGAAGTCGTGCACCTGGACGACCGATCCGCCCATCGGGGTCGGCAGCCGCTACGACCAGGTCGCCGGCTTCCTGGGACGAACCATCACATCTCGATTCGAGGTGACCGAGTTCGTGCCAGGCGAGTGCATCCACATCGTGACGTACGAGAGCACCTTCCCTCTCGACATCGTGCGCAAGGTCGAACCGCTGGGTGACGACCGGTGCCGAGTGACCGCCATCGTGAAGGGCGAGCCGAGCGGTGTGTTCCGGCTCTTCGGTCCACTGTTGCGCCGCATGGTCGCTGCATCCGTCGCCCGGGACTACCGAGCGCTGCAGTCCCTACTCGAACGGGGCTGAGCCGTGCTCGGCTTGTCCGGCGGACCGCGTAACCTGTCCCCGTGATCGCCGCCATCTCGTATCCCCCCATCCCGATATTCGAGGTGGGACCCTTTGCCCTGTCGCTGCATGGCCTGTTCGCCGGTCTCGGGTTCGTGGCCGGTGCAATGCTCATGCTCCGCGAAGTACGCCGCCGTGGTTACGACGCCGATGGTGTGGCTTCGGTGCTCACGTGGGCACTGGTGGCGTCGATTCTGGGCGCCCGCCTCTTCACCGTGCCTGCCAATCTGGGCACACCCGGCTATGGGATCAGCAACGTGATCGGTCTCGCCGGCGACTTCTCGATCCTCGGAGGCTACGCCGGGGGGATCATGGGCGGAGTGCTGCGGATGCGCATGCTGGGACTTCACGTCCTGCCGCTGCTCGACGCAGCCGCTCCGGGGCTGGCGATAGGGGCCGTGATCGGACGGATCGGTGATTTGGCCATCGTGGAACACCTCGGCAGCACCACCACGTTCTTTCTCGGGTACACGATCAAGCCCGGATACGACGTCTCTCCACAGCATGATCTCCTGGAATGCACCGCCGACCAGGCGGTGAACGGGATCTGCGGGACCTACCACCATTCCGCCCTCTACGACATGCTCGGTGCGATCGTGCTCCTCGTCTTCCTGGTCTGGCTACGGCGACGCTGGACCGGGCGCCACTACGGGCAGATGTTCACGGTCTGGATGATGTGGTACGGCTTCCAGCGGTTCCTCATCGACTTCACGCGGCTCGGCGGCGCCGAGAACGGAACCACCGCCGACTCCGTGATCGGCCCGTTCACAGGGAGCCAATGGGGCGGGCTCGGAGCTGCGTTGCTCGGTGCTCTGCTGTTTGTCTGGTACCGGCGTAATCCGGTGGTGAGCGAGGAGCAGGACGAGGCCTACCAGGCGATCGAGCAAGGCGTCGAGCGGTTGGCTTCGCTCCCGGATGACGTGCCCGAGGAACCGGGCGTCGGCTCCGAAACCGACATGATGGAGACGGTCGATTCCAAAAGTGAGCCCTCGGTCCCCGAAGAGACCGAGGGCTCGACCGACTGAGGAGGCGAGGGCCTCCGGCGGCAAGGCGAGCCGATCCTCGCCAACGAGAATCGCCGACCGGCTGTGATCGTGGAGCTACGCCGTGTGTGCTTCGGCGGGCGCCACCTGAACCGGCGGTGATACGACGCTCGGTCGCGTGGGCCCTACGGAGGGGGAGCTACCTCCCCGGCCGGAGTGTGATCTCGTCCATCACCTCTCTTCTGACCGGGCGTCGACACGGCAGACGCCACGCCTCGATTCCTTCACGAACGGGGGCGGGTGGTCACACCCAAGATACGCATCTACCACTCCCCCTTCGCGCCTCCACTGCCAACCTTACGGATCTCTGTGACCAGGTGCGGGTCGGTTTCCGTAGGCAATCACTGGGTTCCACCAGAACGGAGAGCCGGGGTCGGCATTCGTGCGACCCCGGCTCGCCCCCCGCGCCGCGGGCTCAGGATTTCGAACCGCTTGCCGGCTCCCGCGATCCGTTGAAGATCTCGCCGATCGCACCCACCGACCCGAGAATGCCGCTCATCTCGACGGGCAGGAATATCTTCGTCGCCTGACCGTCGGCCATCCCTTGGAGGGTCTCCAGATAGCGAATCGCGATGAGGTCCGGTGTGGGATCACCCTGGTGAATAGCGCCGAACACCCGCTCGATCGCTTGGCCTTCGCCCTCGGCGACGGTCAGCTTCTGAAACTTCTCCGCCTCGGCGACCTGCTTGATCGCCTCGGCCTGCCCCTCGGCCTCGAGGATTCGTGACGCCTTCACACCCTCGGCCTTGAGGATCTCGGATCGCTTTTGACCCTCAGCCTCGGTCACGAGAGCACGACGGTCGCGCTCGGCCTTCATCTGGCGATGCATGGCGTCGGTGACGTCTGCCGGCGGATCGATCCGCTGGATCTCCACACGGACCACTTTGGTGCCCCACACGTCGGTGGCCTCATCGAGGATGTCCCGCAGCTGGGCGTTGATCGTCTCACGCGAGGTGAGCGCATCATCCAGATCGAGATCGCCGATCACGTTACGCAGGTTGGTCTGCGCCAGCTTCGTTGCCGCCAGCACGAAGTTCTGCACCTTGTACGCCAGCCGCACCGGGTCGGTGGCCTGGTAGTACACGACTGCATCCACGGTGACCACCACGTTGTCCTTCGTAATGACCTCCTGCGGCGGAACGTCGACCACGATCTCGCGCATGTCCACTCGGCGGATGCGCTCGATCAACGGGACAATCACGTGGAGCCCAGGGTCCAGCGTGTCCTTGTACTTCCCGAACCGTTCCACGAGCCCTTGCTCGTGCTGATTGACGATCTTGAGCCCGAGAGCCACGTAGACGACGAGCAGGACGATAAAAAGGCCTACTACTGCTACTGCACCCATGAGGTGCTCCTTTCTTGATGTGCTGTTTGGTGACCTGTTGGGCGAATCGCGACCCTCAGAAGTGCTTGGGTTCCACCACGAGTCGCGCCCCGCGGACCTCGGCGACCCGAACCTGCGTGCCGGCGGCGATCGGCACTCCGATGTCGGTGGTCGCGCGCCATTGCTCGGTTTCCACCCGTACCCGCCCGGTACCAGCCGTGGGATCGATGTCCTCGATGACTACAGCGTCGGCGTCGATGTACCACGTCGCACCCACCGGCAGGGTGTTCCGGTCCTCCGCCCTGGCGTACTTGTTCATGGTCCACAGCGCCGCAACGGACACGGCGATGAACGCCGCGATCTGTACCGGCACCGCGATCGACAGAAAGGACAGGACGGCCGCGGCGGCAGCGCCCACGGCGAACGGAAGCAGGAAGAAGCCGGCGGTCAGCATCTCGCCGATGCCCAGGAGCACCGCCGCCGCCGACCACAGCCACTGCCAAACTTGCATGTCATCCACATTCGCCTCCTTTGGTCCAAATGCGGCCAGTGCCGCCACGAGCACCACGCCCGCAACGACGAAGACTCCGACACCTCGGCTTCCCCCCCGCCGGCGCGGCGGCCGCGGATTGGTGTAGCGGTGTGCTGGACCTGCCGGCGCCACCTCCACGGCGTGCACCCGATGCGTCGATCCACGTGCCTCCACCGCCCATGACTCGGCGAAGACCTCGCGGTCGGCCCCAATCACGGACTCGAGTGACTTGCCGGCCGCAGCCGCTTCGTGGAGGTGCGACTCGAGCTCGGTCCGCATCTCGGCCACCGTGGCATCGCGCACGCCGGTGTCCTTCCAATAGCGGACGCAGTCCTCGACTGTTTGCTCGATGTTCATCGCCTCACTCATCCGCACCTCCATTCAGCACCTCCTTAACCCCACTGGCCAGCCTCGACCACTGGTCGGTCCACTCGTCGAGCTGGGCCTTGCCCTGATCGGCAATCCTGTAGTACTTCCGCGGCGGCCCATTGCTCGATTCGACGAAATAACCCTCTATGTAGCCCCTCTTCTGCAAACGGCTGAGCAACGGGTAGATGCTCCCCTCACTCACCAACTCGAGACCCTTCGACTCCAGCTTGTCCACCATCTCGTAGCCATAGCTCGGTTCCTCCGAGATCAGAGCCAGCAAACACATGTCGAGTACGCCTTTGAGGAGTTGCGAGCTGTGTTCCATGTCCCGGATACACACCCTTTCAGCTCTGCCGGAGAAGGACAGTTCATGTGGCGCCGTGCACCGCTTGCGGAACCGTCTCGTTCTGCTCGGTAGTACCGATATACCCTGACTACTGAGATACCCTGCTTTCCAGGATACCTTGCGTCATAAGGTACCATGGATAGCCGGGCATGTCTAGAAGATTCCTCCGGGGGACTCGGTACGAACCCCGCAGAACTACGCTGCCGCCGTGGCCGATTCATCCGTTTCTGAACGGTTGGGATCATTCGTGATCGCCGCCGTCCTCGTCATCGGTGCGTTCTTCGTCGGGGCAGCGCTCGATGTGTGGAACCCGTTCGGCGGACTCCGCTCCGAGCCTTACACCCAGGTCGGGCCCAGCGTCGTCGAGAGCGTCCGTGCCCTCGCCGATCTGACCACCGTGGAGATGGTGGAGTACACCACCGTGGAGAAGGGCAACGACGCCGGCTGGCTCAACTGGGCGAGGGGCGACCGTATCTTCCTGTTCGCCGTCGCCCGCATCGGTGCCGGCGTGGATTTCGACCAAGTGGTGGTCGACGACTTCTCCGTGGACGAAGCCGATGGCTCCGTGACGGTGCAGCTTCCACCGCCGGAGATAACGTTCGTCGAGGTGGACCCGAGCCAGACGCAGGTCTATGACCGCGACACCGGCTTGTTCACCGGCGGCGATCCGCAATTGGAGAGCGACGCCCGGGCCATCGCCCAAGACGTGCTCCTCCAGGCCGCCCTCGACAAGGGCATCCTGGACATGGCCACCGACAACGCCGAGACCACCCTCCGCGAATTCCTCGAGGGTCTCGGCTACGAGCGAGTCACCTTCATCCGCACCACCGGCGAGTAGCCATCTGTCCCCTCTGCGGGGGGACAGACCTATTCCGACCTCTATACTGCCGTCGCTCTCGATGCTCGAAGCACAATCGAGCGCTGAGGGGGCGTGGTGAAGTCTGGAGTTCACGCCGGCCTGTCAAGCCGGAGGTCGCGGGTTCAAATCCCGTCGCTCCCGCCACACTCGTAGCCCGGGCCATGGACCCGGGCGCTGGTGTGGGGACGGTCAGGTAGCTCAGTTGGTAGAGCGCCGGTCTGAAAAACCGGAGGTCGCCGGATCGA
>JBFISM010000160.1:0-7441 GCA_041608535.1 Acidimicrobiia bacterium
GTAGGACTTGCCCTGTTGCTCGACCCAGGTGAAGTACTTGAGGTGGTGGATCCGCTTGCGGTCGTAGTAGCCGAGCTCGTGGACGTGGTCGATGGCGCTGCCCATGAGGTAGCGGGCGTAGGTGGCGGCGGCATCGAGGGTCGTGAACTCGCCCCGCTCCTCGTCCAGCTCGAGGAGACGGCTGGCGTACATGTCCATGGAATCGGTGCCGACGGTGACGAGGACGTCCCGGCTCGTCATCTCGAAGTACTTCGCCATCTTGGCGGCGGCGAGCATGTTGGCCACTCCGGAGATGCCGAGCATGGGGAGCTGCTCCACCAGATCCGGTTTGACACCCTGGTCCAGCAGAAACGACACCCCGGCCGGCTCGTTGAACAGACGGATGATCTCCATGGCCGCCTCGTCGTCGAGCCCGATGGCGACATCGGTGTTGCGCACGTTGTGCACCCACGGGATGTGCTTGTCGCCGATGCCTTCGATGCGGTGGTCGCCGAACCCGTTGTAGAGGATCGTTGGGCACTGCACTGCCTCACCGGCGGCGACGAGCGACCTCGGGTACTGCTGCTTCAGGTAGTCGCCGGAGGCGATCGTCCCTGCCGACCCGGTGGTGAGGGCCACGCCGCGGAAGACATCCCGCGGCCCCAGGGCGGCCTCGATGGCCTCCACCATCGCCGGGCCGGTCACGGCGTAGTGCCACAGGTAGTTCCCGAACTCGTCGAACTGGTTGAAGATGACGAGATCCTGGCCGGAGTTCCGCAGCTCCCAGCACTTGTCGAAGATCTCCTTGACGTTGGACTCCGAGCCGGGTGTCTTGATGATCTCGCCGGCGACACTCTCCAGCCACTCGAATCGTTCCTTGCTCATCCCCTCGGGGAGGATGGCGATCGACTCGCAGCCGAGAAGGTTCGAGTCGTAGGCGCCGCCCCGGCAGTAGTTGCCAGTCGACGGCCACACTGCCTTCTGCTGCGCCGGGTTGAATTGCCCCGTCACCAGCCGGGGCACGAGGCACCCAAAGGCCGCCCCCACCTTGTGCGCCCCGGTGGGGAACCACTTGCCGAGCAGCACGATGATCCTGGCGTCCACGCCGGTCACCTCCGACGGAAGCTCGAACGTGTTCACCGGACCGAAGCCGCCGCCGTGGGCGACGGGTTCGTTGTGCCAGGTGATGCGGTAGAGGTTGCGTGGATCGAGATCCCACAGGCCGATGTCGCCCAGCTCCTTGGCGATGCGGTCGGGCACGAGCGACGGGTCGCGCATCTGGGCGAAGGTGGGCAGTCTTATGCCGCGCTCGGCGGCGCGTCTGGCGGCGGCGGAGACGGCCGCTTCGTTGACGGTGAGATCGATCATGAGGTAGTGATTCCTTGTTCTTCGAGCGCGGCACGGAGCGCATTGATGTCGGCGTCGATGGAGATCGCCGCACTCCCCGCTGCAGTGACGCTGTCCATGACCGCCGCCACGTCCTTGAGCCCGTTGCCGGTGACGACGAGAACCACTGAAGTGGACTCGTCGATGAGTCCGGCATCACGAGCCGCAGCCGCACCGGCGAGACACGCCGCACCCGCGGGCTCGGCGAACACCCCGGTGAGTCTGGCCAGACGTGGTACGGCGCTGAGGATATCGTCATCGGTCACCCTGACAAACGCCCCGTGCGTGGTGGTGACGGCGCGCATGGCCTTCACCCGGTCACGGGGCAGGTCCGCGCTGATCGAGTCGGCCCGGGTCGTCGCCAGGATGGGCGGTTTGGTGACCACATCCTCCCCGTTCTCGTACGCCTGCACGAGATAGTCGGACCCGGCAGCCTGCACCCCGAAGATCCGCGGCATCCGGTTGATCCACCTCATCCGGTGGAGGTCGGCGAATCCCTTGTGGACCGCGCCGATGATCGAGCCGTCACCCACGGAGACGAACACGGCGTCCGGCATCTTCCACCCGAGCTGTTCGGCGATCTCGAGAGCCACGGTCTTCTTGCCCTCGGTGGTGTACGGGTTGATGCCGGTGTTGCGGTTGTACCAGCCGAACACGTCGACGGCCTCGGTGGCCAGCTCGAACGCATCGGTATAGGTGCCGTTGACGAGCACGACGGTGGCGCCGTAGGCGTGGAGCTGGGCGATCTTCGCCGGTGGCGCCGACTTGGGGACGAAGATGACGCAGCGCCGGCCCATGCTGGCGCTGAGCCCGGCGAGGGCGGCAGCGGCGTTGCCGGTGCTGGCGGTGGTGATCACGTCGGCGCCTTCCTCGGCAGCCTTGACCAGTGTCATGGCACTCGCCCGATCCTTGAGACTGGCGGTGGGCTGCCGGCCGTCGTCCTTCACCCATACTTGGGCCACGCCGATGTCGGCGGCGAGTCGAGGGGTGTCGTAGAGCGGCGTGCCACCGACGGCCAGTGGCGGTATCTCGCTGTCTGCGGCAACCGGAAGCAGCGGGCGGTACCGCCACATCGTCGGGTCAGCGGTCAACGCCGCCACCTCGTCCTTGGACCAGGTTGCGGCGATCCGGTCGTAGTCGTACTCGACGTCGAGGGTGCCGGCGGGGCCGCATCCAGGACAGGTGTAGCGTCGCTCTTGGATGCCATACCCGGTGCGGCAGATGGTGCACCGCATCCCGGTGGCGTAGTGGCTCACGGCACGATCCTCGTGCCGGCACGCCCGTCGATGGCCGCCGGGATGTGGGCGGTGTCGGTGATGATCACTTCCTTGCCGCCGCCATCGAGGTAGGCGAGGGCGGCTTCGATCTTCGGCTTCATCGACCCGGCGGCGAAATGCCGGCCCTCCGCGAGCCGCACCCGCAGCTCGGGTGCCGTGATCTCGTCGATCAGCGTCTCCTCCGGTGTCCCCCAATCGAGCGCAACCCGCTCCACACCGGTGGAGACGAGGAACAGGTCGGCCTTGACCTCGGCGGCGAGCAGGGCGCCCACGGCATCCTTGTCGATCACCGCATCGACGGCCTGGAGATCACCGTTGGCGTGGGCGATCACCGGGATCCCGCCACCACCAGCGCCGATGACGACGGCGCCCGATTCGAGCAACGCCACGATCGTCTCCTCCTCGACGATGCGCAGCGGTGCCGGCGAGGGCACAACCCGCCGCCAACCCCGACCGGCGTCCTCCATCACGTGCCACCCTCCCGCTTCCCGCTCCCGGGCTTTGGCCTCGTCCATGAACGACCCGATGGGCTTCGTGGGGTTGCCGAAGGCGGGGTCGTCGACGGCCACCTCCACTTGCGTGACGATGGTGATGACACGACGGCGCAATCCGAGCCGGCGTAGATCGTTCTGCAGGTTCTGCTGGAGCACGAAGCCGATGCTGCCCTGTGTATCCGCCACTCCGTAGGCGAGCGGGATCTCGTGCAGCTCGTGGGCCGCCAGCTCCGAACGCCGCAGGATGAAGCCGACCTGCGGCCCGTTGCCGTGCACGACGACGACCTCCCAGCCCTCCTCGATCAGCGGCGCCAGATGAGCCGTCGTCTTGCCGGCTGCTTCGTACTGGTCGTAGACGCTCTTACGCTCCGGGTCGGTGATCAACGAGTTGCCACCGATGGCAACGACGACCCGGCGGGACATGGCTACTCCATGGCTCCGAGCACGAGAGCCAGGAGACCCATCCGCATCACCACCCCGTAGTACGCCTCCTGCCAGTAGCGGGCGTGGCGGGTCTCATCGACATCTGTCGGGAGCTCGTCCATCCGGGGGAGAGAGTGGAGGATGATCGCGTCACGCTTTGCCTTGTCGGTGAGCAGCTGCCGGTTGACGACATAGTTCTCTGCAGTCGTTCCGTACTCGTCTGGGTTCTCCACTCGGCTCTTGGTGTAGTCGGCTTGCACCACCGGCTCCATGTAGATGACATCGGCTTCGTGAATGACGTCGGCTACATGCTCGGCGGTGCGCACATGCAGATTCTTGGCGGCCAGGTCGGCAACGAAGTCGTCGGTGACTCGCATGTCCTCGGGGGAGATGTAGACGAGGTCGACGTCGAACTGGGTGAGGGCGTAGCCGAGCGAGTGGAACGTGCGCATCCGACCGTCGCCGATGGCGACGAAGGTCTTACCGTCTATGTCGCCCAGCTCACGGTGCACCGTGTAGAGATCGGTGAGCACCTGGGTGGGGTGCTCACCCCAGCCGTCGCCGGCGTTGATGATGGGGATGCTGGCCCACTTCGCCGCCTCGGCGGGGGCACCCTGCTCGAAGTGCCGCATCACGATGACGTCGGCGTAGTACTCCAGCATGTGGATGGTGTCCTTCATCGACTCCTGGTAGAAGTCGCCGGCCCGGGTCATCTTGGCGTCGGCAAAGCCCATGATGTTGCCGCCGAGACGGAGCATCGCGGCTTCGTGGCTCATCCTGGTACGCGTCGATGGCTGGTAGAAGGCGGAGAGGAGCGTCTTGTGCTTCAGTAGTTCGGTGTTGCGCCGCTTCCGCGCGATCGGCTCGAGCTCGTCGCACACCGCGAAGATGTGCTCGTACTCGGGTCGCTCGAAGTCTCTCAGCGACAGGATGTCGCGCCCTGCGAAGCTGCGCATGTCGAGCGCTCCTTTCTATCTCGGGCGCACCCCTCAGCGCACGGCTACAACGGCCTGCCGGCAGGGGGGAATGCAGCGAGAACATTCACAAGTTCTGTACATTTTGTCAATGTTGGTCCGGTCGGCTCTAATCCCCTGATGCCCACCGCAACCAACGCCCCGCCGGTCGTCATTCGGAGTGCATCCGTCCTCGACGGTAGCGGTGCGGATCCGGTGGTCGCAGACGTTCGCACGGCCGGAGGTGTGATCGAGCGAATCGCCCCGGGGATCACGCCGGTCGAGGGTGACGAGGTGGTCGACGCCGGCGGCCTCACTCTGGCCCCGGGTTTCGTCGATCTCCATTCGCATTCCGATCTGTACACGGTGCAGCCCGTCGACGCCGGTGCGCCGGTGGGGGACGAGCCCAAACTGATCCAGGGCTGCACGGTGCAGGTGTTCGGGCAAGACGGCCTCTCCGCCGCTCCGGTGCGGGAGGACGATCTCGACGACTTCCGCCGCTCGATCGCCGGGCTCGACGGCGACATCGACCGTTCGCTGTGGACGTGGCGATCCTTTGGAGAGTATCTGGCGGCGGTGCGTCGCGGTTCAACCACCCGCGCCGCCGGGTTGGTGGGTCATTCCACGCTGCGCCGATTCGTGATGGGGATGGACAACCGGCCGCCGACGCTCGATGAGTTGAGCGAGATGCAGGCGGTGCTCGCCGAGTCGCTCGATGCCGGTGCTGCTGGGATCTCGACGGGTCTCGTGTACGTGCCGGCCGCATTTGCCGATACCGATGAGCTGGTGGCGCTGTGCGAGGTGGCGGCGGCCCGGGGCAAGCCGTTCTTCGTCCACGTCCGCTCCGAGTCCGAGCATCTCCTCGAGGCCACAGACGAGGTGATCGAGGTGGCGCAGCGCTCCGGCGTCCACCTCCACTACAGCCACATCAAGGCGGCGGGGAAACGCAACTGGGACAAAGCCGGTGAGCTGGTCGAGCGGCTGCAACACGCCGCCGATTCCGGGGTGAAGCTCACCGCTGATCTCCATCCATACATCGCAGGCTCGTCGACGGCAACGGTGCTCGTACCACCGTGGGCACTCGAGGGTGGTCCCGATGCGGCGCTGCGCCGTCTCTCCGATACCGCAGTGCGGGACCGGATCCGGACCCAGCTGCTCACCGACGTCGACACATGGGACAACTGGTACGACTTCTCGTCGGGTTGGGGGGGGATCCGTATCGCCGGGGCCCGCCGTCCGGGTGTGCTCGGGAAGAGCTTCGCCCGGTTCATCCAGGACGAGGGAGTGGAGGACCTCACCTCGCCGGCGGCATTCGATCTCGTCTTCGACCTGCTCGTCGAGGAGCAACTCGGGGTCACCCTCATCTCGTTCAATGGGCTCGAGGACAATGTGATGAAGTTCTTCTCCCAGCCCTATGTAGGGGTCGGCTCCGACGGCGTGGTGAATCCCGATGGGCTGCCCCACCCCCGGCTCTACGGCACGTTTGGACGGGTGCTGGGGCGACTGGTGCGAGAGCACGGTGTGGTCGATCTCGCCGAAGCGGTGCGCCGTATGACCTCGCACGCCGCCCGGATCGTCGGGCTTGGCGACACCGCCGGCACCCTCGCGGTGGGCAGGCCCGCCGATCTCGTGCTGTTCGATGCGAACACGGTGTTGGATCGAGCAACCTACGAAGAGCCCCGGCTCGCCCCGATTGGTGTCCACCGGGTGTGGTTGGGTGGTCGCACCGTGGCGAGGAACGGCGTCATCGAGCCCACCGTGGCCGCGGCAGCTCGGTGAACGGCGGGCACAGAGGATGCGCCGGTAGGCAAAGGCAGTTCGTCGGGTGGCGGATCGTCGTCCTGTCGATGATCGTCATTGCCATGACCGGGCCCGGTCAGACCATCGGCGTCTCGGTGTTCATCGACTGGTTCGCTCTCGATCTCGACCTGAGCCGGGCGACGATCTCCACCGCATACCTCATCGGCACCGTGGGTGGCGGCTTGGCGATGCCTCGGGTGGGGCGGGCCATCGATAGGTACGGCGTGCGCAGGAGCATCACCGTGATCGGCGCCTTGTTCGCCGTCGCCATCGCCTTCATGGCTGGGATCACCGGCGTCCTGTGGCTGACGCTGGGCTTCTTCGGCATCCGGCTGCTCGGTCAGGGCTCGTTGTCACTCGCCAGCACAGTTGCGGTGGCGCACTGGTTCGAGCGGCGGCGTGGGTTCGTCATCGGGTTGACCATGACGGTGGGTGGAGCGCTCATGGCCCTGGTACCGGTTGCGCTCAACGAGGTGATCGACGCGCTCGGGTGGCGATCAGCCTGGCTGGTTGCCGCCGCCATGGTTCTCGTCGTGCTGGTGCCGATCGGCTGGTTCGGTTTCGTCGACCGGCCCGCCGATGTCGGGCAGCAGGTCGATGGCGATGTCGCTGCGGAGAATCAATCCGCCATGGTCATCGATGGAAGACCATCAGTCACGTCGGATGAGGCGATCCGCACCCGCCGGTTCTGGGTGGTTGCGGCAGCGACGGCAGCGACGTCGATGCTCATCACCGCTTTCAACTTCCACCAAATCGCCCTGCTCGGCGAGGCCGGGCTGAGTGCGACAGTCGCAGCCGCGATGTTCCTCCCCCAGGTCCTCGGCACCGCCGCCGCCGGGGTCCTCACCGGGGTCGCCGCCGACCGCATCGGAATGCGTTACCTGCCTGCTGCCTCCATGGTGCTGCTGCTCGCAGCTCAGCTTCTCGGTGCATCCGTCGATGCTGGAGTTCGCGCAGTTGTGTACGCCATCGTCCTCGGTGCCACCGGTGGTGCGGTCCGCACCATGAGCGGGGCGGTCCTGCCAGCCTGGTTCGGCACCCGGTATCTCGGCTCGATCCAAGGCTCGCTCACACTCATCGCTGTCGTCTCCTCGGCGCTGGGCCCGCTGGCCCTCGCCCTCGCCCACAC
>JBFISM010000161.1:0-7423 GCA_041608535.1 Acidimicrobiia bacterium
AGCGCGTTCCCTTCCCTCCCGGAGGCCTCGACCCCGAGGGCTTCGTACAGGCCCGTCCCGGGATCTTCTACATGTCGTCGGAAGGCAACGTGTTCGCCTCGCCACCGATCGCTCCATTCATCAAGCGCTACAACCGCAACGGCGTCGTGACGGGCACGCTTCCCATCCCCGACAAGTACATCCCCAACGGAGTGGACCACGGTGTGCGGTTCAACCTGTCGTTCGAGAGCCTGAACACCACGCCCAACGGCCGCTCGCTGGTCACTGCCGGTGAAGGGGCGCTGTTCCAGGACGGCCCTGCGTCGACGTTCACCAACGGCAGCCTGGCCCGCATCCTCACGTTCGATGTCGGCCGGCAGGCACCCTCGGCCGAATTCGTCTACGAAGTGGGACCGTGGGCAGAGCCGTCCGCCATTTTCGGGGTGAACGGCATCGTGGAAGTACTCCCGATCGACGACGCCGGCACCATGCTGGTGATGGAGCGATCGTTCTCAGTCGGCGGAGTCCTCGGCGGAGGAACTGGGAACGTCGTGGTGCTCTACGAATCGTCGACGGCCGGCGCCACCGATGTGCTCGCCGACGACGCGCTGTTCGTCGGAGGCGTCCCGATTCCCTTCACTCCGGTCAGCAAGCGGCTGGTGTTCAGCTTCGACGACCTGGGCATTCCCATCGACAACCTGGAAGGCCTGACATTCGGTCCGCAACTGGCGGACGGTCGGCACACGCTGGTGATCGTGAGCGACAACAACTTCAATCCGGGTCAGTTCACCCAGTTCATCGTGCTCGCCGCAGACATCGTCCCGGCCGGTTGAGCGATTGCGGGTTGGTGGGGCGCCTACGCTGATTTCATGCCGCGCGAGATATTGGCGCACACCGCCGACACCGGCATCGCCGCCAGCGCCGACAGCCTGACCGATCTGCTCGAAGAGCTGGCCGGCGGCATGTTCGAGCTGATGGCCGGGTCAGAACAATGCCAGCCAACCCACCGACTGACGGCACAGGTGTCGGCCGCCAGCGCAGAAGAGCTCGTCGTCGACGTTCTCAGCGAGCTGCTGTACCTCGCCGAACGCGACCGGCTGATGCTCTGCGACGTGGTTGTCGAGCCTACGTCTCCACTGTCCGTCGAGGTTCACGCCGGCGGGCTCTCGGCCGATGTGGTGGAACTGGCTGGTGCCCCCATCAAGGCGGTCACCTATCACAATCTCATGGTCGAACAGGGCCCGGCCGGCTGGTCCGGCCGCGTGTACTTCGACGTTTGACGCGGCAATTCGAGCCAAGCGAAGAGCCGATCTGCCCTACCTCCGGACATCGGGGTTTGGCATCCTGTGAGCGTGGACCTGATTCGCACTTCGGCGACGACCTGGGAGATGCCCGCCACGGGCTCGATGCGGGTCCCGGGGCGGATCTTCGCCTCCGATCGGTTGATGGAGGCCATCGAGGACGACCGATCAGCCCAGCAGGTGGCCAACGTGGCTCATCTGCCCGGCATCGTCGGAGCATCCTTTGCCATGCCCGACATCCATTGGGGTTACGGATTCCCGATCGGCGGCGTGGCGGCCACCGCCGTCGCAGACGGCGTGGTCTCTCCAGGCGGCGTCGGCTTCGATATCTGCTGCGGGGTCCGCTTGTTGGCGTCCGGGTTGACGGAAGATGATTTCGCCGGCCACCGCGACGCGATCATGGACGAGCTCGACCGGCGGATCCCGCGCGGGCTCGGCGCGGGGGCGATCGCTGATCAAGCGCTGGTCTCGGCGGTCCTCGTGCGAGGTGCTGCGGCGGTGCTCGACGCCGGCTACGGATGGACCGACGATCTGGAGCGGTGTGAGGAGAACGGCACCTCAGATGGCGCCGACCCAGATGCCATCACCGATCGCGCCAAGCAGCGCGGGTCCTCTCAACTCGGCTCCCTCGGCGCCGGCAACCATTTCTTGGAGGTGCAGGTCGTCGACAGCATCGTCGACAGCACGGCGGCGACCCTGTTCGGTCTCACCGAGGGAATGGTGGTGGTGATGATCCACTGCGGATCACGTGGTCTGGGTCACCAAACCTGCACCGACCAGCTGAAGACGATGCAGGGCGCCATGGAGAGGTACGCCATCACCGTGCCGGATCGCCAACTCGCCTGTGTGCCGGTCGACTCCCCGGAAGGACAGACCTATCTGTCAGCCATGGCCGCATCGGCCAACTTCGCCTGGGCAAACCGGCACGTGCTCGGCCACGAGGCACGTCGGGCATTCGCTTCGGCGCTCGGCATCACGCTCGAGGAGACGGAGATGTATCTCGTGTACGACGTCGCCCACAACCTGGCCAAGATCGAAACACACCCGGTCGACGGCCGCCCGATGGAGGTGTGCGTTCACCGCAAGGGCGCCACTCGAGCCTTCGGTCCGGGCCATCCCGATCTTCCGACCGACCTGCGGGAGGTCGGACAGCCGGTGTTGGTACCGGGAAGCATGGGAACGGCCTCCTGGGTGTTGCGCGGTACCACCGACAACCCGGCCTTCGGGTCGGCGGCCCATGGTGCCGGTCGAGTGATGAGCCGTAAACGTGCCAAGGCGACGTCGTCCGGCAGGGTGGTGCGGGAGGAACTGGAATCGGCGGGGGTTTCCGTACGACCCGGATCGGTCAAGCTGCTGTCCGAGGAGGCCCCGTACGCCTACAAGGACGTCGACGAGGTCGCCCTGGTCTGCGACGAGGCCGGGCTGGCCAAACGGGTGGCACGTCTTCGACCCGTCGGTGTCGTCAAGGGCTGAACCGGGAGGGGCAAGCGTCGTGCTTCATCGGGGTCATTCCCGATGGCTTTGACCTCTGACTTCGGCGCACAGTCTTCTCGGATCGCAGAAAGGAGGAATCATGCGACCGAACACTCGACCTATCGTCATCATGACGTTGACGCTGGTCCTCGGGCTGACCGCCGTCCCTGCAGGGGCCGCGCCGTCGGGCGAACCCAACCCCGGACAACCGATCTACCTCGCGCTGGGCGACTCGTGGGCCTATGGGCAGGGTGCGACCGACCCGGCCACCGCCGGCTACGTCGCCCAGCTGCACTGGGCGCTCCGCCAGGACCTCGACTGTCTCCCGGCGACCTCGCCGCTGGCCGCCGACGGATGCAAGCATCTCCAGCGCATCAATCTGGCCAGGCCTGCCACTGCAACACTTCCGGGTGTGACCACGCCGCTGGTCGCGTCGGAGCAACTGCCTGTGGCGTTGCCGCTGCTGGCCGGCCGCAACGGCGACAGGAACCCGCGCAATGACGTTGAGGTCGTGACGCTCCAGGTTGGCGGCAACGACGTGACGGGCCCGATCCTGGCGGCTTGCTTGGCTGGGTTCACCCCGGAGTGCGCCGGGACGATCGTCGGTGAGATGGCGGCCTACGAGGCCGACTTGCGCGGCGTCGTGGACGCTCTGCGCGAAGCGGCCGGTCCCGACACTCCGATCGTCTTGGGCACCTACGACAACACGGTGCCGTTCTGCGACCTGGGTGCGATTCCGGGCGCAGAACAGCTGGGAGCCGTCGTGCTGGAGGGGACGCCCGATGGGGCGATTGACGGGGTTCATGACGTGATCCGACGGGTCGCAGCCGACCACGCCGCAGTCGTGGCCGAAGTGTTCGGCACACTCGGCGCCAACGATTTCGTCGGCGGATCCGACTGCCTCCACGTCACCACTACAGGACACCGCGCCGTCAAAGACGCATTCGTCCACGCGCTCGATCTGTGAGCGCGGATTGACTTGGCCTCGAAGCGCACTCCGGTGCTCTTCGAGGCTGCACCGCAGCCGATTGGTGCCTAGGGTCGAAACCCGATGGACCGGGTCGCCCACTTCATCGTCAATCGTTCTCGGGTCGTGCTCGCATTGACTGCGGCATTGACGCTGCTGTCCGTCGCGATGCTGTTCCGCCTTTCGTTCAACGCTGATGTGTCTTCGTTTCTGCTCGAAGGAAACCCTCGCGGCGAGGAATTCGCTACCTTGCAGGAGAAGTACCAGACGACCGACCCGATCAACGTCCTTGCTTCCCTACCTGACGGTGAGTCCTTTCTGGAGCCAGCGCGCCTCGCCGACCTGGCGAGCCTCCGCGACGAGGTGCTCGCGGTGGACGGTGTGGTGGCGGTTGCCGCAATGGTCCCCGAGACCAACCCACTGACCGGTCAGCCACTCGACCCAGCCACCGTTGCCTCGCTCCCTCCGCCGGTCGTGCGAACCCTGATCGATCAGAGCCCGGTGAGCGAGCTGCTGCTCAGCGCGGACACACAGCATGCGCTCCTCATCGTCACGCCGGACGACGATCCCACCGGAACGGCGCGGCGAGTCACCCAAGTGCAGTCCGACGTCCTCGATCTCGCCTTCTCCGGAAACCCGGTCGTGTTTGCCACTGTTCTCGAGCTGCTCTCGCTGTTTCTGCTGCTCATCCCGCCGGTGGTGATCGCGCTGTTGCTCGCGGTCTTCTACTCGACGATCGGAGAGCTACGGCTGAGTGCGTTGGTGATCGTCCCGGCGGCGTTGGGGTCGCTGTGGACGTTTGGATTGATCTTCGCGCTGGGGATCGAGATCGACATCGTCACGGTCATCGTCCCCATCTTCATCATCGTCATGGGTTCTGCAGATGGCCTGCATTTCGTCACGCACTTCCAACACGAGGCCGAACGCACATCGGACAAGGTCGAACAGGTCTCGTCGGCGCTCCGTCAAGTCGGCGTGCCGATGATCCTGACAACGATCAGTACCGCCGCCGGCTTCCTGTCCCTGCTCGTCACCGATGTGAGCCCCATCCGACAGCTCGGGCTCTTCACCGCCGTCGGGATCTCTTTCGCCGGCGCCATCTCGTTCTTCTCGCTCCCGGCTCTGCTCACTCATGTCCCGATCCACAGCCGACACGAGGCCTCTCTGCTCGGAGCACGAGTTACCGAATTGATGAGGTCGGCCGTCAGGTCACGTCGTCCTGCCGTAGTCCTCACCGTGGCGATTCTCGCCTTCGCAGCGATCGGGCTGCCCCGTTTGGAGGTCAACCCCGACCAGTTGTTCTTCTTCAAGGACGACGATCCCGTACGGACCGCGTTCGAGCGCACCGAAGAGATCTTCGGCGGCGCCACTCCCCTATCTGGAGAGTTCGTCTTCGATTCCTCCGACCCGGCCGGATCACTCGTGCGCGCCCGGTCCGCTTCAGATCAGCTAGAGGAGCTCGGCGGTGTTCGCACCGTCTTTTCGGCAGCCGATCTCGCCGACGCATTGCCTGCCGAACAGCTGGATGCCGTGCTGGCCGGAGACGCAGCGCTACCGGTCGGCGACCTCGTGAGCGACGACGGACTTCGGTTCATCCTGCTGCCCGCATCATTCACGACCTCCGATCTCGAAGCCTGGCTCGAGTTCGCAGCCGACAGTCCCGACGTGCGGGTCCTGACCGGCATGCCGGTTGTGTGGGACGAGATCGCCCGCCTGGTGCTCAGAGCCCAGGCCACGTCTCTGGTGGCCGCGTTCGCGCTCGTAGCGGTGATGCTCGCGGCCGCCTACCGCCGCTTGCGCGAGACGGCTGTAGCACTCGCACCCATCGCAATGACG
The DNA here is from genome assembly GCA_041608535.1 of Acidimicrobiia bacterium. Lineage (GTDB taxonomy): Bacteria > Actinomycetota > Acidimicrobiia > Spongiisociales > UBA5794 > JBFISM01. Next base: position 5,557 of record JBFISM010000161.1, read on the forward strand.
GTGCTCACCGTGCTCGGTTTTCTTGCGTTGTCCGGCATTCAGTTGAACCTGCTGACCGCCGTCGTCTCGAGCATCGTGATCGGGGTGGGCATCGACTACGCGATCCACTACATCGCGGCGATCGATCACGCTCGCGGGGAGGGCGACGGATACGTGTTGCGCGCCATCGATCGGGCGGGCCGTCCGATCATCGCCAATGCGTTGGGGATCGCAGTGGCCTTGACGGCGTTGTGGTTTTCGCCGCTCAAGATCCACGGACAGGTGTCGATCATCATGTGGGTGGCGATGCTCACTGCGGCGGCAGCCTCGATCATGGTGATCGCTGCACTGCTTCCGCGGGCCGGCGTGACCGACTGAGGGTCAGTCCCCGCCCCCGAGCGCTTCATCGAGGTCGTGCCACAAGTCCTCGATGTCCTCGATCCCGACGCTCAGCCGCACCAGTCCCGCCGGTAGATGATGCTGACCGCCAAGTCCCGTCCTCCGCTCCATTGTTGACTCGACAGATCCGAGGCTGGTGGCGTGCGAGATCAACTCAACGGCTGCACACGCCGCATCGGCAGCTGCGTTTCCACCGCGCAGCTCGAAGGATACGACCGAGCCCGGTCCGGCCATCTGCTTGGCCGCCAGCGCGTGCTGAGGATGACTCGCCAGACCCGGATAATGCACGGCCGCGACCGCCCGATGGCGCACGAGCCGGTGAGCCAGCTCGCTTGCGTTTGCCTGCGCTCGCTCGAGACGGATTGCGAGCGTGCGCGTTCCACGCAATGCCAAGAACGTCTCGAGGGCTCCCGGGGTTGCGCCTGCGACGCGCCTTTGCGTTGCCAGCGCCTCTCTCAACGCGCCGGAAGAAGCAACCGCGACGCCGCCCATCAAATCTGAGTGACCTCCCAGCAGCTTCGTCGCAGAGTGGACCACGATGTCCGCCCCGACTGCGAGAGGCCGCTGATTCAGTGGTGTGGCAAAGGTGCTGTCGACGACAAGCATTGCGTTCGGTCGACGGCGTGCCTTCCCGATCGCAGCGAGGTCGGCGATGTGAAGCATCGGGTTCGAAGGCGTCTCCACCCAAAGGAGGTCAGCGGATGTCGCGGCCTCGCTCCACGCGCTCGTATCCGTGACGGGAAGGATGACGACGTCCCAACCAGATGCCGTGCGACCACGCTCGGCGAGCTGCCGCACGCCGTGATAGCAGTCGTCCCCCAGCACCACGGTGGCGCCCACGTCGAGCAACCCGAATACGGCGGCCGATGCCGCCATCCCCGAGGCGAACGCCACGGCGGCCCCTCCCTCCAATGCTCCAATCACCGCCTCGAACGACGCCCACGACTCGGTGCCGTCGTCGCGGGCGTAGCCGGCGTCGCCGCCATGCTGATAGGTGGATACCGGAACGATCGGTGCGTTCAGCGGGCGGCCCGGCGCGTCGGGCCGCCCGGCGGCGACCACGACAGATTCTGGAGCCCACGAATGCTTTGGATTGTCCATTGCGTCATTCTGCCCACTGGTCCCGAAGCCGTGCGACTGCATCGACGTCACGCTGCGAGGTCGCGAAATCTGCGCTTCCGATGGACGTTCGGGATCGCTACGTTGTCATTCAGCCCAGCGGGGAGAAAGCATGCGTGCTCCGACAGCTCTGGCTGCGATGGTCATCGCCCTCACAGTCTCCGCTCCAGCAGGAGCGGTCGTCACTCCAGGCGAACTCGACACGTCGTACGGTGTCGACGGATTCGCCTCCATCGACTGGATCGTGGCCGATGTCGGAATCCCTGGCTTCGCGTCCTCTCCCGACGGGCGGTCCTTGCTCGATGTCGCGCCCGATCCCGACGTCGGCGCCTTTTCCGTCGTTTCTGCCGACGGCTCCACGGTGGTGACG
>JBFISM010000162.1:0-7365 GCA_041608535.1 Acidimicrobiia bacterium
CGACCACCACGAGTACAACCACAACCACGACTTCGACCACGACCACCACGACCACCACCTCAACCGCCCCGCCAACAAACGATCGAGCGGAGGGATCGGGCTGCACCCCGGGTGCCGGCCCGCTGCCGGATGGCACCTGGTACGGGATCATCGTGGATCACGCCGCCGATGAGTTCGACTTCGACCTCGCCTGCTTCTTTACGGGTGAGGCGGCAATAGACGCAGCTGCCGAGGACGGAGCCGAACCACCGGCCAACGACATCTACGTGCGCAACGTCAACCCGACGCTACGCACCATCGCGGCCGATTCGGACACACCCGTCGTTTGGTTCCCCAACTTCGGGGATCCGACCACGGAAGCAACGACGACCTACGCCGAATATGTCGTGGCCATCTCCGACCGCGGCTTCACACCCGGCGTGTGGCTCGAGATCGACGGCGGCGAGCTGACCGAGATCCGTGAGCAGTGGGTGCCCTGAACCAAGCTGTTTCGATGAATCAGCGGGCCCCGGCAATCCACCGGGGCCCGCTCTACGCGTCTGCGTGGCTCCGCCGCCTTCGCTGCTGGCTCGGCGATCGCATCGGCGCACGACCGGAGCAGGGCGGCTCGACAGGAACACGACTCGACCGCGGACACCGCCGGGGGCGGCGCCGCGATGACGGCCCACATATCTCTTGCAAGAGCTTTCCAAGAGCCGGCATCCACGATGTCATCAGGCGGTTGCTCGAGGAGGAGACCATGCCGCAGCCCATCAAGCACACCACCAGCCTGGAGGGATACCCGCCATGAGGGCGATCTCCCACGGCCCCCTGCCGGGCCGCCGGATGCGCAGCTCCTGGCGCGCCGCCATCTACGCCGTGCTTCTTGCCGGAGTCGTGCTGATCGCTGGAGGTGCGATTGCGGCCCGCCTGGACGATGGCTCTTTCGCCGCACTCGGTCTCGCCGCGGTGACTCTGCTGATCCTGGCACCAATCGCTGCGTTCGTGGGCGCTCTCGTAGCCTATTGGCCGCTGCGTCGAGCCCCTCTCGACGCCAATGCCCGTTTCGTCCTGATGCGTGGCGGCATCCTGCTCGGCTTCGCCACGGCGGCCGTCTACTTCATCGTCGACCGGCCGCTTGCCGTCACCGTGCTGGCACTCGGCTCAGCCGTCCTCGTCATCCTTGCAACGGCCCTGGCGGAGCGCACCAGCTGAGTGCGTCCGCATGCCGGAGCCGGGCGTCGCATTCCTCTCCCCTTCCGAACCAGCGACGCCCGGCTCCCACCTCGCGAAAGCCCTCCCTGAGCAACCCCTATTACCGCAATGCGTGTTGCTGTATACTCGGTCCATGAACCCCCGTGCCCCGGTCGGCGACCCGGTGCTCGAGGCCATCGAGGATCTGGTCGCTGCGCTGAAAGCGAACATCGCAGCAAGCCGCAAAGCCATCGAGCGAGCCCGCGAGATCGCAGAGCTGCGCTCCCGAGGATGGAGCTACCGAGCGATCGCCGAGTCGCACGATCGTCCGCTCATGGTGCAGCTGATCACCGACAACCTCGACCGACTCGCCGATACCGGTTCTCGCCTGCGACGCGCCCAAGCACGTGCGCTCCACGATGAGGGTCTCACGATGGACGAGATCGGGAGGCTGTTCGGTGTAACTCGTCAGCGCGTCTCGGCGATTCTGCGGAGCGCCGAACCGTGATCGAGTACAAGCTGCTCGGATCGTTCGCCGTCGAGGCCGACGGCCGTCCCGTCGACGTTGGCGGACCGAAACAACGAGCCGTGCTCGCTTTGCTCCTCCTCAACGCCAATCATCCGCTGAGTCCGGAGACGATGATCGACCAGTTGTGGGGCGAGCATCCACCCGAGACCGCTCTGGCCACACTCCAGGCGTACATCTCCAACCTGCGCAGGATGCTGCAACCGGATCGGCCGGCTCGCAATCCCGATTCGATCATCACGAAGAGCGGGGGCGGCTACCAGATCAATGTCGATGCAGACGCAGTGGACGCGATCCGCTTCGACCGCCTCCTCACCGCAGCCGCCAGCCTCGCAGCCGACGACCCGGAGCGCAGTAGAGGGCTACTGGTCGACGCCCTGCAGTTGTGGCGAGGACCCGCTCTGGCCGACTTCCGCTATCACGACTTCGCCCGCACAGACATCACCCGTCTCGAGGAGATGCGGACAACGGCACTCGAGCTGCGCATCGCAGCCGAGCTCGCGCTCGGCACCGGCGAGGAGCTCATCGCGGAGATCGAGACTCTTCTCGCCAAATACCCACTGCGGGAGCGCCTGTGGGGCCATCTCATGGTGGCGCTGTATCGCAGCGGTCGGCAGGCAGAGGCGCTGCGGGCTTTCCGGCGCTGCGAAGAAACCCTGGGCGAAGAACTCGGAATCGTGCCCGGCGAGGCGTTGCGCCGGCTGGAACTGGCGATCCTCAACCACGATCCGGCGCTCGACGCACCGGCACCGCGAGCGCCATCCACTACGACCCCAACGACGACGAGCGTCCTCATCGGTCGCCACGATGAACGCACACTCTTTCAGGCCGCCTTGAACGCCGCCTGGGAGCTTCGCGGCTCCGTTCTCGTATTCGAAGGCGAAGCCGGCATCGGCAAAACCCGGCTGCTCGAGACCCTGGCCGCCGATGCCGCGGCTGCCGGGGCGCGCACGGCTTTTGCTCGCTGTGTCGAGATCGGCGGCACCGCACCCTTCTGGCCTTGGATCCAATTGGTGCGCCAGCTCGACGTCGACGAGCTGGCGGGCGCGGCGGGACGCTACGCCCCACACCTCGCTGCCCTTCTCCCCGACGGCGCCGTCGCCAAACCGGCGTCCTCCCATCCGGCACACCGCATGGTGGAGGGTCTCAGCGCCGCCTTCGCCGCCATGGGCGCACGTCAACCGATCGTGCTCTTCATCGACGACCTCTACAGCGCCGATCCCGATTCGCTGTCCCTCCTCAGCCTGCTCGGCGCCGAGATAGAGCGCGAGGGGGTTGTCGTCGTCGTGACGCATCGGGGCGAAGACGTTGGAGTGCAACAGTCGCTGGCGGCGTGCCTCTCCGAGCTGCAGCGGTTGTCGTGGGTGCGGCGGAGAGCGCTCGATCGACTCGATCTCGCTGAGACCGCTCAACTCGTCGCCACGATCGCCACCAGCGATGTGGACGATGACACGATGCACACCATCTACCAGCGCACCGAGGGCAACGCTTTCTTCGCCGTCGAGCTCACCCGGCTGCTCGAGGCCGAACAGCAGCTGAGCCACGAGTCGGCGGCGACTCTCGTGCCATCGACGGTGCTCGAGGTGATGAGCCGGCGCCTCCAACAGCTCGACGAGCATGCGCTGCGACTCGTTCGCGCTGCGGCGGTTCACGGCCGCGAGTTCGAGGTAGCCGTCATCGCCGAGGCCCTCGGCTTCGAGCTGCACACCTCCATCTCGGCAATCGACCAGGCCGTGGCCAACGGCCTCATCCAAGAGACGCCCCACCCCGGGCGGTATCGCTTCTCCCACATGATCGTGCTCAATGCCGTCACGAAGGCCCTTGGGGCGGTTCGGTGCGCCCATCTGCATGGCCTCATCGCCGACGCACTGGAAAGACGCTACGGCGACAATCCACAGCATCTTGCCGACCTCGCACACCACCGCGTGATGTCGGTCCCGGTATGTGGACCGATTCCGGCCATAGATGCGCTGGCCCGGGCGGCGTGCCACGCGCTGGCGTCGAGCGCTCTCGAGCTTGCGGAGAACCTGCTCGACCAGCGCCTCGACATGGTCATGACACTTCCGCCGACAAGCGAGCGCAATCGTCGCGAGATCGAGGCCCTTCTCGATCTGGCTCGCGTGTGGACCTGGCGTGAGGGCTATCACTCCGATCGGCTGGCGACCACCTCCGACCGGTTCTGGGAACTGATGGGAGCAGATGCCGGTTCTCTGGAGTTCGACCCCGACGAGCCGATCACCTCGACGAATCCGGTCCTGTCTGCACTGCAGATGCGGTTCGGGTTCGAGAGCGTGTCGGGCAACCTCGTCGCCGCCGCCGAAGTGGTCGAGGTGCTGCGTGACATCAGCGAGCGGACCGAGGATGCGTTGGTCGCCTTCACCGCCGCCATCGACGCCTGTGTTGTCGGCGTCCACCATGGAGACGTGGAGGAGTCGCTCGAAGCGGTACGTCGCGGTGCGGCCGCGCTGCGCATTCTCGACCCTCGAGAGACCGACTCGCTGATGCTGCCCATGAACCAGCAGTCCGGCAGGGTCACTCACCACTCCTTTGCGGGTTGGGCCTACTGGCTCGCCGGAGAGCGCAAGCGAGCCAGGCAAGAGCTGGCGATGTCGCGTCGCATGTGCGATCGCAGCGGCCACGGGTTCACCAAAGCCTTCGCCGTCACGGTCGAGGGGCTCGTCGGGGCGATGGACAACTCACCGGAATGGGTGGCCGACACCATCGACTGGGGCCGCACCGCCGATGGAGAGCGTTTCGGGTTGGTCCAGATGTGGGCGGACATGCAGGAAGCATGGTCACAAGGCATGCTCGGGACCGATCCCCAGGGCGCCGCCAGTGTGCTCCGGGAGATTCTCGGTGTGCTCGAGAGCAACGGGGCACCGGTGGTCAGCTCGCTGTACTGGGGACTGGCAGCCCAGCTCGAGCTGCGCTCCGGAGACCCCAGAGCGGCTCTCGATGCCCTCGATCACGGGCTGCGCAGGTCAATGACGTCCGGAGAGAACTTCTGGTATCCGGAGCTGGAACGACTTGCCTCCAGAGCTCATGCTCAGCTCGGTGCGGCGAGCGAGGCCGCCGCCGCCAGCGTGCGGGGCGAAGCGGTAGCACGGCGGCTGGGCATCAAACCGCTCATCGCTCGATTCCGGGGCTCGATGCTTCCTAGCTGACCGCTGATCGACTCCAATACGTCGCGGAGATCGTGTGGGCGTTCCCGTCGCCAGGAGACCAAGCCGATGACCACGGTGATGCCACTCGAAGGTTCTGCGGACGCGCTGCGCAGCCGGGTTGCCGGCTATGTAGCCACCAACGACGATGCGCTGTACGACCGGCTGCGGGAACCGTGGAACCGTGCGTTCGTCCACCGCCCGTCCATCATCGTCGTTCCCGCATCGGTAGCCGACGTTTCCGTCGCGGTCCGCCATGCAGCGTCGATCGGGCTCCCCGTGTACGTCGAGGCGACGGGACACGGGGTACTTCGCCCCTCCCACGGAGGCATGCTCATCCTCACCCACGGCCTCGATTCCGTCGAGGTCGACGGCGACACCTGGACCGCACGCATCGGATCCGGCGCCCGCTGGAAACAAGTCCTCGGACCGGTGACGGAGGTGGGACTGGCGCCACTGCTGGGGTCTTCGCCCGACGTCGGCGCCGTGGGCTACACCTTGGGCGGCGGTATGGGGTGGCTGGCGAGGAAGTACGGACTGGCGGCTGACCACGTACGCAGCATCGAGATCGTCACCGCCGACGGTGCAATCCGGCGCACCTCACCGGAGACCGAACCCGATCTCTTCTGGGCGCTACGCGGGGCCGGGGCAGGTTCGTTCGGCGTGGTCACCTCGATCGAGATCGATCTCGTCCCAGTGACCTCGCTGTATGCGGGCAACCTCCTGTATCCGGCCGAGCTCGCCCACGAGGTCGCCGACCGCTACCGCAGCTGGCTCGACATCGTTCCCGACGAGCTGACCTCTGCACTCACGTTCATGAATTACCCAGACGACGAGCCGGCGGCGGAGCTGCGCAGCAAATCCTTCACGATCGTGCGGGGCGCCTTCGTCGGCCCCGCCGAAGACGGCGAACGCCTGCTCGACTTCTTCCGGCAATGGCGCAAGCCGGAGATCGATCGCTGGGGAAGCATCCCATTCCGCGACATCGCCACGGTGAGCAACGACCCGATCGATCCGCTGCCGGCTCTCGGTACGTCCGAGTGGTTCGATGACCTCGACGAGGAGGTCATCGACATCCTGGTGAGCGCAACGTTCGATCCTCCGCCGCCCGCTCCGCTCGTCATGGCCGAGCTGCGCCACGCCGGAGGTGCCGTGGCGAGGGAGCCGGAGCACCCGAACGCCTATCCAGGCAGAGAGCATCTCCACGTCCTCGAAAGCGTCGGCGTCACACCCACCCCGGAGAGCGTCACCGCACTCATCGACTTCCATGCCGCCGTGTGGGCCCAGTTGCAGCCATACACCGCCGGCGGGGCCTACCTCAACTTCCTGGACGGCGACGAGAAGGCGGAGCGGACACCCGAGGCTTTCGACGCCGTCACCTGGCAGCGTTTGCTGGCGATCAAACTGCACTATGACTCGGGCAACGTCTTCAGCCACGGACTGCCGCTGTGGTGAGAGGTCGCCGGGTGCCCGTTCCCAGGGGACTCGTCGCCGGTAGCCGGTCGGCGAGAGGATCCGCCGCCGGCACGCTGGGCAGCGGAGGACAAGGCACTTCACTCGCTGCGGCTGAGCGCCATGCACTCGAAACAACGTCTCGGAACTTCAAGGGCCGCCTGGTCGCCGCGACAGCCAACCCACAGAAGGCGCGCTAGCTGTATTGCCGAGTGCCGATTCGGCTCGGTAGGGAGTCCGCGATATCGCGCCGGGCGGTGAATGATCTGTGTGCTGGATCATCGCCAGGGCCTGGTTGGCCCAGTAGCTCAAGCTTGGGTCCGACTGGTCCACGGGACATATATGTTGGCGATTTGCCAGGCTTGTCGTGTTGCTCAGTCCCGCCTGGCTCGGGCTCCGCCCGCTCTGTTCGAGGATCGCACGCTCTCATCGTTGGTTCTGCTCGGCGGCGAGAAGCTTGGTTGTGATGGTGGCGAGCTGGCGGATCTCGATGTCGTTCAAGATGGAGAAGAGATGCTCCTCGAGGTCGCGGTGATGCCGGGGCTGTGCGGCTTCGAAGGTCGCCATGCCCTGTGGTGTCATGACGACGGTGATGGCCCGACTGTCGTTTGGATCGGTTTGCCGCCTGACGAGTCCCTCGGCCTCCAAGCCGCTGACGACTCGTGATACGCGGCTCTGGCTCAGGGGGGTGCGTCGGCGGAGTTCCGTCATTGGCATGCTGTAGTCGGCCGACGAAGTGGCGAGGAATAAGAGGACCTCGAACTGATGAAGCCCGATGCCGTGCTCGTCGGCTAGGCCTCGGTCTAGAGCGCGCTCGAGGGCAGCGCCGGCGCGTATGAATCCCAGGAACGCCTTGGCTTGTTCCTCGCTGAACAGGCGCGGACCTCTGGTGGCGGCGGGGCGAGGTGCTGGAGCGGGCGAATCAGCCATGAACGCGATGATACCAAGGTTGTATGCGTGCGCATAGATATTCTATGCTTAGGCATATATTCGGAACGCCGAGGAGGCGACATGGCAACACCTCGATCACAGACCGAGCGAATGGTCGGTGCC
>JBFISM010000163.1:0-7294 GCA_041608535.1 Acidimicrobiia bacterium
GGGAGCGGACCGATCGGGCTCGCCACGGTGAAGTCACGAGACTCGACGTAGCCGCGGTCGAAGCTGAGCCGGGCGACACAGCGCACGCCATTGCCGCACATCTCGGCAACGGAGCCGTCGGCGTTCCAGTAACGCATCCGGACCGTGGTTGGATCGAGGGGAGTCATCTCGAGCACGCCGTCGGCGCCGATGCCCCGCCGTCGATCACACCACGCCCGCACCAACTCGGGCGTGATGTCGAGGGGACCGTCGACGACGACGAAGTCGTTGCCGAGACCCTCCATCTTGACGAAGTCGACCTTCATGGTGTGATTCCCAACGAGCTCCACAAACGGGCGAAGCGCTTCGCACGATCATCATGCCACTCCACCCAGCGAATGCGCGGGTCCTTGCGGAAGAAGGTGCGTTGCCGCTTGGCCAGGGCCACAGTGGCCGAGACGGCGGCACGCCGTCCTTCCGTGATGTCGATCTCGCCGCGGGCGACCGGCAACAACTCCTTGTAGCCGACGGCCTGCGACGCGGTGCGGCCCAGGCGATGCTGCAACCCCGAGACCTCTACGAGCAGTCCCGCAGCGAGCATGCCGTCGAACCGCTCGGTGGCACGCCGGGCCAGCGCTTCGCCGGGATCCACACCAACGGCGACGAACCTCCGTTTCGGCTCGAACGCCGCCCACGCTCGATACTCCGGCGTCGCCACCCGTTCACTCGGCGTACGCCCGCTGATGCGCCACACCTCGACAGCGCGCACAACGCGGTGCGGGTTCGCCATGTCGACGTGCCGAGCGGCCTCCGCATCGGCGCCCACCAGCTCGGCGACGAGGTCCGGCAGCGGCGTCGCCTCGAGGTGTGCACGTACCGCGGGATCACTCGGAGCGAGGGTCATGGGGTCCACCAGCGACCGAAAATACAGGCCTGACCCCCCGCAGATCACCACGGGGCGGTCGACGAATTCCGCCAGTACCTCTTCGCCGGCGCGCTGGAAGTCGGCGAGTGAGAACTCCTGCTCGGGGTCGACGAGATCGATCAGCCGGTGCTCCACCCGCTGCCGATCCGCTGCAGACGGTTTGGCGGTACCGATGTTCATGTGTCGATAGACCTGCATCGAGTCGACGCTGAGGAGCGGGGCATCGAGCCGCTCGGCGAGATCCAGGGCAAACGCCGACTTGCCCGACGCCGTCGGGCCGAGCACGGCATAGATGGTCAGGAGACCAGACTCCCAACGAGATGATGCGGTGCGGCACGCTCCACGAGCAACTCGTGATACGCACCCGGGTCGAGGTCGGCCGCGACGTGGATGGGCAGGTTCTGCCGGGTGCGCGCCGTCACGAACGCCGGGTCCTTCTTCGACGGTCCCTCGACCATCCCTTCGACGATCGAGCCCACCAGGGCTCGGTTGGCATCGAACGTGATTTCGTTCTGCAGAGTGACCAGCCGGTCGAATCGCTCTTGGATGACCTCGGGAGGAACCATGTCGTCCATCTCGGCGGCCGCCGTGCCCGGTCGCGGCGAGAACTGAAAGGTGAACGCAGACTCGAACCGTGCTGCAGCGACGACATCGAGCGTCGCCTGGAAGTCGGCTTCGGTCTCGCCGGGGAAGCCGACGATGATGTCGGTGGAGACGGCCAACCCGGGGATGGTCTCTCGGGCCATGCGAAGCTTGGCGAGGAATCGCGCGGCGGTGTAACCACGATGCATCGCGGCCAGGATCCGGTCGCTGCCCGCTTGGAGCGGCAAGTGGAGCTGCTCGCAAACGGCATCCGTCTCGGCCATGGCAACCGCGACATCCTCCTTGAAGTCCTTCGGGTGGGGGCTGGTGAAGCGGATGCGGCGCAGCCCCGGCACGTCCCCGGTGCGCCGCAACAGCTCGGCGAAGAGTGGGCGTCGCCCGTTGATGTCGAGATCACGTCCGTAGGAGTTGACGTTCTGGCCGAGCAGCGTCACCTCGCTGACGCCCTGTGCAACCAACGACGTCACCTCGCTGATGATGTCCCCGGGACGTCGCGAGATCTCCCGGCCCCGGACTGCCGGCACGATGCAGAACGTGCACGAGTTGTTGCACCCGATGGTGATGGTCACCCATGCCGTGTGGGGCGACTCCCGATGGCTGGGCAAGCTCGAGGGGATGTCGTCGACGGACAGCGTGGCGTCGAAGATCTCCGTGACCGGACCCCACTCCGCGGCGTGGTCGAGCAGATCGACGACGCGGTGCGTGTTGTGCGTCCCAAAGACGACGTCCACCCAAGCTGCCCGCTCCTGGATCGAGTCCTTGTCCTTTTGCGCCATACACCCACCGACCACGATCTGCATACCGTGACGGCGGTCCTTGATCGCCTTGAGCGCCCCGAGGTACCCATACAGCTTCTGGTCGGCGTTCTCCCGAATCGTGCAGGTGTTGAGCACGACGACATCGGCCTCGTCCGGAGTAGCTACCGGGGTCATGCCGTCCGATTCGAGCAACCCGCCAATGCGTTCGGAGTCGTGCTCGTTCATCTGGCAGCCGAAGGTGCGGATGAAATACGTCTGGCCGGTCCGGGTGGGGGTGCGCACGACAGGCTCGGTGCGCCGCCGCACCGTCGGTGTGCCCAGATTGACCATCGTGCTCATCGCAGCTCCGGGACCGGTCAGCGGGCGTAATCGGTGGCGCGGAATTCGCGAATCACCGTGATCTCGATCTGCCCGGGGTACTGCAGTTCGGTCTCCAGGCGGCGCGAGATCTCCCTGGCCAGCTGACTCGCTCCGAGATCGTCGATCTCGCCGGGATCGACCACGACACGGATCTCCCGGCCGGCCTGCATGGCAAAGACCCGATCAACGCCACCGAAAGAGGCTGCAATCTCTTCGAGCTTCTCGAGCCTGCGTACGTAGGACTCGAGCGCTTCGCGGCGCGCCCCGGGGCGGGCTGCGGAGACGGCATCTGCAGCCTGCACGATCACGGCTACCAAGGTGCGGGGCTCGACTTCGTTGTGGTGCGCCTCGATGGCATGGACCACAGAGGCATCCTCGCCGAACCGGCGGGCGATCTCGGCACCGATGAGTGCATGGGAGCCACCGACTTCGTGGGTGACCGCTTTGCCGATGTCGTGGAGAAAGGCCGCCCGCATGGCCTCTGCCGGATCCATCCCCATCTCGCTCGCCAGCATGCCGGCGATGTGGGCGCTCTCCACCAGGTGATGGAGCACGTTCTGACCGTAAGAGGTGCGGTACTTGAGCCGCCCCAGGAGCTGCACCAACTCGGGGTGCATGCGGGTGACGCCGACTTCGAGCATGGCCCACTCTCCGGCGTCGCGGATCGACTGCTCCACCTCTGCTCGAGCCTTCTCGTGAGCTTCTTCGATCGAGGTCGGGTGGATGCGTCCGTCCTCGACGAGACGCTCGAGCGCCAACTTGGCGATCTCACGCCGCACCGGGTCGAACGTCGACACCGAAACAGACTCCGGGGTGTCGTCCACGACCAGGTTGACCCCGGTCACCGATTCGAACGCCCTGATGTTGCGGCCGTCACGTCCGATGATCCGACCCTTCATCTCATCGGACGGAAGCGGCACCACCGAGACCGTCGTCTCGGACACGACCTCGGCCGCAAGACGCTGCACGGCCGTGGCGAGGATGCGACGAGCCCGCCGCTCCGACTCCTCACGTGCCTTCACTTCCACATCGCGCACCGTGACCATGGCTTCGCGACGCGCCTCGTCCTCGATCTTGCGCATCAGCTCTTCCTTCGCAGACTTGGAGTCGAAGGATGCGATGCTCTCGAGACGCATCCGGGCGTCTTCACGCAGCGCGGCTACCTCGGCCCGCTTGTCCGCCAGCTCGCGCTCTTTGTCGAGGTGCAGCTCTTCCCGCTGGGTGAGATTGGCCGCCCGTTGTTCGAGCGTGACTTCGCGCTGCGCCATTCGCTCCTCGAGGTTGGCCAGTTCCAGCTTGCGGTGCTCGAGGGACGCCTCCTCCCGGGCTCGAAATGTCTCCGCCAGCGCTCTGGCTTCCTCCTCGGAACGGTCGAGGATCGATCTGGCTTCGGCGCGAGCGCTGTCGAGGAGTTCTTCCGCCGACTCGGCAACGTGCAACCGCCGCCTGCGTTGCGCTTCACGTCCGAGGAGAAAGGCGACGACCCCGACGGCTATCGCAACGAGTGCGGTGAGTATCCAGTCCATGGGAACTCGTTTCCAGGACCCCTGAAACGCACAGTGCCGAGCCAAGCGGCTCGGCACACACACGGAGTACAGCACGGGGCGGGGAAATACGGCACGGGCTCATTCGGCCCGTGGTGTCACCTCCCGGCGCCGCTTGCAGCGTGATGCACTCATCGATCAGGTGTCCTTGTTGTCGTTTTCGTGGTGTTGTGTGTGTGGACTTCCGATGCTACCCCAGGATCCTGTTTTCCGAAACCGCGAAAAGCCCGAATGCGGTGGTGGTTGCGGTGTGAGGGCCGCTCCATCGCAGACGATCACTGAAAACGGTTTCCGCCGACCGCTTTCACTCGCTTTCGGCAATGGTTTCGGCGTCGTCGGGCACGTCGCTCGGCTCCTCGGATTCGATCATGCCCACCACCTCGAGCACGGCATTGTGGAGCTGCATGGCGATCTCCGGGTTCTCCCGCAAGAACTCCTTGGCACGCTCCCGGCCCTGTCCGAGCTGATCGCCCTCGTAGGTGTACCAGGCACCAGCCTTCTTCACGACACCCTCATCGACGGCGATGTCGAGCAGCGAGCCCTCCCGGGAGATGCCTTCGCCGAACATGATGTCGAACTCGGCGACTCGGAACGGCGGGGCGACCTTGTTCTTGACGATCTTCGCTCGCACCCGGTTGCCGATGTTGTCGGTCCCCTGCTTGATCGACTCGATCCGGCGCACATCGATCCGCACGCTGGAATAGAACTTCAGCGCCCGACCCCCAGGCGTGGTCTCAGGTGAGTTGTGCACCATGACACCGTCGACGAGGTAGGTGTGATGCCCCTCGACCTCGATGTCGAAGCGTCGCATGCTTCTCGTCGGCGGCTTCACATGCACATCAACGATCGGTAACGCAGCCAAGGCATGACGCTCCCGTGCCGGCTGCACCTCGACGGCATAGCGACCACGGTGATGCTGCAACAGCTTGTATGACATGCAATCAGGCACATATGGAGCGACCAGGGCGTGCAGCGCCTCGGTTCCGTCACGATCGAAGACGATCACGGCCTTCCCCGCCCGGGTTATCAGCTTGCAGCTCAACTCATACGTGTCCTGTAGCAGCGAAACCAGGCGCCGACGTGAGCCAGGGTCCATGGCTTCGACGCATACATCGGAGCGACCTGCTGATCCATCCTTGCGTCGAACGGCGAACGTACCGTCGTCCAGGTACCAGATGGCCAGGGCAAAGGGCGTGAGTTCTTTGAGGTAGTCCCAGCTGAACACCTTCTTGCCAGCCACGTACACGGCCTGTCGCACCTCATCGAGTTCTGCCAACGGCGACGTCTCGACCATCAGCCCACCCTTGGCATGGGGTGACACCGAGATGGGTACGCCTTCGAGCAAGCTGGCTTTCCACTGCGCATAGGCGTTCTGTTTGGGCCCATGACCGAAGCGGAACCGCGACTTCATACCCGGCCCGTAGGAGTGAGACCGCTTCGGAGAGACTGATCCGTCGCCCATCACCCCGCCGAGCACGAGCTGCCGTTGCTGGTCGGACAGGTAGTGCTTCAGCGGCATCAACACTCGATCGCCCTCGATGAGTTCGGCAGCTTCGCGCCACCCGCCCGGGGTGGCAATGAGATGATTGGCCGTTGCGGCGAACTGTGCTCGCCCATTGCCTTCCGGCTTGTACACGGTGAACTGGAGAAACTCGTCGGCATTGCCGTTGTCGAACCAGTTCACGACCCGCTTGGGCTCGACTCGGCCCGTCTCCGGCTCGACAGCCAGCACCTCGACGGGCAACTTCTGGTTCACGATCTTGCCGATCTTCTCTTGTGATCCATCGGCCAGCGTGACCCGAGTGGCATAGTTCATACACCCGAACATCACGCCTATCTTCTCGCGGAGCTGGTTGATGAAGATGGCGGTGGTGTCGGAGCGGTTGATCGTGCCGGCGAGCTTGCGCAGGGCCTGCGACATGAGCCGGGCTTGTAGACCCGGACGGGAGTCGCCCATGTCGCCCTCCAACTCGGCACGAGGTACCAGGGCGGCCACCGAGTCGATCACCACGACGTCGAGGGCGCCGGAGCGGATGAGCATGTCGGCGATCTCGAGCGCCTGCTCCCCCGTGTCCGGCTGCGAGATGAGCAGCTCGTCGACATCTACCCCCAACGCCTTGGCGTAGACCGGGTCGAGAGCGTGCTCGGCGTCGATGAACGCCGCCACCCCTCCGTTGCGTTGCGCCTCGGCGACAACGTGGAGCGCCAGCGTGGTCTTCCCCGACGACTCCGGACCGTAGATCTCGACGACGCGGCCCCGGGGCAGACCCCCGATACCGAGGGCGAGGTCGAGCGACAAGGCGCCAGTGGGAATGGCTTCGATGTTGCGGATGCTGCCGTCGCTCAGTTTCATGATGGCGCCCTTGCCGAACTGCCGCTCGATCTGCGACATCGCCATCTCCAGGGTCTTCTCCCTGTCTCCCTGTTCCTTGCCCATTCGTGGCCTCCTCGGCACTGGCTGCATCTGCTGCTTGCAGTTGGCGGGTACGTGTTCGGACCGTATCCCTCGGGTGTGACAAGAACCTACCCGAGCCAAATCACAAGCGTGTGATCTAGGTCGCCACTATAGCCGAACGCATGTTCGATGCTGTGTTCATTTGGTCGCTGAGATCCGCATCGCGGTGCGGTGTGGGGTGGCAGGGCGGATCAGCTCCCAGAGCTACCGCGAGACATTGGCCTGGGACAAGCGGCTCGCGCGAAGCGCTCGCCTTCGGTGGCGCCCGCATACGCGGCAAAGGTGCGGGACGGTTTCGACGAGCGCCTCGGCTACACCACCCCACTTCGTCGTCGCTGAGATCCGCATTGCGGTGCGGTGGCGGGTGGCAGGGCGGATCAGCTCCCGGGGCTACCGCGAGACATTGACCTGGGACAAGCGGCTCGCGCGAAGCGCTCGCCTTCGGTGGCGCCCGACTACGCAGCAGAGGTGCGTAACACCTGCCGCGTGCGCCGTGACGAGACTCCCCCTCTTCGTCGCTTCATCCGCATCGCAAAGCGACATCGGGTAGCAGGGCGGATCAGCTCCCAGAGCTACCGCGAGACATTGGCCTCGGACAGGGTTTCTACTGGGCAGGGTGTGGGGGCATTGAAGCGACAGTTCCAAACTACTGCGCCAATCGCCACCGAAC
>JBFISM010000164.1:0-7282 GCA_041608535.1 Acidimicrobiia bacterium
AACGTCAAGGGTTACCTTCTCGGGGTGAAGGCGGCGGGTTCGGCCCTCATCGAATCGAGGGGCTCGGTGATCCTCACCGCATCGCTCTCCTCGTGGCATGCGGGCATCGGCGGCGTCGTGTACACCGCATCGAAACACGCCGTCGTGGGTCTCGTCCGCCAGCTCGCCTACGAGCTCGCGCCGCATGTGCGCGTCAACGGTGTCGCCCCCGGCTTCATGAACACCGACATTCGCGGACCCGCTGCACTCGGCCAGAGCGACCGCACGCCGTCGTCCGTCCCCGGTCTCGCCGACATCGCTCGCTCCGCCTCGGCCCTCGGCATCATGCCCGAGCCGGCCGACTACACCGGCCACTACGTCCAACTCGCCTCCCGCCGCAACTCCGCAACGACGACGGGGACGATCATCGAGACGGACGGCGGTATCGCGGTGCGCGGCTTTGGTCTCCGCCCGTCACCCGACTGACCAACCGCCACGCCGACCTCGCACCTCACAATGCGGTTGACCGTCCCGTCGCCACGAGGTCGCGACCGAGAATCTCGACGATCCGATGTCCTCGGGGCGCCGTCTCGTTCGTGAGTAGGGTGAGTGCGGGAGCCACCCGTGCCGGTGCCTAGGAGCGTTCCATGACCCACTACCTGTTGTCCACCTACATGGCCGAGGGCGAGATGCCCGATCGACCGCCCACACCAGATGAGATGCAGGCTTCCATGCAGCGAGTGATGACCCTCGAGGCGGAGATGGAGTCGACCGGGACCTTCGTCTTCGGGGGCGCACTTCACGGCCCGGAGGCGGCCACGACAGTGGAAACGGCCGAGGGCGATGTAGTGATGACGGATGGCCCATTCGTCGAATCCAAGGAGCACATCGGAGGTTTCTACATCATCGATGCGGCGGACCTCGATGAGGCCCTCGCCTGGGCCGGCAAAGTCGCGGAGGCCATCGACCATGCCATCGAGGTTCGTCCTTTCCGGGCAACCGGCAAGGTGGCCGACCACATGAGTGAGACACAAAGCGGCTGAGGGTGTGACCGGCCCCGACGATGCCCGGGACGCGGTGGAGACCGTCGAGAGGGTCTTTCGTGCCGCGTACGGCCAGGCCGTAGCGACCCTGGTGCGTGTTTGTGGCGACATCTCACTCGCCGAAGACGCCGTACAGGAAGCGTTCGTGGTGGCCACGGACCGGTGGATCAGGGACGGGATTCCGCCCAACCCGGCAGGGTGGATCGTGGTGACCGCACGACATCGCGCCATCGACGTCTTACGACGTCTCGAACGGGGTCGGATTCTCCACCAGCAGGTCGCCGCCGGCGGCGAAACGCCTTCGACCCCTGCCAACGACTGGGAGGAGGGACCGGTGAAGGACGATCAGCTCCGACTCATCTTCACGTGTTGCCACCCGGCGCTCCACGCTCAGCACCGAGTGGCGCTGACACTGCGATTGCTGTGCGGGCTCGATGTCGCCGAGATCGCACGGTCCTTCTTGGTGAGCGAGGCGGCGATGGCGAAGCGCCTCGTCAGGGCGAAGTACAAGATCAAAGCAGCCAAGATCCCCTACCGAGTGCCCGCCGACGCCGACCTGCCCCAGCGGTTGCAGTCGGTGTTGGCGGTGCTTTACCTCATCTACAACACCGGCGCCGACGATCCGCAACGAGCGGCGCTGCGAGTGGAGGCGATCCGGCTGGCCCGGTCGCTCGTCGACCTCATGCCGGACGAGCCGGAGACCGCCGGTCTGCTGGCCCTGATGCTGCTGACGGAGTCACGCATGCCCGCCCGGGTGGCGGATGGAGAGCTGGTGCTGTTGCGCAACCAGGACCGCACCACGTGGGACGTCTCCCTCATCGCCGAGGGGCACGCCATCGTCCGCACCTGCTTGCGCCGCAACCGACCCGGTCCGTATCAGCTGCAAGCGGCCATCCAAGCTGTCCACTGCGACGCCGGGTCGTTTGCGGCTACGGACTGGACCCAGATCGTGGCGCTGTACGACCAGCTCTACTCGTGCCTACCGACACCCGTAGTGGCGTTGAACCGAGCCATCGCGATCGCCGAGGTCGATGGCCCCGCATCATCTCTGCCGCTTCTCGACCGACTCGAAGACACACTCGACGGCTATCACCTGTTTCACTCGGCCCGCGGAACGTTGTTGCAGGAGATTGGTCGAGAAGAAGCAGCTCGCAACGCCTTCGGACGTGCGCTCGAACTGGCGCCCACCGCCCGGGAGCGACGATTCCTCGAAGCTCGGATCAGTGGAACGCAGAGTGCGTGAGCGATGGACGGATCAAGAGGGCGACGTGTCGTCGAGCGTCACCAACACGACGACGGTGGTGGTGAGCACCGCAGCAGCCTGCTGCGGATCGGGCTGACCCGCATCGTCGACGTCCACGCCGTGCGCTTTGGCGACGACCCGCTGATCTTCGAGCATCGCAAGGAAGTAGGGCAGAGCCTCGCGGCCACGCAAGATCGTCGCTCGTCCCGGCGACTCCCTGCCGGCGAGCCGGAGCCGGACCCGAGGATCGGCCTGGGCGTTCCGCCACCACTGGCGAGATTCGTGACACGTGAGAACGATGCTGCCGTCGACCCTGGTGTAGCTGACCGGGGTAGTGATGGCCCGGCCGCTCTTTCGTCCGGTGACCGTGATCAACGCGGTGCTCCTGCCGACGATCCGTTGGAGCAAGGGCGTACGAAGCATGGTCGACATCAGCCCATTCAACCAACGGGGTGGCGTCATTCTCGGCGTCTCGAGGTTGGTTGGAGTTGTCATGTGCGCACCGTACGACGGTGGCAAGCCGCTGCGATAGTGCCGTTCGGCCGTTGGCCGCCGCTACGGGGCCCACCAGGGACCCATCACCAACGAAACCTCCGCCGCTTCACCAGTCGAGCCCTTCACATGCGCCCTTCGCAACGCCGCTGCCGGCCCTTCGGGCGACCCCGCTACGGATCGGGCGGTTCCAGGGCGAAGCGGCCGTCGGACCGGCGTTCGACTCGCCAGCCCCCCTCATGGACGAGGGTGTGGCAGCGCTGGCAGACCAGGACGAGCTCGTCGAGATTGGTCTCGCCCGACGCATTCACCCAGCCCCGTACGTGGTGGACCTCGGTCCAATGACTGGGCCGGCCGCATCCGATACACCCACCGTCTCGTACCACGAGGGCGGCGCGTTGCGCAGGAGTGGCGAAGCGAGTGGCTCGACCTTGGTTGATGACATTCGATTGCGAGTCGACGATGACGCGGCGAAGGTGGCCGTCGCAGATGATGCGGCGGATCGTGCTCCTGCCGACCGGGCCGATCCCATCGATCTCGCTCCGCACCGATGACCAGTCCGTCGGCCCTGGATCTTCGGTGAGCGTGGCGAGGTCGACCATCACATTGACGGCCAGATGGGGCACGAAACGACCGGGGCGATCGGGCGAGGTCTCATCGGAGCTGCCGGAGCTGCCGGAGAGTTTGGTTGAGCGGCCGGAGGCGCTCAGGTAGCGGGCGGCCAGCTCGGCCAGGGCATCTGCACGGCGCTGGGGCAGCGTTCGCGGTCCGCCGGGTACGTCCTGGGCGTCCGGTGGTGTCAGCGCATCGAGCGCCCGGATGAGCCGCTGCCCGGCAACCGGCTCGAGGAAGAACTCGCCGGCGACCATTCCGTGCATGGTCGTGGAGATGTGCAGGCGCCGCACCTCATGGCGCTCCATGTGCTCGCGATCGGTGAGGACGTCGTCGGCGAGCACCACCCAGTGCCGGAGCGCCTTGGTGAAGTCGCGGTAGCTGAGCGACGTGGCGAGATCCAGAAGCGTTTCTGCGTGGTCCTTGTACAGAGCATCCCGCCGGCCTCGCACCTGCTGGGCGAGCGCTTCGATCTTGGGCAGGGCCACGTCCCGGGTCGCCAACATCCGCTGTGTCTCAGGATGCTCCCCGACGAACCGAGCCGTCTTGACGACCGAGCGTGCCCGTTGCGGCGCAAGCCCGCAGGATCTCTGCAGCCACTGCGTGGTTCCGGCGGCGCCGCTGTGTGCAGTGTGCCGGCCCTCCTCGATGTTGCGCACGACGAGCACCAGCTCCGTCTCCAGTTCACCTATCGCCTCGGCGAGATCCTCGGCCTCCGCCATCAGTGCAGCGCCTCCCCAACCGCTGCGATCTTGGCGGCATACATCGTGGACCGCCTGCCGCACCCGTTGCATGGGCATTTCGGCCGTTGCGACTGTTATCACATCAGTCATGGAGCGATCGTATGGCGAGGGTGCGACAAGAATCATGCCAAACGGCTGCACTTCACCTCATTTCTCACTATTTGTTGCCAAAGGTCCGAGTGCGGAGACTGCGGCATGGGGCGAATACGCTGCCTGCGATGGCGAGCCTGGAAACATGGTCCACAGATCCACATCCGCTGCTTGCCGCCATCCGTCGTGAGGGCCCCGTCACCTGGGTGGAGGAGCTCGGCGGCTGGGTCGCCTGCGGGTACGAGGTGGCTCTCGAAGTCATGCGCAACTCTGCGGCGTTCACCGTCGACGACCCTCGGTTCACGACGGGCCAGGTCATCGGACCCTCGATGTTGTCGCGTGACGGTGCGGAGCATGCCCGTCATCGAGGCCCGTTCGTTCCCCCGTACCGACTCCCTGCGCTGGAGCACGCCATCGGCTCGTGGCTGCGAGACCGAGCTCGAGCGTTGGCACTGAGCCTGGCACAGGCCGGTACCGCCGAGCTGAGAACTCAGCTCGCCGCACCGCTGGCAGCCGAAGCCGTGCTCGAGACGTTGCGCCTCGCCGCCGCTCCGAGCGAGGCGCTGGCCTGGTACCGGGACATCGTGGAGGCCGTGGACGCACTCTCGTCGGGACTCGCCCTGCCAGTTGCAGGGCCGGCGGCGTTCTCGCGCCTCGCTGCCGCCATTGCAGCCACGCCGTCGGCGTCTTCACCCGTTCTCGGCGCGGCCCGGCAGACCCTGACCGAGCAGGAAATCGCTTCGAACGTGGCAGTCGTCATGTTCGGTGGGATCGAGACGACCGAGGGAGCCGTGGCCAACTTCCTGTGGCATCTCTTCACGACGGGCGAAGTCGAGCGACTCCGGTCCGAGCGGTCGCTGTTGCCTGCAGCCATCGAGGAGTCGCTGCGCCTGGAGCCTGCAGCGGCCCGTGTCGACCGCTACGCAACAGACGACGTGGCCATGGGCGAGGCGTCTATCCGAAGGGGCGACCTGGTCGTCGTGTCACTTGCGGGCGCCAATCGCGATCCGGCCGTCTTCCCGGACCCAGACGTCTTCAGGCTCGATCGTCCCAATGCCGCCAGGCACCTCACGTTCGCCCGCGGGCCCCATTCGTGTCTCGGCGCCCACCTGGCTCGTCTGGAGATGACCGCAGCCGCCAACGCGCTCTTCGACGAGATGCCGCAGTGCACCTTCGTTGCCGACGCTTCTACGGGACCCTCCGGGCTCGTGTTTCGCAAAGCGCAGCGGGTCGTGGTGTCGTTTGCCTGACGTCGAACCATGGAGCAATGGCCGCCTCAGCCACCGCCGCTCATGTCGTTGGGCCACCAGCGCCACGCATCGTTGGTGAGCGGACCAGACGGCGTGCCGAAACAACAAGCGCCACCCCACATGAGGATCTCCGATCCGGTCCACACCATGTCCGCCGATGCGCCGTAGCCCGGCAGCCGGACCTGATCCCACCGGCCCGAGCCGGGATCGAACACGGCACCCACATCCCACTGTGGAACCAACAAGCGGTCACCCATGATGACCGGCCCGTCCGGCCCCTCCCGGCCACCGAGCGGGATGGTTGCGATCTCTTCCCACTCCCCACCCGGATCGAGAGCCATCGTCGGATGGCCTTCATCCTCCCATGCCACCACCCGGTCTCCGATCCACGCCATCTGGTGGGGATACGAGCAATCGGCGGAGGACGGTGTGTCGAGCGACAGCGGCGGCAGCTCGGTCCACCCAGATGCGGTGTGCACGGCGATCCGCCGCCCCGAGCAGCTGCCAGCGCGCAAATCCGCGATCGCGAGCCGGCCATCGATGGTGTGCAACGAGGTGAGCCAGGGGTCGGCGCTCCCGAAGCCGGGCCCCTCGAGCGGCCGCCACTGCCCGGTTGATTCATCGAACTCGTGCAGCCCCAGGCTGTTCCACACCACCACCGACTCCCCGGTCCACAGCATCAGCCGATGCGATCGTGACGGCTCGATACCAGCGCCGATGATTCGCCACGTGTCCGTATCCCTCCGGTACTCAGCCGTGTCCTCGTTCCCGACGACGATCATCCGATCGCCGGCCCACACGGCGCGATTCACCTGCCCCGGCGTGAGCGGCGACTCGGGCAGCATGCGCCAGGTGTCGGACACCGGGTCGAAGGCTGCCCCGTCGGTGAGATTCGGCGGCGTGTCCGCGGTGGCTCCGCCCCACACGATCATCTCCTCGCCGGCCCACATCACCGAATGACCGGAGCGCGCCTCGAGCGGACCGGGATCCAGGTAGTACTCGTCCGTCACCGGACGGGGAGCCCGCGACTCGATGAAGACTTCGGTCCCGTCAGGCCATTCCGGCACCGTGTCACCCGCATATACGAGCTCGGCCCGGATGAGCTGCACCGCTCTCGTTTCGCTGCATGCCTCCGCCATCGTGTCGTCGCAGCCGCGCCTGACCACGAACAGGCCGTGATCCACGCCCATCTGCCGCGGTATCTCCGTGTCGGTGGCCCAGCGGAACGGAGGATGCAACTCGAGACTCGGCAGCCGGGACTCCGCGGCCGGTCGAACGCCTTCCCGCAGCGTGTCCTCGGGATCCGGCCCGAGATGCGGGAGCACCTCCTCGTAGAGATCGATGATCACGAGCCCTCCACCAGTCGGCACGACATAACGGTCGTCGATGAGCTCGACGTCATCCTGCCCGCCACTGCGCAGACGGAACTGCGTCGTGCCGATCACCAGCGAGGTGCCATCGGGCACATCGAGCATCACTCCGGCCGACATCCCCTCGACTGCCATGGGTAGCGGCGGCTCCACCCACACGTTGTACGGAGTCCCGTCCGGGAGCGTCCCGGCGACCGCCGCCCCGGACTCCGCCACGATGATCGTCGTCGGCACTGCCGTCGTCGTGGAGGGGGACGTCGGTGACGGGATCGTCGTCGAAGTGGACGTCGGTGACGGAATCGCCGAAACCTCGGGAACCGATGTCGGCACATCGGGGGTGAACGACTCCGCAGCCGGCGAGCATGCGCTCAGCAACACGAGTCCGGCAAGCCCCGAGCACCACGCGTTCTTGCGCATGCCGTAACTCTGCTACATGTCGCAAACAACGGGAACAGTCTGT
>JBFISM010000165.1:0-7214 GCA_041608535.1 Acidimicrobiia bacterium
ATCGGCAGTGAGAGAGGGGGCGCTACCCGAGGCCCGGGGAGCTTTTTGTGCCCGGTAGCGACTGCGTCAGCGAGGGGTCCCTCGTAAACGTGCGCCGCTTTCGCTCGCACCCGGAGGGTGCGGCGGTTGTCTCACCGATACCCGCGGCGGTAGCCGTGAGCTGGGCCGCCCCGCCCTCTCGCACCATGCCGCGATGCGGAGCCAGCGAACAAAGAACAATGTGACCCCGACGGGATTCGAACCCGCGTTGCCGGCTTGAAAGGCCGGAGTCCTGGACCGCTGGACGACGGGGTCGGGTGCGTGCGCCAGGCTAGACGGGACCAGGCTCGGTTCGGGCGTACGCGGCCGGTCGGCGGGACGACGGGCCTGGAACCAAATGGGTCTCCGGGCTCATAGTCCGTGCATAGTCCCGTAGATACGGTGAAATGTGGAATGGAGAGACGGGTGATTGGGCCGTCTCGAGCCCCTGGAGGAAGCCGTGCATCGCACCCGTCTGCTGGGACGAGGGCTGGCAACTGTCATAGTTCTCGTCCTTTTTGTGACCACCCTGGCGGGCGTGGCTGCTGCCACCACGCTCGATCCCAAGGACGTCGGGATCGACAACTTCGTCGACTCGGCCGTGGTCGATGAGACCAACCGTTGGTTCATCGCCGACGGGGTCGAGGGCGACCGCCTGGTCATCCTGGACCTCGAGGGCGACTTCGTGACCGAGATGACCGGTCTCGGCGGGATCCAGCAGCTCAACCACGATCCGGATCGCGGTGTGGTGTGGGGTTCGATGAACACCACCAACAAGGTGGTCGCCTTCGACGAGACGACCGGGGCGACGGTGAAGACCTATGCGCTCCCGGGTCATTGCCCTGCCGGTGTGGCGGCAACCCTCGACATCCTCGCTGTGGGCTCGACGTGTGGTGCCGGTCTCGCCCGGATCAACCTCGTCGACGACACCATCCAGTTCATCGGTGAGTTGGATTTCGACGGGCCGATCGAATCGATCGACACGCAGCCCCGGCGCATCGTGGCCCTCGACGGCGATACCGTCGTGGTGGTCGGCTTCTCCGGGCCGGACTGGGAGAAGTTCGCAGAAAAGACGATACCCGGAGCACACGACATCACCATCAGCCCGAACGGCGCCAAGATCGCCGTCGCTGCCAACGGCGGCGTTCAGGTGGTCGGATTCCCCAATCTGCTCGACAAGGAGACCTTCAACGTCGGAGGCGCGTTTGCGATCCAATATGCGCCCGACGGCTCGCTCGTTGCCGTGGATGCCGACGCGATGTTGCTGGCGTTCAAGCCGAACTCACCGGACCCTTTCTGGGTCTACGACCTGGGTGACGTGGAGCCGATTCTGGGGAGCCTCGAGATCGGATCTGACGGTGCCGTGTACCTCCTCGTCGACGCTCCGCCCCCGTCCGGTGGCGGTGGCGGCGGCGGTGGCGGCGGCTCCGGTGGCGACGGCGGTGGGTCGACACCGGGTGGTGGTTCACCGCCGATCGTGGGCGTTGATCCGGGGTCGGTGGAAGGCACCGTGAACTACCCGACCGGCATGGCGTTGCCGGCGGGAACCTCGCTCATGGCGTCGCTCTATGACGACGACTGGGACCTCCTCGGAACGACGACCGCCGGCCTCGACTACACCTACTCGTTCGCACCGGTGAACCCGGGTTCATACCGCGTCGTGTTCTCCGCCGTCGATGACGGCTCGGCCAGCGGGTTCTTCCCGGAGATCCACTCCGGCAAGCCCGTTCTCCAATCGGACACGGCGAATGCAGTGGTCGTGACCGCGGGCAAGGCGGCGAGTACCGGGGAGGCGATCCTGCGTCCGTTCTATCTCGACATGTTCAGTTCGGTCTTTGCCGGCGACATCTACTGGCTCGGGAACAGCGGCATCACCAAGGGATGCAACCCTCCTGACAACACCTTGTTCTGTGGGTCGAGTGGGGTGACCCGGGGACAGATGGCTGCGTTCCTCAACCGGGCGTTCCAGCTGCCGGCGTACACCGGCCCAGGTTTCGTCGATGATGACGGCGACGTCTTCGAGAAGGACATCGAGGCACTGGCAGCCGCCGGGGTCACCAAGGGGTGCAACCCCCCGGCCAACGACAAGTTCTGCCCCGATTCCATCGTCACCCGGGAGCAGATGGCGGCCTTTCTCGTGCGTGCCTTCGGGCTCACCGACCAGGGAGATGTCGACTTCACCGACGACGACGGGTCGATATTCGAGGCGGATATCGAGAAACTGGCCACGGCCGGAATCACCAAGGGTTGCAACCCTCCGACAAACGATCGGTTCTGCCCGAGCGAGCCCGTGACCCGGGCGCAGATGGCGGCGTTCCTACAGCGGGCCTTCGTCAACTCCGCTGACACGGCAACCTCGCCGCCGAAGATCGACGTGGAGCCGACGGGCATCGTCATATTCCCGCTGTGACGCCGTTGCGATGCCCATGTGGTCGCAGCTGGGCTCGAACAGTGCGCGCCGTGCCCAGCCCGCGCTCGTCCGATCGTGGGGGAATCGCGGTACGAGCGAGTGATTGACGGTTCGACTGGGCGCTTGGGCCGTGGAGGTTGGTAGGGGGCGCCCAGCCGCTCCGTCAATCGGTGACCGGAAATGGGGGAAAGGGTTCCCGGCCTTTCTGACCCGTTGTTTGTCGATGCAGGCCGCAGAGTTCTCGCAAATCCCGATTATCTAGACGAGAAATTCGCGCGCTCCGGGTTTTTCATCAAAATTGATGAGAAATCGTGAACTTTCCAGGCACCCGCGACAAACAACAATGCGTCGTGGTAAACCGTGGAGGGTTTCTATGAACTTGCGTTCTTTGCGCATGCCCCGAGTTGCGTTTGTCGCGCTCGGTGCCATGTTGACTGTTCTCATGACGGTCGTCCCTGCTATCGCAGATCGGCCCGGCGCCGCCGCACCGGATGAGACGCACTGCGTCACCGATGTCGTCACGCAAGCGGCGGACGGTGAGCTGGTCGTCGGTGCGGAGCGTTGCTACGGCAGCTTCGCCGAGGCCATGCTCGATGCCAGCGATGGCGCTGTTGCGTTGTCCGCTTCGGTGAAGGGCGATGTCATGTTCCAGAGCGAGTCGGTCCAGCAGCTTGCTGCCTGGTTCACGCTGGGTATCCATTACGACGGATACAACGGCACAGGGTCGTCGATCACAATCAAGGGTTCGAGTTGCTCGGGCGGCTATTGGAACGCAACCGGCTGGTGGCGGAACCGCATTTCGTCGTCGTACAACGGCTGCTACCACCTCAAGCATCACGATCTTCCGAACCGAGCCGGCAGCACATATCACACATACACGAAATACCAGATCGATAACATCGCGTATTGGATGAACAACCGCACGGAATCGGTTTCTTACTGGTCGTACTGATTCGTACGACCGCTCTCTGAGCTCCCCGCCCGGGAATGCCGGGGGGGACGGCTCGGGCCAGGGGAGTAGCGTGTCAGACGGAGTGACAACTCGGAGCGATGCTGCGGTGATCGAAGCCTCGCTCACCAACGGCGCTGAGTTCACCGTCATCTACGAGCGGTACTTCCAGACGATGTATCGCTACGTGGCCCGACGTATTGGCACGTCCGGTGCAGGCGATCTGGCGTCGGACGTATTCGTCAAGGCATTCGAGGCACGGTCGAGATACGATCTCGACCGTCCTCTGTGCCGTCCCTGGCTGTACGGCATTGCCTCGAACCTCATTCGGGATCACCTGCGTCGGCAGAAGCGGAAGGAGCGTGCCTACCTCCACGCCCAGACGATCGAGGACACCTCCACCCAGTCGATCGAGCTCGAACACGAGCGTATCGAGGCGGTGCTGGCGGTACCCGAGATCAACCGGGCGTTGCAGAAACTCAACAAGGGTGACCGCGAGGTGTTGCTCCTGGCTGCCGTCGGCGAGCTGTCGTACGAGGAGGTGGCCTCGGCCCTCGGTATTCCCATTGGAACGGTGCGGTCCCGCCTTTCGCGTGCCCGGCGGAGAATGCAAGAACTCTTGCCGGGTTTCGGACAAACAACAGGTCGAGACCACGACAACCACCGAGGGGACTCGGAGTGAGTAGGCAAGGGCACCCCCTGGATCTGTTGCTGCGCGAAGCGACGGGTTCTCCCGCCCCCAGCGAAGCTGAATACCTTCACGGATGGCGCATGCTGAACGCGGCGATCGCAGCCGAAGCCCAGCGCACGCCCGGTTGGTCGCGTGTGCGTGGCCTCCTTCCTCGGCTGGCTGCGGCAGGGGTGGCCTTCGTCATGGTCGTCGCCATTGGTATTGGAATCTCGCTGGTGAGACCGAAGCCGGTGACCGCGCTCGGCGAACTCGCCAATGTGGCCGAGAGGGTCGAGATCGCGCGGGCGGCCGACGGTGAGTACCTCTATTCGACCTCCACCGGTGTATCGATCAACTTCCGCGATGGTGCCGACATCGGTCGGCCCGAACTCGGGGCGTTCGCGTACCTGGTGCCGCGCACGGTGGAGACCTGGATCGCAGACGATGTGATGATCGTGGCGCGCACGACGATGCAGCCGAAGTTTTTCGATCCGGCAGCGGAACGCGCCTACTTCGAAGCCGGGCTCGACGCGGACGACGGCATCGGGCAGACGACGGAGGACACCCTGTCCATGGCCGATCAGATCATCGACCAACGCGACTGGCCCACGAGCCCGGGGCAGCTTCAGCAAGCAATGGAGGCGTATGCGTCGAACGAGGGCAGCCAGGTCGCCACGGACGTTCAGCTCGTCGAGCTGGCTGCTGTGCTCCTGCGGGAGACGGAAGCCTCGCCGCGGTTGCGTGCGGCGGTGCTCCGCGTTCTCGAAGACCTCGACGTGGATGTCGCCACAACCAGCGACGGCGGAGTATCGGTGGCCATCGAGTTTGTCGACGGCGTGCGCCGCCTCAGGGTCATCGAGTTCGATGCCCAGGCGAATCTGGTGCGCGAGTACGAGACATGGGTCGATGGGGACCGCCGGCTGGGAGTACCAGCCGGAACGGTCGTCCATGAAGCGGCCTACAGCCCAGTGAGGGTCGTCACGGAGATACCGCGGCGCTGAACGGGTGTTCGATCAGTCGGCGTGACCAACCAGGTCGAGCGTTGCCTGGGCTATCGAATCGGCGTCGAGTCCGATCTCGCCGAGGATGGAATCGGCGCTGCCAAAGCGGAGAAACTCGTCGGGGATCCCGAACGATCGCACCTTACCGGCCGCCCCCGTCGCTGCGAGATGTTCCAGCACGGCGGCGCCGAAGCCGCCGGAGAGCACGTTGTCCTCGAGGGTCACGATGTGCGAATGCGCTTTTGCCCATTCCTCGAGTCGGGGGTCGAGCGGCTTCACCCATCTGGCGTTGACGACCGTTGCCGCCACGTCGCTCTCGGCGAGCCGTGCTGCGGCCTTGGCGGCGACCTCGACCATTCTCCCGACCCCGAGGAGTAGCACATCGGAGCCCGCCGACAGCACCTCCCATTCGCCCACCGGGATCGGGTCCACCGATACGTCGGGAAGCGACTCGACGGATCCCTTGGGGTAGCGGATCGCCATTGGACCGTCGTGTTCCGCAGCCGTGGCAACCAGTGCGCACAGCTCGTTCTCGTCCGACGGTGCTGCGATCACCAGGTTGGGGATCATGCGGAGGTAGGTGAGATCGAACACACCGTGGTGCGATGCCCCATCTGGTCCGGTCACGCCTGCCCGATCGAGCACGAACGTGACCGGAAGGTCATGCATCGCCACGTCGAGCATCACCTGGTCGAACGCCCGCTGCAGGAAGCTCGAATAGATGCAGACGAACGGCTTCTTGCCACCCATCGCCAGACCCGCCGCCAGCGTCACCGCATGCTGCTCGCTGATGCCGACATCGATGACGCGCTCGGGATGGCGGGCGGCCAGCTGGAGAAGCCCGGTCGATGACTCCATTGCCGCCGTGATGGCGATCACGTCCTCGTCGGCTTCGGCGGCGGCGGCGAGCGCATGTCCGAACACCTTCGTGTAGCTGATCTGGCGCAACTTGGGGGCGCCGGTGGCGACGTCGAACTTGCCGACACCGTGCAATCTCTCCAGCTCGTCTTGCAGTGCCGGCCCGTAGCCGCGCCCTTTGTCGGTGACGACGTGGATCACCACCGGTTCGGGTATGGCCGCAGCGTGGCTCAGCGCCGATTCCATCAAACCGATGTCGTGCCCGTCGATCGGACCGGCGTATTTCACATCGAGCACGTCGAAGAACGTCGAGGGGGAGAGCATCTGTTTGATGCTCTCCTTGACCCGGCGGGCCGTCTCGTCGGCTCGCTCTCCGATCCGCGGCAGCTTGCGCAGTCGTGAACCTATGGCCTTCTTGGTCGACTCGTAATGCGGGTCGAGCCGCAGCCGGGCGAGGTGCTTGGCCAGGCCGCCGACCGTGGGAGCGTAGGAGCGCCCGTTGTCGTTGATGATCACGACCAGGTTCTCGGGGAGGTCCTGTGCGATGTGGTTGAGGGCCTCGTAGGCCATGCCGCCGGTGAGCGCACCATCACCGATCACGGCGATGACGTTGCGGTGGGCGCCCGACTTCGCCAGTCCCAGCGCATACGAGAGCGAAGTGGAGGCGTGGCTGTTCTCGACGAAGTCGTGGACGCTCTCACTGCGGCTGGGATAGCCAGAGAGGCCTCCGTCCTGGCGGAGCCTGTCGAACTGCCCGGCGCGGCCGGTGAGGATCTTGTGAACATACGCTTGATGCCCGACGTCCCAGATGATGGCGTCGGTTGGGCTGTCGAAGACCCGGTGGAGGGCGAGGGTCAGCTCGACGACACCGAGGTTCGGGGACAGGTGACCGCCCGTGCGGGACAGCGAGCTGACCAGATAGTCCCGGATGGCATCGGCGAGCTCAGCGAGCTCGATTTCGTCCAAACCAGCCAGATCCTCGGGCAGACGCAAGCCGTCGAGCAACTCAAACAACATGTGAGATGGTCTCGCCACCGACGACTCCTGCTGCACTTCCCGCTCCCTCTAGCTTCGCAGATTCGCCCCGGTAACACGATTTCGAGCCAGCCAGGCCTGGCTCGAGTTCTCGCTCGCTGCGCTCGCTCCTCGATTCGAGCAGGCTCGAATCGAATATCGCTCGGCTTCGCCTCGCTCCAAGCGAGCGGCCTTCGGCCGCATCGTTTCTCTGCTGGCCGCACCGCACAGGTCGCTGCGACCAGATCGAGGGGGCACGACGGAGTCGTTCCCCCTCGAGCTCCCCCTTCCG
This sequence comes from Acidimicrobiia bacterium, assembly GCA_041608535.1. Classification (GTDB taxonomy): domain Bacteria; phylum Actinomycetota; class Acidimicrobiia; order Spongiisociales; family UBA5794; genus JBFISM01. Next base: position 7,213 of record JBFISM010000165.1, read on the forward strand.
TC
>JBFISM010000166.1:0-7114 GCA_041608535.1 Acidimicrobiia bacterium
CATGGCGAGGGCGCGGGCAATGGCCACCCGCTGCTGCTGGCCGCCGGAGAGCTGCATCGGGTAGGCGTCCTCTTTGTGGGCAAGGCCCACGGCGCTCAGCAGCTCGCGGGCTCTGGTCCGTGCGGCCGCCTTGTCGACGCCCTTGACCCTGATCGGCGCCTCGATGATGTTCTCCATGGCGGTCATGTGCGGGAAGAGATTGAAGCGCTGGAACACCATGCCCATCTCCTCGCGTGCCCGGCGGATCTCGCCCCGCGTAGCAAAGCTGACCTTGCCGTCGTTGCCCGGTGCGCACAACACCTTGCCGTCGACTTCGATGCTCCCGGCGTCGGGGCGCTCGAGGAGGTTGATGCAACGCAGCATCGTCGTCTTGCCCGATCCCGACGGCCCGATGATCGCCAGGACGTCGCCCTTGTCGACGCTCAGATCCACACCCCGCAGGACGTGATTGTCTTTGAAGGACTTGCGGAGGCCTTCCACTTTCACCAAGGCCATGTCACACCCTCAGTCGGAACGCACGTTCGAAGCCCATTTGAGCGAACTGGAGAACCGTGTTCAACGCCAGGTAGATGAACGCGATCGTCACCAGCGGCTCGAGCGACACGAACCGGAAGCTGATCACACGTTGGGCGAGCAGCGTGATCTCGGTGATCGTGACGATCGATGCGATCGATGTGAGCTTGAGCAGGGTCATCGCGTTCCCGAAGTACGGTGGAATCATGATGCGCAGACCCTGGGGGATGATGATCCGGCGCATGTAGTGACGGCCGGTCATGCCCAACGCCTCCGACGCCTCCCATTGCCCCCCGTCCACACCCATGATGCCCGCCCGGATGACCTCGCCTTGGTAGACCGCCGTCCACAACGCCAGTCCGAGGACCCCGGTGGGGAACCGCTCGAGCGTGAGACCGAGTTCGGGGAACACGAAGAAGGCGATGAACAGCAGGATGAGGGGCGGAATGCCGCGGCCGACCCAGGTGATCCCCGCAGACACGGCGCGCAATGGGCTGAAGCGGGAAAGACGCATGAGCGCAAGGACGAGCCCGCCCAGAGTTCCATACAGAAGCGACCAGGCGAAGAGACCGATCGTCACCGGGACACCCTTCCAGATACCCGGGAACTCCTCGATGATGAATGCGATGTCCATGGGCGTCCTTCAGACCTTGAGCGCCAAGCGCCGCTCGAGATAGATCTGGCCGACCACTATCGCCGACGACATCACGAGATAGAGGGCCGCTGCGGTGAGCATCACCTCGATGGGCTTGAACGTCGAGTTGGCGAGCTGCCGGGACAGGCCGGTCAACTCCACGAGTCCGATGGCGGTGGCGAGCGACGTCGTCTGCAGCACGAGCACGGTGTTGCTCAGGTACGGCGGGATCATCACCCGCACCGCCTGAGGGAGGATGATCCGGCGCATGCGGTGAGCCGGCGTCATGCCGAGAGCCTCGGAGGCCTCCCACTGTCCGGGATCGACCGACAAGATGCCGGAGCGGATGATCTCGGCCTTGTAAGCGCCGGCTCCGGCGCCGAGACCGATGATCGCCGCCTGCAGCGGAGAGAGGAACGTCAACCAGTCGCGGGCGACGACGAAGAACGCCAGGAAGATGATGACGAGTGTCGGCATGGCGCGGAAGAACCAGATGTAGACGGCTGCGAACCAGCGCACGGGAACCAATCGTGACTGCCGCATGATGGCGATGACCAGGCCGACGATGGTGGCGAGGACGAGGCCGCCCACGAACAACTGGAGGGTCAACTGTGTTGCCTCCAGGAGCAGGGGAAAGATGTCTGCTACCAGGCCCCAGTCCACGGTTCCCTTTGGGTCGGCGATCCGGGGGCACGAAGCCCCCGGATCGGATCAGCGGTCGGTCCCTACGGGCAGTTGCCTTCGGGGAGGGTGGTGTAGGGGGGTTGGGCGTTGATGTCGTCGGGTACTTCGATGCAGCGTCCGAACCACTTGACCTGGAGCTCGGCCAGGGTGCCGTCGGCGATCATCTCGTCGAGGACCGGGTTGATGGCATCGCGCAGACCTTCGGAGTCGGGTCGGAACGTCATCGACAGTGGGTGAGCATTGAGGGTGGGTCCGGTGACCTCGAGCTCCGGGTCGGCCAGGGCCCGGGCGGCACCGACCAGCGAGTCGATCACCCACACGTCGATCCGCTCCTGCTTGAGGGCCAGCTCGGCTTCGGCAGCACCGGCAAACGGCACGTACTCGTCGTAGCCCAACATCTCTTCGTTCTCGATGGTCCACTGCTCGTGGATCGAGCCCTGGATGGCGCCGGCGCTGCCGGTGATTCCATCGAGACCGGGAGATCCGGCATCCGCGGCGCGTACCAGCGCAATGAAGCCGGCTGAGGTCATCGGGCGGGTGAAGATGAACGTCTCCTGCCGCTCCTCGGTCGGCCAGATACCCGAATCGGCGATGTCGTACAGACCCGCCTGGAGACCTTCGAGCTCGGCAACGAAGTCGACGGTCGGGGTGGCGAACTCGAGCCCGAGCCGTGACGCCACCTCGGCGCCGACATCGAGGGAATAACCCTCCACATCACCCGTCTCGGCATTGATCAACGTGAACGGCGGGAAGTTCCCCGTCGTCACCAGCGTCAAGGTCCCCGCCTCCACCAAGAACTCATCCAGGTTGGGTGCTGCGGCAGCCGTGGTGTCGGGTGCGGCTGTGGTGTCGGCTGCAGCGGTGGTGTCGGGTGCGGCCGTCGTGTCGGCTGCGGCCGTTGTGTCCGGTGCAGCCGTGGTGTCGGCTGCGGCCGTCGTGTCGGGTGCGGCCGTTGTGTCCGTGGCGTCGTCGTCGCCTCCGCACGCCGCAACCACGAGCAACAGCGTTGTGGTGAGTAGTGCCAGTCGCTTCATTCGGAGTCTCATGTCTTCTCCCTCGTCATTGCATGGGTCATCCCCTGCTGATCGCCGGTGTCGGCAGTCGCCGTCAACCCAACCCATTCCTCGGACGCCGCCGTTGCCGCGTCGAGAAGGGCCGGGATGTGACTCTGTATCACCGCAAAACGATCAGCCGGAGCGTACAGGCTCATCACGGCGATCGTCCGGCCGCCGGCGTTCTTGAGCGGCGCAGCCACTGCAGCGGCGCCCTCGACGGTCTCTCCCGAGCTGAGGCTCCACCCCCGCCGGCGCGTGGCGTCGATGCGCTCCCGCAGCTCGTCGAGTCCGGAAACGGTGCGTGAAGCCAACGGGGTGAAATCGGCGCGCTCTGCGATCTGGGCGATCTCCTCGTCGGGGAGGTCGGCGAGAATGACGTGACCGACCGCACCCGACCACACCGGCGCCGTGAAGCCCACGCCGCGCGCCCAGCGGACCCCGTGGTGTCCTTCCACCTCGGCGATGCAACGCCTGACGTCGCCGTAGCGGACATGCAATCCGCTCGTCTCCTGGGTGATTCCCACCAGTGTCTGGAGATGGCGATGTGCGGTATCGGCCAGACCGACGCCGACCGCACCCGCCGCGATGCGGCCGAGTTTTTCCGTGACGCCGAACTCGTCGCCGACCTTCGCGACCACGCCCTTCTTGCCGAGGGTATCCAAGATGCGATATACGGTGGGACGAGGGAGGTCGAGCTCGCGAGCCACCAGGGAGGCGGGCTTGGTGCCCCCACTCTCGGCGAGGAGAAAGAGCACATCGAGCGCACGGTTGACCGACTGCATCCCGCTCAGGGGCATCCTCCCACAGATCTGTCCGCGATACGGGCGGCCGCCCGCATCACGGAAAGACGGTATAGGAGTCCACGAGCCGGCGTCAACTGGTTGGCGCCGTCTTGGTTTCACGCCGGGGTCGGCTGGATAGGATCGCCGTTCGCAATCGGAAGGTCGATGTCACGATGGCGAGCGAGCTCGTAGCGGAACAGCTCTTCTGGAGTGCGCGATGACCGGCGAGCTCGGCCGTATCGGGGTGTGGAGCGGTCGCCTGCAGCGGCGCCCGACGTCCCAAGCGATGGAGCTCGTTGCGGAGTGGGACGAACTGGGCTTCGGGGCACTCTGGGTTCCCGAGTCTCCGGCCGGCAAGGACGTGCTCACCTTTGCCGCCGTCCTCCTCGGAGGGGCGCGGCGCATGGCGGTCGGAACGGGCATTGCCAACATCTGGGTGCGCGATCCCGTGGCGATGGCGAGCGCTCGCAGAACCATCGGAGACGCGTATCCGGGTCGATTCATCCTCGGCGTCGGGATCAGCCACGAGAGCACGGCAACCATGCGAGGCCACCGGTACATCCGGCCGCTCGACACGATGCGCAGCTATCTCGCGGCGATGAACGATGCTCCCTTCGACGGCCACCCACCCGAACATGATCCTCCTACGGTCGTGGCGGCGCTGGGTCCGAAGATGATCGCCACGGCCGGCGAACTGGCGGACGGGATCCACCCCTTCCTCACCTCACCCGACCACACTGCGCAGGCACGAGCGCTGCTGGGCGAGGGGAAGACGATCGTCGTCGAGCAGGGGGCGATCGTGACCTCCGATCCGGTGCCCGCCCGGGAGGCAGCGGCTGTCAACCTCGCCCGTTATCTGCGGTGGCCCAACTACCGCAACCACTTTCTGCGCAGCGGCTACGCCGAGGACGAGCTGGGGGGAGGCGGCAGCGAACGTCTGATCGCTGCGGTGTACGCCATCGGCGGCGTGTCCACCGTCAGAGATCGAATCGAGGAGCATCTGGCGGCGGGCGCCGATCAGGTTGCGGTGCAGATCATCGATGGGGGCCTCGACGAAGTGGCTGCACTGAAGGAGCTGGCTCCGGCGTTACTGGGTTGAATCGCGCGCGATGGCGCGTCCGGCCAAATAGCCGAGCCCCAGCGCGCTGAGGAGGCCGTTGCCCGACATGTAGCCGTCGGCGCCGTGGCCCGATATCCCGGCCGCGGCCCCGCCCGCCGCATAGAGACCCGGGATCGGCTCGCCGTCACGGAGCACGGCGGCGTCGGCGTTGACCCGAAGCCCACCCTGCGTGTGGAACAGCGCTCCCGTCACCTTCACCGTGGCGTACGGCGGTTCCAGCACATGAGGCCACAGCGTCCGCCCGAACGGATCGGTCTTGGCACCGGCTGCGATGGCCGCAACATTCTCGATGGTGTGCCGGATGGCGTCGTGCGGCACACCGATCGTGTCCGCCAGTGCTGCGGTGTCACCGGCCCAGCGGACTGCCTTGGCGGTCAACAGGTCCTGATAATCGGCAAAGGGCAACGCCTTCTCGTGAATGGTCTCGTCGTAGACGACCCACGCCACCCCGTCGGGCTGCTGCAACACGGGCACCGCATACTCGGAATAGCCGGTCGACTCGTCGCCGAAGCGTTCCCCGTTGGAGTTGACGAGAAAAGCGCCGTTCATCACCGACGTCCAGGTGAGCAGAACGCCGTGGGGAGTGGAGACGGACGCATGGCCTTGATAGGAATCGAGAAACCCGACGTCGGCTCCCAGCGGTTCGCCGATCGCCAGCGCATCGCCGGTGCTGTGGTCGCCCCCGAAGTAGAGACCGTCTGCGATCTCCGGGATGTACCGGCGCACCAGCTCCGAGTTGGCCCCATAGCCGTTGGTGGCCAGAACCAACGCCCGGGTGGCCAGCTCCTCGCGGGTGGCGTCGGGTCGCTCCGCCGTCACCGTGGCGAAACCTCCATCGTTCTCCTCGAAAGCGGTGACGCGAAGTGGCGTGATGAGGGTGATCTGGGTACGCGCCTCCATCGCTGCGAGCAAGTGGCGGTGCAGCGTGCGTCCGGCTCGGTCGGGGACACACAGATGGCGCAGCCTGCTGTGGCCCGGGAACCACACGTCGGTCACCAGCTCGAGCGGCACGGCGCAGTCGTCGGCCAGCCACTCACCCAGCTCCACCGAAGCCTCGGCGAGGGCGCGAGTCACCACTGCATCGGCCTGTCCCTTGGTCTTCTTCATGGTGTCGGCGATGAGCGTCTCGGGGTCGTCGTCAATGCCTTGGGCCCGCTGCCACCGACTCCCCGCGGAGGGAATCATCGAGGTGCTCATCGAGGTGTTGTTACCCGCCCGGAACGTCTCGCTCGCCTCCAGCAACGCGACGTCCAGACCGGCGTCTGCGGCGGACAGCGATGCCGCCAAACCCGCGGCTCCGGCTCCGGCGACCACGACATCGATGTCTGGGGCGTCCACCGGGAAAGCCTATTCGGTAGGGTCCCGGCATGCGCAAGGTGCTCGTGCTCGTCCCTTTTCCGATGTCTCCCGAGCAGCTGGAACTGCGCCGGGCGCAAGCGGACGCGGCCGAGCTGCCGCCCGACATGCAGCTCGACTATCGCCCGGTGCTGGCGGCTCCTTCTTCGTATGTCTCCCATCACGATTACGTGCTGGCCGACATGTCGCTCTTTGCCGCCGGGCTGGACGCTCAGGCTGATGGATACGACGCCGTGTGCGTCGACACGGTGAGCGATTCCGGGGTCGCCGCGCTGCGGTCGATGCTCGACATCCCGGTCATCGCCGCCGGGCGCTCGATGTTCCTCATCGCACTCATGCTGGGACGCAAGTTCGGCATCGTGACGATGTGGGAGAACTGGTTCGGGCTCTACGAGCGCACCCTCAAAGATCTCCAGATGGTGGATCGTTGCGCCGGGATGCGTGCGGCGGGGGTCAAGCCCGACAACCGCAACCTGCTGGGCGGCAAGGACGAGGTGCTTCCGCTGCTGCTCGACGCCGCCACCAAGCTCGTCGAGATCGACGGGGCCGACGTCATCCTCCTCGGATCGACGACCATGCACGAAGCCCACGGATATCTTGCCCAGCGTCTGCCGGTACCCGTGATCAACGGCGGGCCGCTGTCGTACCAGATCGCCGAAGCGATGACTGCGCTCCATCTCACCCACAGCCGGAGGGCCTATCCCAAGCCGCATGTCCCCAAGCCGGCAATGATCGAGGCGATGATGCGGGCTGCCGCCGAGGCCGACTCGTGACTCGCATTCTCGTTCTCGTGCCGTTTGCTCTCGCTGCCGAAGACGTCGACAAGCGGCGTGAGCAGACGGCCGAGGTGCAGCTGCGCCCCGGGGTTGCGTTCGAGTTCCGCCCGGTTGCGGCGGGTCCGACCAGCTTCACGAGCCCCCACGATTGGGCGTTGATGGACCTGGCGTTGTTCGAGGCCGGTCTCGATGCC
>JBFISM010000167.1:0-6968 GCA_041608535.1 Acidimicrobiia bacterium
ACGATGGGACCTGGGTTCCGCACCATCCCGAAACAACGCACCACCGCCGGCGGCACGCCGGCACGCTCCAGCTCCGTCAAGGTCGCCGGAAGCATCTCCCCGTCTCCCACGAGCCACAGCTCGGCATCGATCATGCGACGCACCCGGGCGAAAGCCCGCGCCACACCGAGGGTGTTCTTGACAGGACGGAAATTCGACATGTGGAGGATGCGGGGTGGGGCACCCGGTCGAGGCGAGGTGGGGCGAAAGGTGTGGAGATCGACGAAGTTGGGGATCACAACCGGTTCCAGTCGCAACCGACGACGTGTCAGCATGGCGTGGCTGTGCGAGACCGTGGTGAGCGCATCGGTGGCGGCCAAGTCGCAATGCAGGCGATGGCGTACGTTCCGCTGCGCTCCATGGACGCTCACATCGGTGCCGTGCAACGTGCCAACGATCTTCACCCCACCGGAGCCGATGGTGTCTCGAACCGCAGTTGCGAGCGCGGCAAAGGGCAAGGCGTAATGGAAGTGCACCACCTCCACCTCAGCGGCTGCGACCGCAGCTATCACGAGTTTGGTGAGACGGTCGAACTCGCTGCTTCCAATCGTCACGGCGAGATCGTCCCGAGGATGCGGAGCCTCATGACACACGGTCCGCAGCGACACGCTCGCCGACAGGGGGAAGGCCGGTGGCTTGGTGGCGAAGAGGGTGACGTCGTGGCCCCGAGCGGACAGGGCGGTGGCGAGGTGAGTGGCGATCCTGACGCTGCCCCCTACGGTCGCGTGGCACAAGATGCCGACGGACGTCACGGCTGGAGCCCTGTTGCGGCCAGTTTCTCGACCAGAGTCTGGATCACCCGGTCGGCCATCTCGGAGTCGGCGTGCAGCAGCTTGCGAAAGTCACGACCACGGATCGAGAGCAACCGCACGTTCCCGCGAGCTCGCATCGTGGCCGAACGTGGCTGGCTGGCGAGCACGGAGAGCTCCCCGATCGCCTCTCCCGCACCGGCGACTGCGATGACGGTGCCTTGTGGGGTGTCCGGCGTCGCCTTCAGCACCTCCACGAAGCCATCGACGATCACGTACATCTCATCGCCGGTGTCGCCCTGCCGGCACAGGATCTCGCCGTCTGCCAGCCGGCGATCCGACATCAGCCGAGCGATGTCGTAGCGATGGTCGTCGTCCATGAAGTCGAACAGGATCGACCCCCGCAGCAACTCGGCGCGGGTGAGGATGCGCGAGTGCGGTAGAGCCAGCAGGTTGGCGAAGAGCCGGAAACCCCCCGGCACGCCCGCCGGAAGCTGCTTCCACAGCGAGTAGGCGCAGTAGACCCAGTTGCCGTGACCGACGTCGGCCACCAGCAGCCCACCTGGCTGTGGCTCCTCTCCGGGATCGTTGGACGCGACGACCGCGACATAACCCTCGTCGAACTCGCCGAAGAAGTACATACCGCGGTCCTTCACCCAGCCCTCCCAGTCGGCGTGACCGATCTCATTGGGGATGTGGAGAAGCGCATCATCGGGCCGGAGGACGGTGACCGGAGCGTCCTCGAAGGTGACACGGTCGTGGGGCTGCCGATACGAGAACGGGAGCGGTGCGAAATCCTGGCCCTCGAATCCATACCCCTGGTACTGCACGATGACCGTTCCGCCGGCGCGGGCGTACTTGAGCAGCCGCCGGTTCTGGGCTCGCAGCGAATCGCGTAATACGTAGGCGTTGGGCCCCACGACGATTGCATCGAACTCGGCCAGCTCGCCGAACTCGAGGGTGTCGTCGTCCAACTCCTGGATATCGAGGTCGAAGTCGCGCAGCGTCGACAGCACGTCCTCTGCGGCCCCTGCGATGTAGCCGTAGCGCAGCCGGCGCACGAACTCGACGTCCACCACATGCACCTCCACGGCGGCGGGCTCGGTGATGTGAACCTCGCGGACGGCCGTGATCTCATCTGCCGGGCGAGCCAGACCTGGAGCCGGGTATCGCACCGGCTGCAGCGTGGCCCCGTATTCGAGACCGTCGGTCCGGATCCGATATTCGAGCAGATGGCGGCCGGGACGGACGGTCGCAGGAACACCGACGTGGAAGGCAACGGTCTGTACGTCTCCTCGTGCGGCGAAGTCGACCTCGATCTGCTGAGGTATGACGCTCCAGTCTTGCGGGACCTGCAGCTCGAGCCGGCCGCTGGCCCCACCGTCACGATTGCACCGCAGCCCTACCCTGACGCGCTGATCGTGGGGCTCCCCCGTCAGGGGAAAGAACTCTGCCGTGCTCTCCGGAGCGAGGGCGATGGGTGGCAGCACGGCGATCGGCAGCTCGCGATACCCGCCGCCGAAACACTCCCGCTTCAGCGCCTCGGTGCGCATCTCCACACGCTGCCCCGCGAGGGTGAACGTCGCCACCCCGGTCACCTCCGGCGCATCCAGGGGCCGGTCGCCACGCTCCTGTGCGGGCCACACGTAGCGATAGGAGTCATGCCGTTCTCGCAGCCAGTAGGGGCACGAGAAAGGGGCATCGGGCGACACGATCACTTCGTGTTGCGAGTCATACGAACGCGAGTCATCGTCCCATCGGGCATCAGTGGCGTCTGCGATGTACGACGAAGTCGTTGCGACATCGAGAGCGACGTCGTCTAGATCCGCCCGCTGCTTGTTCCACAAGCGGACCGAGGCGGTCACACGACTTCCCGGGTTGACGAGACGCTGGGAGACGTGGGCCTCGAGCTCCACGCCGAGGCATTGCGCCGCCAGTCCCTCGAAGTGCCGCTCTTTGTGCCGCAGCAGCCGCAGGAGCGCTGCGGCACCGGGCTCGCTTGCGGCCTTGACCATCTCGATGGCATCCCGCACCGCCGCCAGCGCACTCATCACCCCAGGAATCGACCGCGCTGGTTCGGAGGGATGGTACGACGCAAACGCATCTTCAGCCGCTGCGGTCGCATCGGTGAGCTGCGCCTTGACGTGGGCAGCAGGCAGCCCCGGCCAGGTCGGTATCCCGTCGAGACTCGGGTCCAGTCCATCGAAGAGGTCACGCTCGCGAGCCTCCGGCACACCGATCCTGGTGTGGTCGAGGTCGTAGTAGTAGTGGTAGTCCGTCAGCTCGGGGACGAAGCCCATGGCCTGGCTGCGGTGTCGGTTGTAGCCCCGCCACGCCACCGCCTGGAACGTGAGGCCGGAGATCGGGTCCAGCTCACCGGTGTCGAGACGCAGCAGACCGCGGTTCTCGTACTCGGGAACGATCCTGCCCAATGTCACGTCTTGGCCCGGCTGCCAGTCTCCGCTCATCGAGTGATACAGCTTCAGCGCAGTCCACGCCGGAAGCCCCAGGTCGGCGTATCGGGTCTCGTCCGCAGCCGCCGCGAAGGCTTCGGCGGCCACGAGCCCTATCGCCTGGTGGTGGCCGTGCCCGTCGTGCGCCGAGCCGGCCCAGCGGCTGACCACGACCACCGGTTGCACGAGACGAATGGCGCGGACGACCTCGCGGACCACCGCATCTCGTCCCCATTTGGCCAGGGCGAGCTCGCCCGTCTTGGTGAAGCCGAAGTCGATGAATGGCCCGTAGAGAACCTCGGCCCCGTCGTATTGCCGGGCTGCCAGGCTCTCCCAGGTGCGAACGATCCCGAGTCGCTCGTTCAGCTCCGGGCCGACGTAGTTCTGGGCCCCTTCTCCCCGTGTCGCCGACCAGTAGACCGCCCGCGCCCCACACCCTCTCGACAGCAACGAGAGCATCCCCGCATCCTCGTCGTCGGGGTGCGCGCCCAAGTGAAGAACCGCCGCGGCCATAGGTGACCGCTGTAGACCGTATACGAGCTGAAAGTTGCGGAGCAGTGCCTCTTCAGCCACAACCGTCTCTGTCTTGGGATGTGGCGGAGACTACATATCGGCGACGTCTGTTGAGGCGGCGGCGGTCGAGTGTGCTTGCACCGTCGATTACGCGGCAAGTAGGCACACTCGACGAAGCAGTCGCTACCAGCCCAAGCCGAGCGGCCTCATCCGGACCGGCCGGCGGCGGGAACCCCACGCACCGGGGGTGCGCTCGAACACGCCGCTCAGGGGGGTGGCACACGAAACACAGCTGCCGTGCTCGTCGAGTTGCCAGCGACCCAACGTGTACCAGTCGCGCTCGATGAGCACCTCCCCGCAGCCATGGCAGTACGTGCTCTGGCCTGCCCGATCGTGAACGTTCCCCGTGTAGACGTGGCGCAAGCCCGCATCGATACCGATGCGGCGCGCCCGCGACAGGGTTGCCGGCGGAGTGGGTGGGCGATCCATCATCTTGAAGTCGGGGTGGAACGCAGTGAAATGGAGGGGAACATCCGGCCCCAACTCCTCGCCAATCCAAGCAACCAGGTTCCCGATTTCCTCGTCGGAGTCGTTGAGCTCGGGGATGAGCAGGGTGGTGATCTCCAGCCAGACAGCCGTCTCGTGACGGACGTACCGCAGCGTGTCGAGCACCGGTTCGAGGTGGCCGGCGCAGGCTCGCTTGTAGAACTGCTCGGTGAAGCCTTTGAGGTCGACATTCACCGCATCCATAGCTGCGTAGAACTCGGTGCGGGGCTCGGGCTGGACATACCCAGCGGTGACCGCCACCGCTTTCACCCCCTTGTCCCGGCAGGCGTGGGCCACGTCGATGGCGTACTCGTGGAAGATCACCGGGTCGTTGTACGTGAAAGCGACGCTGCGACAGCCCAACTCGGCGGCCTTGGAGGCGATCGCCTCCGGCGCGGCCTGATCCGCCAGCGTGTCCCATTCTTTCGACTTCGAGATGTCCCAGTTCTGGCAGAACCGGCAGGCGAGGTTGCATCCGGCGGTCCCAAAGGAGAGGACCGCGGTACCGGGGAGGTAGTGGTTGAGCGGCTTCTTCTCGATCGGATCGACACAGAAACCGCTCGACCGACCGTAACTCGTGAGCACGATCTCGTCCTCGAGCCTGGCCCGGATGTAGCAGAGCCCCCGCTGACCCTCCCGCAGCTTGCACTCCCGAGGGCACAGGTCACACTGCACGCGCCCATCGTCGAGCATGTGCCAGTACCTGGTGGGGACGATGCTGTCGGCCGGAGCCAGCGGCTCCTGTGTGGTCATGATGTGAACGTACCTCGCTGCCGGGCCTATGGGGACCGTCGAGTGTGCTTGGAACACCGATTATGTGGCGAATAAGCACACTCGACGGACAGCAAGCTACGGTCCGGATGTGGACCACATCCACGGCCCCGTCGTCGCCGGGAGGTTCTACCCGGCAGACCCGGAAGAACTCCGGGACGCCGTCCGCCGGCAGCTCGAAACGGCTCGGCGCCACGATACGAGCGGCCGGCTGGTGGGCCTCATCGTTCCTCACGCCGCACTGCAGTACTCCGGCCCTGTCGCCGCAACCGCCTACCGACTACTCGCCGAGACCAACGCCCACGAAATCGTGATGATCGGGCCGTCCCACTTCACCCGGTTCGACGGGCTCGCCTCGCTTGAAGCCGATGGCTGGGGCACCCCCCTCGGGGTCGTACCCGTCACCGCCGTTGCCACCGACAGTCTCATCCGGAGCCGCCGCGACCCTTACCGTCGCGAGCATTGTCTCGAGATCCAGCTTCCCTTCCTCCAGGAGATCCTCGACCACCCAGTCGTCATGCCGCTGTTGTTCGGACGGGTCGATCCCGTTGTGGCCGGCGAGGCGGTGGCTCCGCTGCTCGAGCCGGGCCGCTTCCTGTTGGTCAGCTCCGATCTGTCGCACTACCTGCCGCACAGCGTCGCCGTGCAGGTGGACCGCACCACGGCAGAAGCCATCGTCGATCTGCGGCCGAATGCGCTGGGCCGCGACACGGCGTGCGGACGCGTCCCGATCCAATGCGCCATCGCCATCGCTCGCCGTCGCAGCTGGCGGATCGAGCTGTTGGACTTGCGCACCTCGGCCGACACGGCGGGGTCGCCGGATCGAGTGGTCGGCTACGGCGCCTTCGCCATCATCGACCCCAATCCGGTTTGAGTGCGGTTGTGCCCCGGGACGAACTCAGAACATGGGGTTGCCGCTGGCGGTGATCTCGGGAATCTCCTGCACGGCATCCCAGTGCTCAACGATCTTGCCGTTGTCGTCGAACCGGAAGAAATCCATGGTGACGTACTCGTCGCCCCCAGGCCACACCTGGTGGGTGTGCACCGCAACCAGGTCGCCCTCGGCGACTGAGCGGACGAACTCGATGCTCTTGTCCGGATACTCCTCATGCATGCGATCGAAGTACGCAACGAACGCATCGGGTCCGTCCTCGACCCAAGGATTGTGCTGCGTGTACCAATCCCCTACGTAGCGTTCCACGGCCTCGCGAGCTCGACCCTCGAACGCCATGCGATAGAAGGCCATGGCCTTGCGCCGGTTCTCCTCGAGCATCTGCATGTTGCCTCCTCCAGAGATCGTCGAGTGTGCTTGCAACGTCGATTATGCGGCGTGCAAGCACACTCGACGCAACCGATCTCATAGCCAGCTCAGCAGCAGCGCCAGCGTCGCAGCGACGAATGCAGCAACGGCATTCGTGGTGAGCCAGCTCCATCGCTCCGCACGCACGGCATACGGGGTGACGAGCGCGACGACGAGCACGAGAATCGTCCCCAGCCCGGCGGGGCGGCCGATGGTGCCGGAGGCAACCGCCGCCAGCATGAGCGCCGCAGCCAAGAGATAGAGCAGCACGATCACGGCGAGGGTCCGGCTAGGGCCAATCCGGACGGCGAGCACGCGCTTGCCCGAAGCGGCGTCACTGGCGAGATCCGGCAACTCGAACGCCAGCATCATCGCCATGTGGATGAGCACAAGCGGCGCAATGCCCCACCACAGCTCGGCAGGAACCGCCGATTCTTGCGTCAGCACTCCGATGACCGGAACCACCCCCGCAACCACCAACGAGGTCGCCAGCTCACCGAATCCCGTTTGGAGCAGCCGCAGCGGAGGCATCGAGTAGGCCCACGACACGGCAAGCGAGGCGACACCCAACCCAGCCGCCAGCGGCGCAGATGCGCC
>JBFISM010000168.1:0-6834 GCA_041608535.1 Acidimicrobiia bacterium
CACGCCGAACGTGTCCCGGGCCGATTGGTCTCTCCGGGTGCAGGGGGAGTGGGAGGGGGAGGAGCTCCGCGGATCCCCCTCGCCCAGGGGTGCAGCGACCTGGGCGGTGCACCCCTGCAACAACCGATGCGGCCATAGGCCGCTCGCTTGGAGCGAGGCGAAGCCGAGCGATACTCGATTCGAACCTGTTCGAATCGAAGAGCGAGCCGCAGAGCGAAACTCACACTATGCGTCGGTCGCTGGCCCAGCGGGCGAGCTCGTGGCGGCTGGAGAGCTGGAGCTTGCGAAGGACGGATGAGACGTGGGTCTCGACGGTCTTGATGGATATCGACAGCCGTCGCGCCACCTGCTTGTAGGTGTAGCCCCGTGCGATCTGGCGTAGCACTTCCTGCTCGCGGGGGGTGAGCTGGTCGAGCTCGGGGTCGTCGGGACGGGGGATCGATCCGGCGAAGGCATCGAGCACGAAACCGGCGAGCCGGGGCGAGAACACCGCATCGCCATCCGCCGTTCTCACGATCGCCTCCGTCAGCTCGCGCGGAGAGATCGACTTGGTCACATAGCCGCGGGCTCCGGCACGGATCATGGCGATCACGTCCTCGGGGGCGTCGGACACCGACAAGGCGAGAAACCGGACGTCGGGGAGCACCTCGAGGACATTTTGAATCACCGCCAGCCCACCGCCGCCCGGCATGTGCACGTCGACGAGGGTGATGTCGGGCCGCAGCCGCTGGATCGCTTCGATCGCATCGTCCACATCGGAGGCGGTCCCGACTATCTCGAACCCGTCCGATCCCTCCAGCTCGTTGCGGACGCCGCTGAGGAAGAGCTCGTGATCATCGACCAGAAACACGCGAATGGGTTCGCTCATGACACCACCTCGATCGGCATGGCCAGCCGCACCTCGGTGCCCTCGCCGGGCTCGCTCGTGATCTCCGCCACGCCGCCGTGCCGCTCCATCCGACCGATGAGTGACTGGCGGACCCCGTGTCGGTCGCTGTCGATGTCGGCAACGGCAAACCCTGTGCCGGTGTCCGAGACGAACACCTCGATCTCGCCGGTGCCGGCCTCGGCGTACACGGAGACCCGAGGCGCACCGGAGTGACGAGCCGCATTCAGCATCGCTTCGCCGGCCGCCTTGATCAGGGGATCCAGACGCTCGTTGCTCGGGATGTCTTTCACCACCACCACGTCGATCGGCACGTTGTGGTCGTGCTCGATGCGATCGGCCACGGCTTGCAGCGCTTCCTGCAGCGACGTCCCGGCGGTGTCGGACTTCTTGCCGTACAGCCACGAGCGCAGCTCTCGCTCCTGGGCGCGAGCGATGGTCACCATGGTCGGTGCGTCGTCGCTGCGCTGGATCATGGCCAGGCTCTGCAGCACCGAGTCATGCAAGTCGGCGGCGATCTTCGATCTCTCCTCGGAGGCGATACGTTCCCGGCGCTCGGCACTGAGTTGGGCTCCGAGCTGGGAGATGCGCGGGCCGAAGATGATGGCGGCGCCCACCACGGCAGCCGTCGCACCGAGGATGACCGGACCGATCTGTGACAGCGAATCGATGCTGCCGAAGACGAAACCCAGACCGACGCCAACGAGGACGATGCCCGCCGCCCGCTTCCACCATTCCAACCTGGAGTCCACGTTGGTGGCGCCGCCTGGGGGCCGCTGGTCCCACAGCGCCGCACTGCCGAACGATGCCGCCGTGACCGCCCACGATGCGGCGCCGAACCACAGCCCGATGCTGCGGAGGACGAGCAACACCCCGGCGAACATCAGAGCCATTCCCACCTTCTGCGCCAGCGTCGCCTCCCGCTCTCTGCTGCGGGATCCACCAGGGACGGGCGCAACCAGCCACAGCGTCGCATAGAGGAACACCCCGATGAGCCCGGCGAAGGCGAGCGTGATGAACCCGGCCCGCACATAGGCCGATCCGATCCCGAGATGGGCGGCGATGCCACCGCCCAGCCCGCTGATCATGCGGTCGTTGGTCGAACGCTCCAGCCATCGCATGTGGACCCGAGCATCCGGCCGCAGCGTCGGTGCGCTGTCGGGTCGTGACGTCACATGTGCGATGTTGTCACAGCGCGATGTGGTCGACAACCGGGGGTTACCCCGAGAAAGCTCAGGGTCGGATCAGGGGAGTTCCCAATAGCGCCGCGGCGGTCGCCGGTCGATGATGGCACCATGACATCGGAGTTGCCGCCACCCACGCCCTCTGCGCGCCCCAGACTGACGCGCCCGGCCGAATCGAAGGAGATCGCCGGGGTTGCTGCGGGCATCGCTGAGCATTTCGATCTGTCCGTCGGTCTGGTACGTCTCGGCTTCGTCGCACTCTGCTTTGCCGGTGGTCTCGGGTTCGTCCTCTATGTTCTCGGCTGGCTCCTGATCCCCGAGGAAGGGGAGAGCGAGTCCATCGCGGATCGCGCAGTGTCGGGCAGCGACGGTGACACCAATTGGTTGGGGGTGGCCCTTGCGGTGCTCGTTGCAATGGTGCTGCTCGGCAGCTTCGACTTCATTGAGGGTGACCTCGTCCTCGCTGCGGCCGTGTTCTCTGTGGGGTTCTTGTTGTATCGAGGTGGACGGCGTCCCCGGCGGCAGGCGCCACCCCACGCTCCTGAAACGGGGTCTCGGGCAGAATCGAGCCAGGAGTCGCCGTTCATGGAGGCCGCACGCGCCGAGATCGCCGAGATCGGTGGCCCGGCGATTCTCGACGAGCTGGGGGTGTCGGTTCCCGACCCGGGATCCGTTGCCCGCTCGAGACCCGGCTACACGACAACGGCGCCGTCTCTGCTCGGCCGGCTCACCCTGGCAACTGCCTTCGTCGCCGTTGGAGGTCTCGCCGCCATGGATACACTCGGGATACTCCATCCCAGCGTGAGTGAGTACCTCCTGCTCGTGCTGGGGGTGATCGGTCTGGGTCTGCTGGTCGGATCGGTTGTCGGCAGAGCGCGCTGGCTGATCATTCCCGGGTTGTTGCTGGTTCCGGTCGTGTTGGTGACGAGCCTCGTCACGGTGCCGCTCGCGTCTTCCTTCGGTGAGTTCCATGTCGCACCGGACGGAGCCGAATCCCTCAACGACAGCTACGTCTATGGAGGAGCGGATGTCACCTTCGACTTGCGCAACATGACGAATCTCGGTGCAGATGATGCGGCGACCATCGAGCTGGGCGCCGGGCAACTCACCGTGGTCGCACCTCCCGACCTGAATCTGGTGGTCGATGCCGAGATCGCAGCCGGTGACTTCGAGGTCACCGCTTTTCCCGGTGTGCCGGCCGGATCTGATCCGGGAGACGCCTCCGGTGTGCTCGTCGATACTCGCCTGGAGAGGATCGTGGACGACGGTCCGGTGGTGACGCTGCTGGTCGAGGTGGGCTTTGGTGCGGTCCGCGTCGATCTCGTGGACGGGTAGGCCGACCATGGAACGGCACCCCTTCGACCCCATATCGTTCTTCTTTGGTGCGGTCTTCGTCGTCGTCGCTGCATGGGTCGGCCTGGCCGACTCGCCGCTGTGGCAGTTCGAGGCACGCTGGCTGTGGCCCGGAGCGCTCATCGGGCTGGGTGTGCTCTTGTTCGGCTCCGTGATCGCACGGCTCGGTGAGGGTGGCGCCACCCGAGATGACGATCATGGTGGAGGTCCGTGAGCTCGGGAATGCGGGGTTGCTCTGGCTCGTTACGACTCCATGACCGATATCGCCACCTTGTTGCACGACGACGCCACCACGATTGCCGTTGTTGGCGCCACCGACAATTCGGCCAAATACGGGTCGGTCATCTATCGCGATCTGAAGCACAAGGGGTTCACCGTGTGGCCGGTCAACCGGCACCGCAACACGGTTGACGGCGACACCGCCTACCGGTCGCTGCGTGACCTGCCGGAGACCCCCACCATCGTCAACATCGTGGTGCCGCCGGACCAAACGCTGCGGGTGTTGCAGGAGGCGAGGGAGCTGGGGTTGCGCCATGTGTGGGTGCAGCCCGGGGCCGAGAACCCGGCGGTGATGGATTACCTCGAAACCGCGGACTTCATTTATCTTGCCAACGCATGCATCATGACGAGGAGCCGGCACCGCAGCGCGGAGTGACGCCGATCGATCTCGCTCTTCATACATGGGGCGACGGGCAGAACCGGGTGCTGTTGTTGCACGGCTTGTCGTCGAGTGCGGCGGGTTGGTGGCGGCTCGGCCCCGATCTAGCCGCTCGCGGACTCCAAGTGGTCGCCCCTGATCTGCGCGGCCACGGAGACACCGGGGGCAGGGACACGCTGCACGCAGGTATACCCGGCTATGTCGCGGATGTGCTGGCGCATGGCGGCGGGTGGCGTGCGGTTCTCGGACACAGTCTCGGCGGACGTATTGCGCTGGAATGCATGCTCGCCGATCCCGATTTCGCCCAGGTGGTCATCTTGGAGGATCCGGCGCTCGACATTCCCAACGACCCGGTCATCTTCGCCGAGCTGGCGAGCGAGTACGACACCCCACCCACCCATGAGGCCTTCCGGGTGCGGTACCCCCGCTGGCATGACACCGACATCGCCGGCAAGATCGATGCGCTCGAACAGAGCAGCCGTACCGTCGTGGATGACACGTTGACCGCAATCGCCGATGGCGATCATTGGCCGGATCTCGCCGCCGTGACGGCCCCAGTGCTCGTGATCGGTGCCACCCCCGACAACGGCGGATTGGTTCCGCGAGGGGTGGGTGCTGCCGTTGCCAGGCAGCCCAACGTGGAGTACGTGAACATAGAAGGTGCCGGGCACAGCATCCACCGCGATTGCTACGAGCCGTTCTGGAACGTGCTCGTCGCGTTCCTGCGGCGCCACGGCGTGATCGACGGGTGAGCGCGATGGACATCAGGTGCCCGCAGTGCAGCGAGTCGGAAGATCTATCCGGTGAGCGCGATGATGAGCTGATCCATCTGACCTGCGGGGCCTGCGGCACAACGTGGGAGCGCGATCTCAGCCCGGCATGTTCTCGGTGCGGCGGTGACGACCTCCAGGCCGTACCGCTGGCCATCGTCGAGAAAGGGAGAGGCACCCAGCTCTCGGTCGTGGGGACCCGCATCATCCACCTGTGCTACGTATGCGACGCAACCATGATCGAGCAGTGGCAGCGCAACCGGCCCAACCCGCTCATGCCCGACGAGCTCCCCAACGCCGGAGGCGAGACGGCCGGCTAGTCGCTGGGCCGGCTGATGAGCTGATCGACGGGAGCGAACTCGTCGGTGAGGACCGGAGCATCGCCGACCCAAGCGGTGAACTCGGCGCCGGTGAGCGCGATGCTCTCCGCATCGCGGGAGGTGATCGCGGCGGTGACCGCCGCCGCATCGAACGGCTGGTCGGAGGCGGCGAACACGAAGTTGCCGCCGGTCGCGCCGTCGAGATAGTCGGGTGGGGCCGCGACGAGCACATGCTCGAAGACCTCGTCCAGGGTGGCGCCCATCGCCTTGGCGAACGCGATCGGTGGGTAATCGATCATGTTCATCACGTACATCCCGCCGGGTCGGAGCCGCCGCTGCATGTCCTCCATGAATTCGGCGGTTGTGAGGTGCCACCGTACCGAGGGACCGCCGAACGCATCGCCCACCACGAGATCGAAGCTGCTCTCCGGTGTCGTCCGCAGGGTCAATCTGGCGTCGCCGATGAGGATGGCGTCGATCTCGGCCGGGTCGAGACCAAGTCGCTGTTCGGCGATGCTCACGAGACCTTCGTCGATCTCGAGCACGGTGTTGGTGCTACCCGCACGGATCGCAGACAGCCAGCGGGGGAGCGTGAAGCCGCCGCCGCCGATGTACAGGGCATCGAGCGGTCCGGCCGGGGCGTGGATGGCGATGATGTCCTCGAAGAGCTTGGAGTAGCGAAACTGGAGGTAGGTGGGATCCTCGAGGTCGATATAGGAGTGGCGCAGCGTGTCGAGCCACAGCACTCGGCCGGAGGGGCGGATCTCGTCGGTCGTGATGCGGGCGCAGTAGTAGGTGGTCTCGCTCTCGCACGGACCACGCGCCAGGGCCATGGCACCGCCGGTTCCGGCGGTGAGTACGGCGATGGCGACGAGCGCCCCAGTGGCGACGGCTCGGCTGCGCATCATGAATCCGATTCCGGCGACGACCAGCACGGCCCCGACGAAGAACACGATCGGGCGGCTGGGCAGGGCGGCGATCAGCACGAATCCGGTGAAGAAGGTGCCGAAGATGGCGCCGGCGGTGCCCACGGCGGAGAAACGCCCCACCACGGTGCCGGTCTCTGCCAGATCGTTCAGTTGCAGCTTGACCACCACCGGTGTCACCGCACTGAGCACCAGCGCGGGTAGGAAGAACGCCAGGCCGGCGAGGAGCACGATCTGCAGCGGCTCGCCACCACGCAGAATCGGGCCGAAGACGGCGACGATGGTCGGGGCGAGCAGCGAGAGGACGCCGCCCGCGATGAGGATCGGGCCGAGCAGCTGCTGTGGCGCCCGCTCGTCGGCGGCCCTGCCACCCAGCCAGGCGCCCAGCGAGATGCCCGCCAGCACTGTGCCGATGATCCCGGTGAACGTCTCCAGGGTGATGCCGACAAAGGGCGCCATGAGCCTGCCGGCGAGGATCTCGAGGACGAGGACGGCGGCCGAGGTGAAGAACACCAGCAGACGGGCGGCAGTGAGCGACATTGGTGGGGAAGTATCGCATCGTCCCCGGCGTATCCTCGGCCGCCGTGAACGACGTCCCCATCCTCGAGTTCGACCCCGATCGATCAGCGATCATCGAGCCGAGCCACTGGCACGATCCGGTGGCGGGCATCGCCTCGCGAGCCGTCATCACCTGGATGGCCGATGTGTTCGACGACTTCATTGCGTCAACCGAAGTC
>JBFISM010000169.1:0-6829 GCA_041608535.1 Acidimicrobiia bacterium
ATCGTCGGGGGTCACGCCGGGGAGGGCGTCTACGACGTGGTGGCGCCTGTGGTGCAGGCGCTGGTCGACGAGTTCGACCGACGCGGGGAGCTGGACCGCAGCGCGATCGAGTTCGCGCCGGAGAGCATCGCTCAGCCCCGAACGCTCTTGTCGTATCCCGGCAAGGTCGAGGTGGCCGCAGACGACGATCGGATCTTCATCGCCGACACCGGGCATCACCGCATCGTCACGACCGATCGCAGTGGCAACGTTCTGGCGGTGTTCGGGAACGGTGCCGCCGGGTTCGTCGATGGGCCCGCCGAGGCGGCTCGGTTCGATTCGCCCCAGGGTATGAGCCTCGATGCAAACGGGCGGGTGCTCTACGTCGCCGATACCAACAACCACGCGATCCGGGCGGTGGATACCACTACGGGTGACGTGACGACCCTGGCCGGTACCGGTGCGATCGGCTGGCCACCCACGGCCGGGTTCGTGCCCGACGTGGGACTCAATTCGCCGTGGGACGTGCTGGTGGACGACGACCTCGTCTACGTGGCCATGGCCGGTCATCACCAGATCTGGGTGATCGACCTGGGCAACGGGGTCGCCCAACCACTCGTGGGCAACGCCCGGGAAGGTGTGGCCAACGGGCCCCTGGCCAATGCCGAGCTGGCACAACCGAGCGGGCTTGCGCTCGACGGTCGTGGTCGTCTGTTCTTTGCGGACTCGGAATCGAGCTCAATCCGGTCTGCGGATTTGACCAGCTTGGATGGCGAAACCGCTCTCGTCGCGGGTGGATCGTCCTCGTTGTTCGAGTTCGGCGACCAGGACGGGGTGGGCGATGCGGCTCGTTTTCAACATCCGCTCGGTGTGGTCGTGTGGGAAGGCGACGGCAGTCTGATCGTGGCCGATACGTACAACAGCCGGTTGCGCAAGGTCGATCCGGACACCGGCGAGACGACAACGCTCTTCGGCACCGGGCAGGGGTGGCGGGATGGTGCTGAACCGCAGTTCTATGAGCCGGGTGGGTTGGCCATCGACGGCGACACCTTGTTCGTGGCCGACACCAACAACCATGTCGTGAGGATGGTGGACTTGGCGACTGGCACGGCCGGCACGCTCGTCCTCAAAGGCATCGAGGCGTTCACGCCTACCCCGGAAAGCGCCGACTACCTCGGCACGATCATTGCCGCACCAGCCATCGTCACCGCTCCCGGCACGGTGGACATCGTGCTCGAGCTGGGTCTGCCTCCCGGATACAAGATCAACGACGAGGCGCCATCGACGATCGCCATAGCGGGACCCGTGACCGCGGACGCGTCGGTTGACATCACCGGAGCCACTCCCCCGATCTCGCTCACCGCGGATGTGACCGGCTCCGGCGACCTCATGGTCGACCTCACCCTCGTCTACTGCAGAGAAGACCAGCAATCCCTGTGTCTGTTCGAGCAGGTGAGGTTCATCACGCCCGTCGAAACCGCTGCGGACGTGAGCGCGGCGACGGTGAGATTGACCCATGACATCGCCGTGCCCGATCTGACCGCCGGCTGAGCTGCGCGGACCCAACCTCAGCGCTTGGGTCGCGGCGCCATCTCGGTTGCGGCGGTGGCGTCAGCTGCGACCGGCTCCGGCACGCGTTCCGGCTTGGAGGTCGTCGGGGGCGGCCCCATCGACTCCCTGCCGGTGCGGGATGGGGCGGGTGTCGACGGCGTCAGCGCACCGGGAAACGGCCGGGCGGGAGCTTGTGGCGGCACCCGGCGGCGTTGCGGTGGCTGTTGGAACGTCTCTTCGAGCACGTCGTACTCGATACCGCCGACGACATCCGAGATGAGGTTGTAGATGACCGAACCGAGTGTCATCGCCGCGGTGGCGACCACCCACCACACGATGGAGAGCAAGACGAGCGCCCGGAAATACAGCTCGCCGTCGGGGGTGAAGGTCAACGTCAGACTCTCGAATATGTCGGCGATGCCCTCCGGGATTCCCCGTTGCAGGGCTATCGACCACATGACCCAGGAACCGAGCACGAAGACGAGCGCGGCGATGGCGTTGAACACGACCGCAAACTTGAACACGGTCCATGGATCGATTTTCCTCAGCACACGACGCACCCGTCGCACTGACCGCATGGATGACTCCTGGAAGGTCTCTAGGTACCCGAACCGAGGCACGACGGTTCGCTGCCTCCGGAAAGTGTATCGCAGCACTCAGACAACACCAGCGATCGAAGCCTGCAGACTGCTCGGCCGTCGGGTGGTGCTTCCGTGGCCCAGTTGCGAGAGGATCGTCGCTGCCCCGGTCACCGTGTCGTGGATGATGTCGATCACCGGCTGCACGCTGTCGATCAGCCCGGCGCTTAGACCGGCGAACGGCAGGTACTCATCGCCACCGCCGTCGGCGATCGCATCCATGATCTCCGGCAGCAGCGCCGCAGCGTCGACCGTCTCCGGCGCCGCGGCCAGCTGGTCGACCAGCGGTGTCGGCAACGAACGGGGCTCGACATGGGTCACAGGGCGAGAGAACGGCGGGCGCGACGTCCGTGTTGACGACCTCGACCGCATCGCCCGGCCGGGCAGCAACGATCCGCTCCTTCCAGCTTGCGGAGACCGCCATCTCATCGATGGCCAGAAACGCGTCCCATCACGACTCCCTGGGCCCCGCGACACAGCGCTGCCGCCAGTCCTCGGCCGTCGACGATGCCGCCGGCAGCAAGCACAGGGATGTCACCAGCGATGTCGACCACGGCCGGGACCATCACAAAGGTACCGATCACCCCGGCGTGTCCCCCAGCCTCGCCGCCCCGAGCGATGATGACATCGGCGGCATGTTCGACGGCCAGCTCCGCCTCTCGTTCATCGACGACCTGCTGCATCCACATGATGCCTTCCTGGTGGCCCGATCGATGAGGTCGGACGGAACCCCCATGTGGAACGAGATCGCCGCGGGGCGGAACTGGAGCGAAGCTGCGAACACGTCCTCGTCGAAGGGGCGCATCGTGTGATTGATGGCGAATGGGGCCCGGGGTCAGCTCTCGCAGCCGCCGCCACTGTTGCCCGAGATCCGGCAGCGGGCGGACGGCGGTGCCCAATGCACCGAAACCTCCTGCGTCACCGACTGCGGCTGCCAGCTCGACCGAATCCCACAGCCCGAACGCACCCGCCACGATCGGAACCTCGATACCGAGCAGCTCGCACACCGGAGTGCGCACGATCGACGCTGTGGTCACCTTCCGAAGTCCATGCGGAAAGGTCGCGGTCAAACAAGAACCGAATGGCCGACCCCGCGGCCGGATCAGTCGGCTGCTGCGTCCTCCTCGGACAGCACGGCGACCCCGGACAGCACCGCACCATCCTCCAGATTCATCACCTTGACGCCGGTGCTGTCGCGCCGCTGACGGCTCACGTCCCGCGCCGCCTGCCGGATCACGATGCCATCACTCGAGACGACGACGATCTCGTCCTTGTCCGTCACCGCACGGGCCGCCACGAGCTCTCCGCGAACCCGCGTGAGCTTCATGGCCTTGACACCCATCCCCCCTCGCTTCTGTTTGGGGAACTCCGAAATCCTCGTCCGTTTGCCGTAACCGCCGGAGGACAGCAAGAGGATGTCGTCACCGTCGTCGGCGCATGCTGCCGCCACCACCTCGTCGTCGTTCTTCAGCCGGATCCCGCGCACGCCTTGGGTGTCACGCGCCATCGGCCGCACGTCGTTCTCGTCGAACCGGATGCCCTGACCGTTCTTGGTGAACATCATCAGGTCGTTCTCGCCGCTGGTGGCACGCACCGCCACCACCTCGTCGTCTTCGGCCAGCCGAATAGCGTTGAGCACCTGGTTGCGCGAGTCGTACTCGGAGAACTTGGTCTTCTTGACCTGCCCGTTCTTGGTGAACGCCACCAAGAAGCGTGATGTCTCGTAGTCGCGCGTGTCGATGATCGCCTCGATGACCTCGTCGGGCGCCAGCGGCAACACGGACTGGGCGAGCACACCCTTCGCCGTGCGCTCCTTGCGTGGGATCTGATGGGCCCGGATCCGGTAGACCTTGCCCCGGTTGGTGAAGAAGAGCAGGTAGGCGTGAGCAGTCGTGTGCAACACCTGTTTGATGACGTCGTCTTCCTTGAGCGAAGCTCCACGCACCCCACGCCCGCCGCGCCCCTGCGTGCGATAGGTCCGGGCGACCACCGACTTGAGGTAACCGGACTCCGACACGCTCACGACGAGCTCCTCGTCGGCGATGAGGTCTTCGAGCGACATCTCCCCTTCGTCGGGAACGATGCGGCTCCGCCGGTTGTCGGCGAACTTGTCTCGAATCTCGCTCAGCTCCTGGGCGACGACGGCCCGGCGCTTCTCCTCGCTGCCGAGGATCGCCTTGAGCTCCTTGATCAGGGCGACCAGCTCCTGGTGTTCGGTGCGCAGCTTGTCGGTCTCCAGTGCCGTGAGCCGGCGCAGCGGCATGTCGAGGATGTGGGTGGCTTGGTCCGTGGACAGCTCGAAGCGCTCGATCAGGGTTGCCTTGGCTTCCTCGACATCGGACGACGCGCGAATGATCTGGATCACCTCGTCGATGTTGTCCAGGGCGATCAGCAAACCCTCGACGATGTGCGCCCGACGCTCCGCTTCACCCAGCCGGTACCGGGTGCGGCGCTCGATGACCTCGAGCTGGTGCTCGACGTAGGCGTGGACCATCTCGGCCAGGTTCAGGGTGCGCGGCACCCCATCGACGAGCGCAACTGCATTGACGGCGAAGGTCTCTTCGAGCTGGGTGTGCCTGTAGAGCTGGTTGAGGATCACCTGGGGCTGCGCTTCGCGCTTGAGCTCGATGACCAGACGGGTACCGTCCCGGTCGGATTCGTCGCGGAGATCGCTGATACCGCCGATCGTCTTCTCCCGCACGAGTTCGGCGATCTTGGCCATGATTCGGTCGCGGGACACCTGGTACGGGATCTCTGTGACGATGATCGCCGTCTTGTTGCGTGCCATCTCCACCACATCGGTGACCGAACGCATCTTCACCGAGCCGCGACCCGTGAGCAGCGCATCCTGGATGCCCTTGTTACCCACGATGTAGGCCCCCGTGGGGAAGTCCGGGCCCTTGACGAACTGGGTCAGATCGACCGCAGTCGCCTTGGGGTTGTCGATGGCGTACAGCACCGCATCCACGACCTCACCGAGGTTGTGTGGTGGGATGTTGGTCGCCATTCCGACGGCGATCCCGGTGGAGCCATTGACCAGCAAGTTGGGGAAACGGGCGGGAAGCACAGTCGGCTCGAGCCGCTCGCCGGAGTAGTTGTCGACGAAGTCGACCGTGTCCTCACCGATGCCATCGAGCAGGTGGACCGAGAGCAGCGCCAGTCGTGTCTCGGTGTAGCGCATCGCCGCCGGAGGATCGTCCACGGTGCCGAAGTTCCCCTGCGGCTCGACCAGTGGGTAGCGGGAGGCGAAATCCTGCCCCAACCGGACCAAGGCGTCGTAGATGGCGTCGTTGGAGTGCGGGTGGAACCAACCCATGACATCTCCAACCACGCGAGCGCACTTGCGAAATGGCGTACCCGGCCGGATGCCAGCGTCATACATCGCGTAGAGGATGCGGCGGTGCACTGGTTTGAGGCCATCGCGCACGTCGGGTAGCGCTCGCGACACGATGACCGACATCGCGTATTCCAGGAACGAGTCCTCCATCTCGCGCTCGATCTCGATCGGGCGGATTCTGTCGGCTTGTCCGTTGGGCATGGTCCTAGTGCTTCCTCGTCCGTTGGCGTCGCTGCGGTGCTGAGCTCATATGTCCAGGAAACGAACGTCTTTGGCGTTCTCCTTGATGAACGTGCGCCGGGCGTCGACGTCGTTGCCCATGAGCGTCTCGAAGACGATCTCGGCGCGGAACTGATCCTCCAGCTCCACCCGCAGCAGGTGGCGCACCTCGGGGTCCATCGTCGTGTTCCACAACTGCTCGGCGTTCATCTCACCCAGACCCTTGAACCGCTGGATGTTGACCTTGCGGCCGCCGAACTCCTCCTTGACCTCCTCGAGATGAGCCTCGTTGAGAGCCCACACGGTCTTGGTGCCGGCTTTGACCGAGTAGAGCGGAGGTTGGGCGATGTACACGTAGCCCGCCTCGATGATCTCCGGCATGTGCCGGAAGAAGAAGGTGAGCAACAAGGTGCGGATGTGCGAACCGTCCTCGTCGGCGTCCGTGAGGATCACGACCTTGTGATAGCGAGCCTTGGTGATGTCGATCTCGTCGCCGATTCCGGTCCCGATCGCGGTGATGAGCGACTGGATCTCGTTGTTCTGCAGCACCCGAGCCAGCCGGTTCTTCTCGACGTTGATGATCTTGCCGCGTATGGGCAAGATCGCTTGGAACTCGCTGTTGCGCGCCTGCTTGGCAGAACCGCCGGCGGAGTCCCCCTCCACGATGAACAGCTCCGACATCTCCGGATCCCTCGACGAGCAGTCGGCGAGCTTGCCGGGCAAGCCGGTCGACTCGAGCAGGCTCTTGCGCCGGGTCAGATCGCGCGCCTGGCGGGCCGCAAGACGAGCTTTGGCCGCGTTGACGGTCTTCTCGGCGATCCTCCGCCCGTCGCCGGGGTTGCGCTCCAGCCATTCGGGAAGGGCCGAGTTGAGCGCCTTCTCGACGAACGACCGGATCTCGGTGTTGCCGAGCTTGGTCTTCGTCTGTCCCTCGAACTGAGGTTGGCGCACCTTGGCCGAGACGACCGCCGTCAGCCCCTCGCGCACGTCCTCACCCTGGAGATTGTCGTCCTTCTCCTTGAGGACGTTCCGGCTTCTGGCGAAGTCGTTGATCGCCCGGGTCAGCGCCTTGCGGAAACCCTCCTCGTGGGTGCCGCCCTCGTGG
>JBFISM010000170.1:0-6771 GCA_041608535.1 Acidimicrobiia bacterium
CCGCAGTGGTCGATCATGATCTTGCCGAGCTCGCGATGGAACCAATCCACGGTGCGGGTGCCGTTCACCGCAAGCAGCCGGGCGACCTCGTCCTCGACGCCCTTCCTGGCCGCGGCAAAGGCGGGGTGGTCGGTCGGCAGCGGGTCGGTGTTGAGGTATCCGGAGAGGAAGTCGCCGATGGTGTAGGGGAGCACGAAGTAGCCGTCGGCCAAACCCTGCATCAGGGCGCTGGCACCGAGGCGGTTGGCGCCGTGATCGGAGAAGTTCGCCTCGCCGATGCAATACAGGCCGGGCACGGTCGTCATCAGGTTGTAATCGACCCACAGCCCACCCATCGTGTAATGGGGGGCCGGGTAGATGCGCATCGGGACGTTCCACGGATCCTCGCCCGTGATGCGCTCGTACATCTCGAAGAGGTTCCCGTAGCGGTCCGCGAGGGTCTCGCGGTCCAGCCGCTGGCGCGCGTCGGCGAAGTCGAGATAGACACCGCGGCCACCGTGACCGACGCCGCGGCCCTCGTCGCACACCGCCTGGGCGGCGCGCGAGGCGATGTCGCGCGGCACCAGGTTGCCGAAGGCGGGATAGATCCGTTCCAGGTAGTAGTCGCGCTGCTCCTCGGGGATCTCGTTGGCGCGCCGGTTGTCGTCGGGATCGAGGGGTACCCAGATCCTGCCGTCGTTGCGCAGTGACTCCGACATGAGCGTCAGTTTCGACTGGAACTCGTCGCTGGCGGGAATGCAGGTGGGGTGGATCTGCGTGTAGCACGGGTTGGCGAAATAGGCGCCTCTGCGGTGAGCGCGCCACGCCGCCGTGACGTTGCACGCCATGGCGTTCGTCGACAGGAAATACACATTGGAGTACCCGCCGGTAGCGAGGACCACGGCATGTGCGGAGTGGGAGCGGACGTCGCCGCTCTTGAGGTCTCGTGTCACTATGCCCACGGCCCGACCCTCGTGCATCACGACGTCGAGCATCTCGGTGCGGGTGTGCAGCTCGACCGTCCCCAGACTGACCTGGCGCGCCAAGGCCTGGTATGCACCGAGTAGCAGCTGCTGTCCGGTCTGACCTCGGGCGTAGAACGTGCGCGATACCTGGGCGCCGCCGAACGACCGGTTGTCGAGCAAACCGCCGTACTCACGAGCGAACGGCACGCCTTGGGCGGTTGCCTGGTCGATGATCTCGTTACTGACCTGCGCCAGCCGGTACACGTTGGATTCCCGTGACCGGTAGTCGCCACCCTTCACCGTGTCGTAGAAGAGGCGGAAGATGCTGTCACCGTCGTTGCGGTAGTTCTTGGCGGCGTTGATCCCACCCTGCGCTGCGATCGAATGCGCCCGTCGCGCCGAATCGTGATATGTGAAGGCCTTGACGTTGTACCCGAGCTCGCCGAGCGTCGCCGCAGCCGAGGCGCCGGCGAGACCGGTGCCGACGACGATGATCGTGTATTTCCGCTTGTTGGCCGGGTTGACGAGACGGATGCTGAACCGATGGCTGTCCCATCGGTGCTCGATGGGCCCGGCGGGTACCTTGGCGTCGAGGGTCATTGCTGCTCTCTGTCTCCTGGTGGCTAGTGGATTACCTGAAGCTGGACACCGATCGGAACGGCGATGAAACCGGCGACGACGATGATGGCGAACGCAGTGGCGAACGAGCGCCGGAATCGGTTGAAGCGCGGGTTGTTGATACCGAGGCTCTGAAACATCGACCATGCGCCGTGCCATACGTGGAGACCGAGCGCACCCATCGCCACGAGATAGAGGAGAGTCACGGGCCAGCGTTCCAAGGTGGCTATGAGGTTGTTGTAGACGTCGCCCCGTGCGAAGTCGGGATTGACCACCGCAAGTCCCCAGGTGAGATCGGCCAGATGCCACACGAGGAACAGCAACACGATGACCCCCGTCCAACGCATGGTGCGTGACGCGTAGTTGGCGGCGAGGTAGTTGCGGTCGGCCACGTAGCCGGCGCCACGGGCCTCCTGGTTCGATCTCGTCAGGGCATAGGCGGCATGTACGTGAATCACCAGCGCCAGGGCGATCGGCAGGCGGAGAAACAGCCAGAGCACCAGGGTGCGGGGGACGAGCGGCTCGCCGACATCTCGCAGCGCCTCTCCGTATTCGTTGATCTCCACCGCACCTTCGAAGGCGTGGAGGTTGCCGATCATGTGGAAGAAGATGAACACCAGACCGATGAGCCCGGAGATCGCCATGGCGTACTTCTTGCCGACGTCTGTCTTGTAGAGCTCCAGGATCCAGGGCAACCGCCGTGCCGTCTTCTGCTGCGGTACCTGGGTTGCCGTCACTCCGCTTCCTCTCCCTGACACATCCCCGAGCGCGACCGAGTCCACGTTTCGGGCGCGCAGCGTCATTATGCCAGTGTGTTCTCGGCTGTGGGGGGACGGTCACTGACGTCTGGGTCGAGCGACCGGTTTCGTTGCCACGCAAGGGTTCCCGGTTGACAGCGCAGGTTCCGCGCGTAAGAATCACATTGGCGTAATTACAACTGTGTAGGGAGTAGAGCGTGTTCACCCAGCTTCTCGAGCTGTTGGCTTCGGACGAACTCGCCTGGCAGGACCTGGCGAACTGTCGAGGTGCTGACCCGGATCTGTTCTTCCCGGAACGTGGAGCGTCGACCAGGACGGCGAAGTCCATCTGCCGGGAATGCTCGGTGCAAGCCGAGTGCTTGGAGTTCGCCATCGTGAGCTCCGAGAAGTTCGGGATATGGGGAGGTCTCTCCGAGCGAGACCGCCGGAAGATCCGTCGGGAGCGGGCCGCCAGCGCCAAACGCGCCGCCGGCTGACCCACCGCCCCAGGGGTCCGTGACCCGGTCATCCGGACACTGTCGCGCCCGGAAAAACCTCTGTTGACTTCATGCTCCCGCGGCGGCCCAGTCATCCTTGGCCGGCACCATGCCCCCCTACCTCCGAGCCCGCGGGCTCGCAGGAACCTTGCCCCGTCGGGGGGACAGATAGGCTGGCGAAGCAACAACAACGAGCGATGCGTCAGCGAGCGGTCCCTGGGGAAACATGCGCCGCTTTCGCACGCACTCGAATGAGTGCGGCGATTGTCCCAATGACACCCCGGGCGGTAGCCGTGAGCTGGGCCGCCCTGTTACCCGCCGGCGCAACCACGACGCGGAGCCAGCGAACCATGAACACGTCAGCCGTGAGCTGGGCCGCCCTGTTACCCGCCGGCGCAACCACGACGCGGAGCCAGCGAACAATGACGACGTAGAATCACGGCGCAGCCAACGGAGGAGTTCCTGCATTGTCGATCGCGCTGATCATCATCATTCTCATCGTTGTCGTCGCGGCTGCGGTCTGGTTCACCCGGGGTCGGCAGACGCACCAGCCGGGCGCTCCGGTCGCCGCAACCACGGCCCCAGCGAGGTCGAGCGAAAGCTTCTCGCTGCGGCCGCCGGTTGCCGACTTCCACGTCGAGGCAGGTGACGCTCACGTCTATTTCGACGTTCCGATGCCCGAGGGTGACCCGGATCCCGTGCTCACCAACATTCTCCTCTCCGCCGCCGTTGAGACACTGCGCGAGAAGCGATCTCACCTTCCCATGGCCGGGGTGAACGTGGTCCACGCCCACGGGGTGCGCAACGGTTCACCGGTATCGGCGGGTTCGATCACGCTCGACGGACCGGGCAGGCTGCCCGATGCCGACGAGATGCAGGCTCTCGAGATCAAGATGGAGGCGGACCTGTTCAAGACGCTCGAAGGGGCTCCGGCTCAGGTGGCCCCGCCTGATGCGGTTGCCGAGGACTCGCTCGCGTCGCTGGCCGACGAGCTGCGTTTGACCGGCGCCGTCGAGGCCGGGTTGCGGGCGCAAGGGGTCGATCCAGCCGGCGCTTCCACCGCGGCACTCGTTGCTGGATTGCTGCGGCTGGGTGGATACACGGTGCCGGCGGAGCCGAGTGCGACATGGACCGCCACTCGTGCCGGGCGGCGTACGTTCGTGACCGTCGTGGAGCACGAGAGGGGGGAGCATCCGTCGCTCAGCGAAGCTGCGGTCAACCAGTTCTTGGCTCAGTTCAGCCAGTCGGGTGCCGATCAGGGGCTGCTGTTCACGCCGAAGTACGGGCCCTTCCTCATCTACGCGAAGGAACGCCGTCAACCGAAGGTGCGATTCATCACGCGGGAGCGTTTCCAGACGTTCGTCAACTCCATTGCGGTGGGGTAACGACAGAACCTCCGGGGCAACGTCGGCCAGCGGGTACACTCGGATGGCTACAAAGGAGAACCACAGTGTTCAAGCAGATCGGCGGCTGGGAACTGATCATCGTTCTCGTCGTGATCTTGCTGCTCTTCGGGGCACGCAAGCTTCCTGATCTCGCTCGCTCGCTCGGTGCCTCTGCGAAGGAGTTTCGCAAGGGTATCGAAGAGGGCGTTACCGAGGACGACAACACGTCGACGGACGCCTGAGTTCGGCGGAGCCGGCCGGGGAACCCACCTGCAGCGCCGGACGTTGAGAACTCAGAAGCTTCGGGGGCGTCTTGTCCGACAACCTGACTCCCGCCTGGGAGGACGTGGCCCGTCACCACGGGCGACAGATCTACAACTTCGCCTATCGC
Organism: Acidimicrobiia bacterium; assembly: GCA_041608535.1. Classification (GTDB taxonomy): domain Bacteria; phylum Actinomycetota; class Acidimicrobiia; order Spongiisociales; family UBA5794; genus JBFISM01. Next base: position 4,573 of record JBFISM010000170.1, read on the forward strand.
CTGACGGGCAATCGCGACGATGCGTCCGATCTCGTCCAAGAGGTCCTGCTGCGGGTGCGTCGGGGCCTGGCCAGCTATACCCCTGGCTCCTTCGAGGGTTGGCTGTGGCGTATCACCCGCAACGCCTTTCTCGACGACGTGCGTCGCCGCCAACGTCGCCCCACGGTCGAGCTGAAGGACACCGAGCGGTCCACGATTCTGACTGCGCCCTCGCCCGACGAGGTGCTGGCCCACGTTCGTCTGTCCGACGATGTGCAAGCTGCGCTCATGAAGCTGCCTGTCGAATTCCGCGAATGTGTGGTGATGTGCGACGTCGTCGGCCTCACCTATGAGGAGATCGCCCACGCCGCCGACATCCCCGTTGGCACGGTCCGCAGCCGTATCCACCGGGGGCGCAAGATGCTGAGGGAGCTGCTGACGTGGCCTGTGTGAACGAGCCGCTCATCTCGGCGTATCTCGACGGCGCTCTCGGTCCGGGCGAGCTCGACGTGATCGTCGGGCATCTCGAGACGTGCCCCGCTTGTCTCGAGATGTTCCACGCCATCAAGGCAGTACGCGCCGCCGTCCGCACCCTGCCGGGGCTCGATCCGCCCGACGAGTTGGTCGACCTGGTCGGAGTTGGCGCCTGGGCCGCTGCTCCGGTGCGGCGGGTGGCCGCTCATCCTGGAGCCGAGTTGTCGGCCTACCTCGACGGCGAGCTGTCGACCCCCGAGGCGGCGACGGTCACCGCGCATCTGGCTACTTGTTCTGCGTGCCGCAGTGAACTCCAGGAGCTGGACGCGGCGCGCACGGCGATCCGTGCCCTGCCGAGACTGGAAGCTCCGGATGTCGCGTTCCCGGTGCGGGTGGCGTCTGCCGATGGCGCATCGGTGCGGCGTCGCCTGCGCTTGCGCTATCTGGCAAGCGCCGCCGCAGTGGCGGCCGCGCTGCTCGCCCTAGGCGTCCTCGGTGGCGGCGACCAGCCCTCGACCGTCGACATCGACCGGCTCGTGGACCACCACAAGGCCCGTCAGTCTGTGGAGGCGGGTTTTGGTGTGATACCTGCACTGTTGCCCGAGGTGAACCCGTGATGCGACGGGCATTTGCGGTGGGGATGATGGCGCTGGCAACGCTCGTCGCAGCTACTCCGGCCTTTGCCGACGACCTGGATGATTATCTCGACAAGGCCGCGGCCGCCGACTACGCCGGGACGCAAGTCGTGGTGACGGTGTGGGATGGCGAGCACACGGCTGAGGAGGTCTATGTCGAACGGCTCGACGAGATGCTCATGGTGGGCTCCGAGGGACGAGAGGTCGTCGCCGGAGGGGGCAAGACGTTCACCGGCTTCGAGGGAGTGGTGCTCGCCGAGTGGGCGGGCTCGGAGGTTTCCGATCGCTACACCACGAGTGAGCCGCAGCCGACGATGCAGCTGGGGCGCGACGCCCTGGCGGTCACCGTGTTCGAAGACGACCGACCGAGGGTGCACATCGTGTTCGACGCAGATACCTGGGCGCCGATGTCGACCGAGGTCTACGACGCCAGCGGCAATCGGTTCCGCTTCGCGTCGTTCACCGACTTCGACACTGCCCCGCGGCGTGCGTACGAGAAGATGGGCTCGACCGAAGACACCTACGAGGTGGTGACGCGGATCGACGAGACGTCGCTCCCGGCCATGGTCGCCGGGTACGGCCGGCTCGACGTGTATCGCGACCAGGACGGCGTCATCCAGGCGTTCTACGGCGATGGTCTGTTCTCCTTCAGCGTGTTCCAGCTGCGCGGGGACCACTGGGAGCGGCGCTTCCGCGAGGCAAGTGCCTTCCACGTCGACGGCGATCCGTACGCCGTCCTCGCCAATCCCGCCGATGTCTGGGTGCGGTGGATGAACCACGGCACGACGTATCTCCTCGTCGGCGATCTGCCACCCGATCATCTCGAAGTCGTCCTCGCCCAGTTGCCCGAGCCGGGCGACGGCAACCTCCTGGCCCGGCTGTGGCGAGGTCTGTTCGGCTGAGATTGGTGGCTCAGCTCTCGTCGCGGCCGATCTCGCGCCGGGCCACGACCATCGCGTGCACTTCGTCCGGTCCGTCGGCGAGACGGAGCGTTCTCGCCATGGCATACATGCGGGCGAGCGGAAAGTCATCGCTCACTCCGCCACCACCGTGGACCTGGATGGCTTTGTCGAGCACCCAGGTGGCGACGTTGGGAGCGACCACCTTGATC
>JBFISM010000171.1:0-6720 GCA_041608535.1 Acidimicrobiia bacterium
CTGCGAGTTGCGCCGGTGGCGACATCGGTCGCCACTACCCAGCGATGACCCCTGTAGATCGCGGCCAACTCTCGGTCGAGGCGATCCAGATCCATGCCACAGCGTAACGAAGGCTGCCGGCGGTAGGGCGGGATCGCAGCCACCTCGGGGGAGGGGCAGGATGGGCCGAGGTGGCTGCGATCGACGTCTCCGAGTCTCGGGTCGTTCCTTTTCAAGGCACGAACGAATCCACGGTCAATGCAGCAACCCGCGGCTCGTCGTTCTCGTAGTCGATCGACAGCGCTGATTCCACCGCTCCGGAGAGCACAGCGCTCCGGCGGCGAGCGAATCCCCGCTCGAGCGGAGCCGTACCAGTCCACCGTTTCTACAATCGCCTCGGTGCGAATCCGTGGTCTGCGCCCTCTCGCCGCCGGCATCCTCTTCGCCGTGCTGGTCTCGGCATGCAACGAGGAACGACCGGCCGTCGCCACCGCAGGCAGAACCGCAGCACCCGAAGCAGAGTCACAGCTTCGCAGCGCGGAACCGCTGACACCGCTCACGCAACTCGATTCGACCACCACGCCGGCGCCGACTTCCGCACCACCGACGACCACGACCACCACCGCAGCCCCGACTTCCGCCGCAGCCGTGGGGTCGCCCTACGGGCAGGTCCCCGGGATCACGATGTTCCGGGGCAATCCGACCCGGAGTTACCACGGCAGCGGCCCGCTCCCGGATCGCCTCGCCGTGGCCTGGCGATTTCCCGAAACGCCAATGTGCGGCGTCTCACCCGTGGGTGGCGAGCCCGTGACCTGGTGCGGGACAGGTTGGACCGGACAACCCATCGTGTGGGAACGTCAGGACGGTATCACCGAAGTCGTCTTCGGCGCCTACGACAAGAAAATCCACTTCCTCGACGCATCCACCGGTCAGCGCACCAGGCCCGACTTCGACATGGGCGACATCATCAAGGGCTCGCTCACCCTCGACCCCGACGGCTTTCCATTGCTCTACGCAGGCTCCCGCGACGCGAATTTCCGCATCATCGCCCTCGACAGGGAGCAGCCCACCGAGCTGTGGCGGCTCAACGCTCTCGATGTTCCCGGGATCTGGAACAACGACTGGGATTCGAACCCGGTGGTCGTCGACGACGTCATGTATCTGGGTGTAGAGAACAGCTGGTGGTATGCCGTGGCGCTCAATCGCACTACAGATGCCGACGGATTCGTCACCGTCGATCCGGTCATCGTCTTCGACATGCCGACATTCACACCGGAGCTGCGATCTCGGGTGGGGAATCAGCAAAGCGTGGAGAGCTCGACGCTGATCGTCGATGGGGTCGCCTACTACGCCACCTCGGCGGGAAGGATCGTGGGTGTCGACATCTCGGCGTTGCCCGGCGGCGAAGCGTCGGTCGTCTTCGACTTCTGGGTCGGCGACGATGTCGATGCCACCCTCACCACCGACATTGACGGGGCGATCTACGTCGCCGCCGAGGTGGATCATCGCACGGCGGTCGGCGCCGAGCTCGGTCAGCTCGTCAAGCTGGATCCCAGGCGGCCGGATGATCCTGTGATGTGGGGCCTCCCCGTGCCGGACCGAGGTGGCGTTGACGGGGGAATCTGGGCGACTCCTGCCATTGCAGGCGACATCCTCTACGTCCCGACGAATCCGGGACAGCTTCTCGCCGTCGATACGGCAGATGGGACCGTTGTGTGGAGCGACGAGGTGGGGGTCCACGCCTGGTCATCGCCGGTCGTCATCGATGATCGTCTGCTGCTCGCCGTCGATTGCGAGACTGCGGCTGCGCTGCGTATCTACGACATCTCGGATCGGCGCAATCCCGTGACCATCAGCGACAGCTCCGGAGTGGGCGGATGCGTCGAATCGACGCCGGCGGTGTGGGACGGTGCGGTCTTCGTAGGATCGCGGGATGGCTACTTTTACGCCCTCACCGGATCCGGCAACTAGGGGGCCAAGATGCGGGCGTTGGGCCACATTGCGATGGTGCTCGCCGTGGTGGTGGCCGGAGCCACGATTGCCGCCACACTCGGTGGCATGTTCTGGGGATTCGATCTGCTCGCCAACTTCCGCCTCCAGTACGCGCTCGCAGCCGTGCCGCTCGCTGCTGTGCTCGCTGCGGCGCACCGCCCAGGCGCCGCCAGCGTGATGGTGGTGGCCGCATTGTTCAACGGTGCTGTGATCGCTCCGATGTACCTACGCTCCCCGCAGCCGCACAACGGCGGGGAGACGGTGTCGGTCGTTGCCTTCAACATCCAGCTCTCCAGTCCCAATGCCGGCCTGGGGTGGATCCTGGAAACCGATCCGGATGTCGTCTTCATCTTCGAATCTTCCCGGCAGGCGGAAGAGGCGCTTGCGGGGATGAATCTGCCCTACGAGCTCTTCAGCGCCATCGATGACAACCGGCTGTTCGGGCCCACGGTGTTGATCCGGCGCAATGCAACGGCCACGAAGTTGCCGATCTCCGACGGGGGCGGCGACGGTGTGCGGGTGGAGCTGTCGCTCGCCGGACAGCAAATCGCCGTGTACGGAATCCACCCCCCCAGCCCCGTGTCTCCGGAGCGGGCGCTGGCTCGCGACAGGTTCCTGCGACGCGCCGGTGCGGCGATCGCTGCCGAGACGATTCCGGTGGTCGTGGCGGGAGACCTCAACGCCACACCGTGGACCGAAGGGTTCCGCCTGCTCACCGGTCCCGCCGATCTGGTCAACAGCCAGGAGGGCTTCGGGTACTCCCCCACCTGGCCCACCCAGCTGCCGTCGTTCCTTCGAATCCCCCTCGATCACGTCCTCCACTCGCGTGAGCTGACGGTCACCAAACGAGAGATAGGTCCGCGGCTCAGCTCGGATCACAACCCGATTCGTGTCGAGCTGGGGTTCGCCACACCGCTCAGCTGACGACACTCCACGGTTTCTCACCGAGCTTTCACAGTCGCTTTACGAACCCTTTACGTCCGCAACCGCATCCTGCGCCGTATGAGTGATACAACGCTCAAAGGCAGGAAGCTGACCGGGAAGCGGCGCCGCCCCAAGGCGATCGAGGGAGTCAGGGTTTGTGCGTCTGCGGAATGCACGACGCAGCTGTCTCGTTACAACCGCAAGGGCACGTGCCATCTGCACAGCCCGGTGAAGTTTCCCAGGGTCCGGGGGCGCGACGTCGCCCCGGTCGACGCCTGAGAGCCACACCCGAACCACACCACATTCACGAGAACAGCCACCACGCCACCGAACCTTCCCGCGGGGGCGTGGTGGCACACCAGTCAGGAGGACGGATGGAGACTTTCGAGCCTGAAGCCGGGACGGGTCGACGTCTGGCCCCGACGGGCAGCCGCCATCCCGGCTGGGCGCGACTCCCGAAAGAACCTCCGTTCCACAACGAGCTGGATCCACTCGAAGACGCCAGCATGCACCACGCAGCCACATCCCTCGTCGACCGCCCGCTCGATCCTGCCCCGGTTGCCTCTCTGCACCAGGGAGCCGCTCATCCGCAGCGGCGCCGCCGTTCTGCGGGCTGGCTCCAGACCGGCCTGGCCGCCCTGCTCGGTGCGGCACTCGCCCTCGGCGGTGCTGCGCTCATCGACGGCAACGAGGAGCAAGCGGTCGAACCCGTAGCGGCACCGGTCGTCGCTCCACCGGAGACGAGCGAGCCACGACCGCTCACTGCGATACCCGAACCGGCCTCCAACGCCGCCGCCATCGGCGATGCGGTTATTCCCACCATCGTCACCGTGCAGGTGGGCAGCCCCGGCACCGATGGAATCGTTGTGCGAGGCTCCGGTTCCGGTGTCATCATCGATGCTTCCGGTCTCATCGTGACCAACGATCACGTCATCGATCCTGGTACCGCTTACCAGGTCGTACTCGCGGATGGCCGCACCACCTACGAGGCCGAGCTGGTCGGCACTGATCCGCTGACCGATCTCGCTGTCCTCAGGGTTGACGCCCCCAACCTGAACGCAATCGAATTCGGCAGCACCGAAGACCTCCGAGTCGGTGACCGCGCCGTCGCCGTCGGCAGCCCTCTCGGTCTGGAAGGCGGTCCGTCGCTGACCGTCGGGGTCATCTCGGCGTTCGACCGGCAGGTGCAGGTCACGGCGACCGACACGCTCTACGGCATGTTGCAGACGGATGCGCCCATAACCCAGGGTTCGAGCGGTGGCGCTCTCGTCAACAGCCAGGGCCGGCTCATCGGCATCACGACCGCAGTCGGGGTGAGCGACGTCGGTATCGAAGGAATCGGTTTCGCCACGCCCGTCGAGCTGGTCGAGAGGGTGGTCGACGAGATCATCGCCACCGGCGATGTGCGACATGCCCTCATTGGGATAACGGGTCTCACCAAGTTCGTCGAAGCCGACGATGGCGCTCGGATCGCAGTAGGCGTCGAGATCCAATCGGTCGAAGCCGATTCGGCCGCCGGTGTCGCCGGAATCAACGACGGCGACGTGATCACCGCACTCGACGGCGAGCCGATCACCACCATGGAGGATCTCATCTCGACGCTGCGCTACCTGAGCGCCGGGGACGCCGTGGAGCTCGAGATCGACAACGGCACAACCGTCGAACGGGTACCGGTGACCCTCGGACTGCGGGACGAATAGACCACCCATTCACAGCCGGTTGACCGCGACCCGACCGCAACGGCACCGCCCGGTTCCCCCTCCCGGGCGGTGCTGTCGTTTCCGCCGGCCGACGGCTCACTAGCCTCGACTCCACCATGGACAACGAGCTCTACGACTACCGCACCATCACCGCAGCGACCGTTGCCGCACTCGCCGATCGCGCCATCGGCGCTGCCGACGAGCAAGTCGCCGCAGCCGTCCGGGCCAGCCCTGCGACCTTCGCGACCACGATGGGCCCACTCGAAGAAGCGGGACGGATCGTTGCGGATGCCTACGGAGAGGGGGCGTTTCTCGCCAGGGTCCACCCGGAGGCGGACGTGCGCTCTGCTGGTGTCGCCGCCGAGGAACGTCTCACCAAGTGGCGCAGCGATCTCGTCTTCCGGCGCGACCTCTACGAGGCCATCACTGCCTTCGCCGACACCGGGGAGGCGGCCGATCTCAGCGGGCCCCGCCGCCGCCTCCTCGATCACTGGGTGCGCGATCTGCGGCGTACGGGGCACGATCTCGACCCGGGCTCGCGTGAGAAGCTCAGAGATCTCAAGACTCGACTGATCGAACTCGAGGTCGCGTTCGGCAAGAACCTGGACGAGTGGCAGGACGCCATCATCGTGAACCGTGAAGGTCTCGATGGTCTCCCCGAATCGTACGTGGCGGGGCTGGAGCGAAGCGAAGACGGCGGCTTCCGCGTGTCCCTCGACTACCCCGAGTACATCCCCTTCATGCAGCAGGCGACCGACCGCGAACTGCGGCGCCGCCTGCAGCACAAGTCCTGGAACCGGGCCGTAAACGCCAATCTCCCACTCCTCGCCGAAGCCAGGGCGCTGCGTGGCCAGATCGCCCAGCTTCTCGGCTATCCCACGTGGGCGGATTACCAGATGGAGGTCAAGATGGCCCGGGAACCGGCCAAGGTTCACGACTTCTACGAATCAATCGTTCCCGGACTCACCAAGAAGGGCCACCGCGAGCTGGAGATATTGACTGCGCTCCACCATTCGTTGGGCGTCGACGATGCCGTGCAAACGTGGGACTGGTCGTTTCTCCACACGACTCAGAAGAAGAACGACTACGGCGTCGACCAGAACGAGATCGCCGAATACTTCTCGCTCGATCGGGTCTTGAACGGCATGTTCGAGATCACGGGCGAGACATTCGGGTTGACATACCGCCGTCTCGAAACCGAGGGCGCCTGGCACCCCGACGTCATGCTCTTCGAGATCGCCGACGCCGCTGCCGCCGAGCCGATCGCCTATTTCTATGCAGATCTCTTCCCTCGAGAAGGCAAATTCACCCATGCGGCTGCTTTCCCGCTCGTCTACGGGATGCGTCTCGTCGACGGCCGCTATCGCAAACCGGTTGCCGCCATCGTCGCCAACTTCACCAAGCCCACCGAGACAGCGCCCTCACTGCTGAAGCACTCCGAGGCCTTGACCCTGTTCCACGAGTTCGGCCACATCCTGCACTTCTGCCTCACGACGGTCGATCTCATCAGTTTCTCTGGGTTCGATACGGAGTGGGACTTCGTTGAAGCCCCGTCGCAGATCATGGAGAACTGGATGTGGGAGCCCGAGATTCTGCAGCGTTTCGCCACCCATCACGTCACCGACGAGCCCATCCCGGCTCATCTCGTCAAGCAGCTCGTTGCAGCGCGAGATCTCAACGTTGGGCTGCACACGCTGCGACAGGTCCACCTCGGGCAGACCGATCTGCTGATGCACGAGGGCGACGGCGACGACCTCGACGCCATCCAGCGCAAGGCGCACGAGTACACCTTGCTTCCGTATCACGAGGGCACGCATTTCGTGGCCGGTTTCGGCCACCTCATGGGTGGCTACGACGCCGGTTACTACGGCTATCTGTGGTCGGCGGTGTACGGCGACGACATGTTCTCGGCATTCGAGGCGGCGGGCCTCACCAACCGCACCGTCGGGATGCGGTACCGCGACGAGGTGCTGGCGACCGGTGGCTCCCGGGATGCAATCGACCACCTCCGCGCTTTCCTCGGTCGTGAGCCGAACAGCGAAGCGTTCCTGCGCAGGCTCGGTCTGCGGGATTCCTGACGTCGAGTGTGCTCATTCGCCGCGTACTCGACGCTCCAAGCACACTC
>JBFISM010000172.1:0-6474 GCA_041608535.1 Acidimicrobiia bacterium
CCACATCAGTCACCGCCGCCCCACCAAGAACCTCCAACACCGCCGCAAACCGCTGCTCCACAACACCCAACTCCACCAACACAGCCAACCTCCTCCGACGCTCGGAGAAGGATGAAACCGGAAGGTGTCACCCAGGAACCGGTGTTGCCCAGAAACCGGAACCGCGTCCAAGAACTGTCACACACCAACCGGAGCCACGATGTCCATCATGAACCGAAGCAGCACAGTCCATTTCGGAGGTGAGCGTCCACCGTCAGCGTCACCGAAACCATCTGGGCGCTCACCACCACCACGCTGAGATGCGAAAAACCCTTGCGGTGCAAGGGCTTTTCGGTAGTAGCGGGGGGAGGATTTGAACCTCCGACCTTCGGGTTATGAGCCCGACGAGCTACCAGACTGCTCCACCCCGCGTCGCAGGCGCCATTGTATCACCCGTTGCGGCCTGCAGCGCGGGCGGTACGACGGTACGTTCGAGAAGCAAGACGTGAGACTGCGAAAGAGGAGATGATCGACATGGTGCGGCGGCCCACCGTTCCGATGGCAGACGACGTGCGGCGGTCCATCGAAGACGCCGGTCTCGTGGCGGACTACGAGGAGCGGCCTCGCTACCAGCGCAACGACTACCTCGGATGGATCGAGCGAGCCAAGCGACCGGAGACCCGCCAGAAGCGTATCGAGCAGATGCTCGACGAGCTGCGGCGTGGCGGCGTGTACATGAACATGAAGCACGCGCCCAGCAAGAAATGACCCCGCAGAAGATGTCCCGGCAATACGTGGCCCGGCAAGAAATGATGACGGATCTCTTGACACGCAGCGTCTCGGGAATAAAATATGAGTCGTACAGGCTTAGATTCTGTGCAGTTGGGTACATGAGAAACAGTTGGGTACATGAGAAACATGCGCCCGACGCACACGAGAGAGCAACGCAACCACAAGAGAGCAGCAAGGAGGGAACGTACACCCATGCGATTCTTCGATCCTTTCGCAGACTTCGATCGATTCAGCCAATTTGCGCGCACTGGTGGCTTCATGCCGATGGATGTCTACGAGCATGACGATGAGTTCGTCGTCAAGTTCGATCTCGCCGGCATCAATCCCGATGACATCGACATCACCGTCGAGAACCAGATGCTCACGCTCACCGTGGAGCGGCCGGTCGAGGACACCGAAGGTGTCAACTGGCTGGTCCGGGAGCGGCCGTCCGGCAAGCACAGCCGCCAGCTGCGGCTCGGGGCTGCCCTCGATGCCGGCAACATCGATGCGTCCTACGACCAGGGCGTGCTGACGGTGACGATTCCGATGCGCGAGGAGGCCAAGCCACAGCGCATCTCGGTGAAGGCGCAGCAGCCGGCCCTCACCTGACAAGCACCGAATACGAGACTCCAGGGACCCCCGGCATCGGGGGTCCCTTTTCGTTTGCCCGCACAGGCTTTGAGCCGGTAGCACCAGTGATCCGATCGTCGTCCGCCACTACCGTTCCCGACCATGACCGCTCGCTCTCGCCGTACCGCGCATCGCGTCATCGTCGCTCTTCTGGTGGGTCTCATCGGTTCGGCATGCGGTGCGGCTCCAGAGGACGGTGTCGTCGAACCCCTGCCTGCTGAGACGACCACGACGCTCGTCTCCCCTATCGACGTGACGCCGGAGGAGCGGGTGGCGCTCGCCGCGTCGCAGATCGAGAACCTCGACACGTTCCGATTCCGGGTGCGAGTCGAGGCAGCGGCCGCCGCAGACGACGTCGTTCCGTTCGACCTTCTCGTCATCGAAGCCGACGGCGCCGTCGACGTTGCCGGCGATCGATCGACCACTCACATCGTGTACACCGAGGGTCTCTTCGCCGCAGCAGGCGACGACGTACCCAACTTCACGGACGAGATCCGCATCGGTGACGATCTCTACCAACGTGGATATCACGGCTTCAGCGCCTTCACCACCCACGGGGACCATGACGCGTGGTACCAGTCGGCGGGCGACGGCTTTGGCGCCGACGCCGGGCTCATCGGGCTGATCGAAGAGACGGCTGTGGCGGATCTCCTCGCAGCCGCGGACGATGTGACCGACCTCGGGACGGAAACGCTCAGCGACGTGACGGTGACCCATCTCCGCGCATCTCTGGAGCGCACCACCTTGGCCGAGGTGGCCGAGAACCACCCCGGTTCCATCGCCGATCTCGACCTGGACGCAGGCGGGCCGGCGGCGGTGTTCGACACGTGGATCGACGATGACGGGTTGACCCACCGGCTGACGCTCACCGTCGACGAGCCCTTTGCCGGCATCGCCGACTACGCCTTCGAGATCGACCTCTTCGACTTCGGCGCTCCGCTCGACATCAGCGCCCCCGCGGAGTACATCGAAACGCCGAACACGAACATTGACCCGGACATGTCGAGCGAACTGTCGGCCGAAACCACAGAGATCAAGCCGGGACCGGACGGCACTCTGCTGCGGCTCAACGTGCGCGAGGGCGATCGCGAGCTACAGCTCAGCATCGAGGACAACGGTCGAGTCGTCGCTGTCACCGACACCTCGATCCTCGCCACCCCGGACGACTACCGGACCTGGCAGATCAGTCCCACCGCTGTGGACATCCTGGTGACCCTGGTCGAGGCCTCCGAACTGCTCGACCATCCGGAGGCCAATCTGCAGTTCGGTCCGGAGACGGACGGTCTCTACAACAGCGCAGCGATCTTCTACAACGACGGGTTCGTGCTCGAGATGGACGGCCTGGGTCGAACCGAGGGGTTCACGGAGGAGCAGATGACGTCACGTCTCGAGTTCGAGAGCCTGGTGGAACAGCTACAGGACATGAGCTGGCTCGGAGACCAGGTGGTGACGGACCCGGCGCCGTTCGTACCCGACGGACTCACGCTGCTCGCCAGCCCGGCGACACCGGGACGGGGACCGGTGTCCCCGTGGCCGTTGGCCGTGAGCATCGAAGAATTGGCCGCCGAACCGGTGAACGATCCCACATGGGCGGGTCTACCGCTGTGTGTCTACGGCGATCAGGTGGGCCCGGTTTTCGCCCTGACCGAACAGGTCGGCGCCAACCTCCTCGTCGACGACGGCACCCAGACCTGGGACATCCTCGTCCGCCCGCACCTACCCGGCTACCGGTTGTACGGCGATCCCTGCCCCTGAGATCAAGCGCACTCAGAGTACGGCGACGACGCCGTCGGAGCGGATGTGTATCACCCTTCCCCCGGCGAATACGAGACACGCGGCGGCGCCGGTCTGCGAGGGGAAGCAGACCGGCGCTCGCTGCCGGATGGCTTAGCCGGTGCGCACCAGCTCGCGTGCCCGACCCGTCTGATAGCGGATGACGGTGATGATCGCCGCCAACCCGAAGGCGATGCTGAGCAGGTACACGCCAACACCGAGGCGCCGGACACCCTCGAGCACGTCGAACGCCGCTTCACCATCGGCCACGGTCGTAGAACCGGAAGCCACGGATGCGGCGAAGACGAGATGAACGATCGATGCGATCACGACCGTCATCATTGCCATCAGCATCAGCACGATGAACGCCCGCACCGTTGCCGGGAAGGCAAGCACCCTGATCTCGTTGCCGAGTGCCGCTTGCATCGAGCCACCCCCGGTGCGGAACACGCCGAGGATCCTCGCGATCGCAAAGCTGATCGCAGCGAACACCGCGGCGAAGCCGATGAACATGAGGCCCGCCTGCAGATGGCGGGAGCTCAGCAGCGTCGACCCCGCAGCGCCGTCGGCCACCTGCCCAGTGCGGACGATGGCCACGGTGAAGGCAGCGGCGAATGCCACGAGCGCCATCACCCACATGGGGGCCCACAGCTTCGCACCGAGCTTCTGCGGCAGGATCATGCCTGGGGCTCTGTCGTATTGCTTGGTTTGGAAGGTCGCTGTCGTCATGGTGATCTCCTTTCAGGCACCCAGCGTCACGAGCTGGCGGATTCGGTGGAACTGGAACCCGAGCGCGGTGCCGATGGTGGCGAGCGCCATCACGATCCCAGCGAGCAAGAGGCCGAGCCCGATCTCGCGGAACGGACCGAGGAAGGCGAACCACGTCGCTGGGTTGCTCACGCCATTGGCCACGACGAGATAGAGCACGAATTGGGCGATGGAGACCATCAGCCCCAACATCATCAACGCCATGAACACTTTGGCCGTCGTGGGCATACGCAGCGTCTGCACGGTCACACCGAGCGACGCCTGCACCCTGCCACCGCCTTCGCGAAGCGACGCCAGGATCGTGGCGAGGAGGAACGAGATTCCCGACAGCAACAACCCCTCACCGAGGAACTGCAGACCCTGCGTCCACGCCGCGGCGGCTGCCGATGCACTGTCTCCGGCCCACGCCAGCGAGACGATGAACCCGCCGATGACCGCCATGGCGCCCATGGCGAGCAGCGGCGCCCACATCACCTTTGCCATACGGTGAATGGGCAATGGCTTCGGTTCCCCGGCGGTGGTCCGGGCGACACCGTACGGTGTCCGCAGGGTGGCGCCCACGGCCGGGCCGGGCGACGCCGGCGCCCGCAACCGGGGTAGCGAGTCCTGGACACTGTCGATGCGGTGCCACAACCGAACCAGGATCCCGATGAGGATCACTGCGATACCGAGCTTGACCGTGCCGAACCCGAGCGTGGTCAGCCCGAAGGTCCATGCCAGCGTGTCAGCCGCATCGGCCGCACCGGCTACGGCAAGATTGCCGATGAACGCCACGGTGACCAGCAGGACGCCGAGCACGCCGAGCCCGAGCCCGAGCTTGCGGTGCCGTGTTTCAGCGAGTGGAGCTACACCTGCCACGGGGCGGGTGAGCGATTGGATGGATGTCGCCATGATGACTCCTCTCTATCGACGACTCTCGATATGAGGAACGCATGGTCGGGCGGCGATCCGGGTCGACTGTCTCCGAATCGACGATTGTCGGGTGCCGACAATCTGAGGGAAACAGTCGCCCGCTTGACATGTGAGTATTCACTCACATATCATCCAACGGTGTGGACGAGGTGTTCAAGGCGATCAACGACCCGAGCAGGCGGTTGCTGCTCGACGAGCTGTTCGCACGGGACGGCCAGACACTCGGTGAGTTGTGCGAGGCGCTCCCCGACATGACCCGCTTCGGAGTGATGAATCACCTGCGGGTCCTCGAGGACGCCAACCTCGTGACGACGCGCAAGGAGGGTCGGCACAAGTACCACTACCTGAATCCCGTCCCGATCAGGCTGATCCACGACCGCTGGATCACCAAGTACGCCGAGCTGAGGGTTGGGGCGATCGCTGCAGCCAAGACCCGACTCGAAGTGGCGCCGCTCACGAGAGAAGGAGGTAGGCGGATGTCACGACCCGACCACGTCTACAAGGCATACATCAACGCCGCGCAAGACGCCGTGTGGGATGCGATCACCAACCCCGACATGACCGTGCAGTACTTCTACGGCACGAGAGTGCAGTCCGACTGGGAGGTGGGCAGCCCGATCAACTACTACGACGGGAAGGGCGAACTGGTCAGCGACGGGGAGATCCTGGCGATCGATCCGCCGAACAAGCTCGACTTCACCTTTCAGGCACGATGGGATCCCCAGCTCGTCGCCGAAGGAGCGGCCCGGGAGATCTGGAGCATCGTCGAGGTCAACGGCATGTCCGAGCTCACCATCGAGCTCTACGACGCTCCCGCCGGATCGAAGACACTCGAGGACTTCGAGAACGGGTTCCCCTACATCGTGAGCGGGATGAAGTCGCTGCTCGAGACCGGCAAACCGCTACCCGCTCCGTACTGATCGATTCATCGAGCTCGCTCCCGGTTCCCGTACCACCGATGGCGGGAGCCGGGAGCCGTCTCCTTTGAAGGGCGTCAGGTGCCCTCGCCATCGGCCGTCTCGCCATCGGCCGTTTCGCCATCGGCCGTTTCGCCATCAGTGAGTGCGATGGCACGTTCGACGAATCCTTGCGCTCGAGCCAAGGCATCCTGGTACGCCCCGAGATCACCTGCGGCCAGAGCCGCGTCTGCGGCGGCGAACGCATCGGCGGCGGCGGCCAGCAGCGCCGCTATCTCGGCGGGAACCTCCGGCTCCTCCTCTCCCCCATCGCCCTCGCCGTCACCGGGATCGGTCGGTGCGGCGCCACCGAAGACGGCGGCCAGCGCCTCATCGAGCGACTCACGCATCTCGATCTGCCCGTCGAAGGAGATGACGACTCGCTTGAACTCGGGGATACCCGACGAGTCGCTCCCCCCGTCGGGATCGGCTCTGATGTAGATGGGCTGGACGTAGAGCAGCGACTCCTCGACCGGGATCACCTGCATGTCGCCCTGGATGACCTCTGACCCTCCCTGACCGAGCAGCGTGAAGTCGGCGGAGATCTCCGGGTCCTGGTTGATGAACTGCCCCACCTGGCCCGGACCTTGCTGGGCGCTGTTGGACGGCAGCCGGTAGTCGATGATCTGCCCGTACTCGGCCGGTCCGCTCTTCGCCACCATGAACGACACCATGTTCGGCC
>JBFISM010000173.1:0-6288 GCA_041608535.1 Acidimicrobiia bacterium
CCCCGAAGGCCGGTTGTGCCGCCGGGTCGGCCCGGCCCCACAGCACTTGCATGCCCCGCCAGTGGGCGTCCTCGGCGATCTCCTCGAGAAGTCGTGTCTTCCCCATTCCGGCTTCACCTTCGATGAGGACGAGACCACCGTCGCCGGCGATCGAGCGCTCCATCCTGGCGACCACCGCCCTCCGTTCGGACTCACGTCCAACGAGCGGGATCCGTCCTCTGGCCTCGAACAGCTGGACCGGCCGCTGGTCCGACGACGGGTGATGGGGGGTCGATTTCTGCGCCGCGATGTGCTCGTACAGCGATCGGGTCTCGGCGTCCGGTGTCGTCCCGAGCTCGTCTCCGAGAATGGCGCGGCACCGCTCGAACTGCTGCAACGCCT
Source organism: Acidimicrobiia bacterium (assembly GCA_041608535.1). GTDB lineage: Bacteria > Actinomycetota > Acidimicrobiia > Spongiisociales > UBA5794 > JBFISM01. The sequence continues at coordinate 382 of JBFISM010000173.1, forward strand.
CGTTGTTCCGGCCGAGCAGGAAGCACAGTCGCATGACTTCGCGATGGGCCTCTTCCCGCAGCGGATCCTGGAGCGCCAAGCGGCGGGCGTACAGCAGACCGGCGGCAAAGTCTCCCCGGCTCTTGTGCAAGCGCGTCAGATGACCGAGGGCATAGAAATACAGCTCGCGGAGCCGCTCCTGCTCGACAAGGATCCAGTCCTCGTAGAACCCGGCCAGAAAATCACCCCGGTAGAGGTCCACCGCCGCTTCCAGGTTTCGTATCTCCTCGGCCGTCGCCCCGGAATCGACCTTGATGGCGCCGACTACGGCATCGAAGACATCGACGTCGAGCCACAAATCAGCGGCGGAATCGAAACGAACCGCATCGAGGCTGGTGACGAGAAAGGGCCGCTGATGGTCCCGGTCGCCGAGAACACTCTGGATCTGCCACAACGCCTGACTCAGGCGGCGGCGCGCCTGCGATTCCGCCAGATCGGGCCAGAAGCGTCCTGCCAGCAGGTCGCGGGTGGGGGCGGTGGTCCGATGCATGACGAGGTAAGCGAAGAGCGAGCGTCCGATCCGCGACGGAATGGGCGGCAGGTGGCGACCGCCGCGCTCGATCAACAGCCCACCAAACATCGATACCCGCAGTCCACCCATTGGGCCAAGGTAGCCCGCATACCGTGCACCCGACAACGGGGAATGCGCGCCGGCAGATCACCGTTGCTCAGAAGGCAGCCACAAGGAGACCTTCATGACGACCGCAACCAGGGGCCGTATTCGCGTTGAGCCCGGCGCCAAGCGGGTCCGGACCTATCTCGACGGTGAGTTGGTCGCCGACACCGCCCGCCCGCTGCTCGTGTGGGAGAAGCCCTACTACCCGGTCTACTACTTCCCAATCACCGACGTCCGCACCGACCTCCTCCGCACCACGAATGAGACCCGGCGGTCACCGAGCCGGGGCGATGCCACGCTCTACGACGTCGCGGCCGGATCGAAGACGGCGGAGCGAGCCGCCTACCGGCACGTCGAGTCGCCCATCGAAGACCTGCGGGATCACATCGCGTTTTCCTGGGACGCCATGGACCACTGGTTCGAGGAGGACGAGGAGGTCTACGTGCACGCTCGCGACCCGTACACCCGGATCGACATCCTGCCGAGCTCACGTCATATCCGGGTCGTCATCGACGGCGTCACGGTGGCCGATTCCCGCCATTCCCGTCTGCTCTTCGAGACCGGACTCCCCACCCGGTACTACCTGCCGAAGACCGACGTCCGTCTCGATTTGCTCACGCCCACCGACCGGGAAACCCACTGCCCGTACAAGGGAACAGCCTCCTACTGGAGTGTCTCGGTAGGTGACACGGTTCACGAGAACGTCGTGTGGGGCTACCAGCATCCGGTGCGAGAGAGCGCACCCGTTGCCGGCCTCGTGAGCTTCTACAACGAGAACGTGGACATCTACGTCGACGGCGAGCTCCAGGACCGCCCGAGAACGGCGTTCAGCTGAGAGCTTCCACCTAGCTCGTCTCGTATGCCACCTGGCAGAAGCCGTGGTTGCAGTAGCCCATGGGGTTCTTGGCGAGATACTGCTGGTGATAGTGCTCGGCGTAGTAGAACTCGCCGGCCGGTTCGATCTCGGTCGTGATGTCCCCGTACCCCGCATCACTCAGCGCCGCTTGATACGCGTCGCGCGACCGTTTGGCTACCTCGGCCTGCTCGTCGGTCGTGACATAGATGCCGGACCGGTATTGGGTGCCCACGTCGTTGCCCTGGCGCATGCCCTGGGTGGGGTCGTGGTTCTCCCAGAACAGCTTGAGCAGGGTCTCGAACTCCACCATCGCCGGGTCGTAGACCACGAGAACCACCTCGTTGTGGCCGGTGCGGCCGGTGCAGACCTCTTCGTAGGTGGGGTTCGGCGTGTAGCCGCCGCTGTACCCCGCCGCCGTCGTGTAGACGCCCGGGGCTTGCCAGAAGATTCGCTCCGCGCCCCAGAAGCATCCCATCCCTATGAGGAACGTCTCCATGCCGTCGGGGAACGGCGGCTTGATCGATGTCTCCTTCACGAAATGCGTGTCCGAGCTCGGGATCGGATCGCTGCGGCCCGGCAGGGCCTGGTCCGGTGTGATCAGGGTGACCTTCTTGCCGAACATCTTCACGGCTTGACTCCTCGCTCGTTCACCGTCGTCAACGGATCGGTGGCCCGGTTCGTTCCCGTCAGGACCCGCCGACCCAGGCATCGAGGCGATCGAGCAGATATGCGCTGACATCGCGGCCGCGGTCGAGCACCTCACACAGCTGTTGACGCCCCATGAACACATCGGCCAGCGACACCTCGACCTTCCCGATCACGCGCAACCGGCGGTCGGCCGCCTCTGCAACCGCAGCGTATGCATCGGTGGACGAGACCTCGAGCGGGAGGTCCGTTCCACCGACGGCGGCGATCTCGGTGGCCAGGATCAGGAGATCGGGAGGATGCGACAGGGGTGGCAGCCCCCAGTTGAAGAACAGCTTGAGCCGGAATTCGTCGTTGGGCTCGTCGAATTCGTCCTCCAGGGACAGCACATGGTCCTCGAACGAGAGCAAGATCCGCGGATCCACCTCGAGCGACAGGTGCAGGTCGAGGGGACCGCCGCACGCCTCCTCAGGGTGAAGATCAACCTCCCACGACTGACGGAGCGAGTACGTCTCGACGAAATGGCGCTCGTCGTGGACGTGAAAGCCGTGCTCGATCGCGTGGTCTTTGAGGTCCGTGACGAACCCCGCAATGTCGATTGTTGCCATCACGGAAGCCTTACACAGATCACGGCCTACAGCAACGGCTGTCTCACTCCTGCTGGAAGGTCGTCCCGATGGCCGCCGGCGGCTCGTTGCCGAGGACGGGTCGTAAGGCGGGGAACCGGTCCGTGAGTCGTTGCAGCCAATCGCGATACACCAGGACGAGGGTGAGGATCATCACCGGGAACGGCATGATCCCGAGGACCTGCGTCAGATTGGGGAACGTGTCCTGCAACTGGATGGCCCAGTTCTGCAGACCGGCGAACAGATACGCGCCGAAAGCGGCCCGGATCGGATGCCAGCCGCCGAAGATGACGATGGCGAGCGCAATCCAGCCGAACCGACCGGTGCGGTTGTCCGACCAACCCAGCTTGACGTCGAGCGACCAGGCGGCCCCGGCAATGCCGACAAAGGCCCCGCCGACCGCGGTATAGAGGTAGCGGAGCCGGTTCACCGGGATACCACGGGCGTGGGCCGCTTCCGGCCGCTCCCCCACCCCCTGCAGGGCCAGCCCATGGCGGCTGCGGAACATGAAGCGGTAGGTGACGAAGATGAAGATGATGCTGGCGTACACCATGAGGTCTTGATCGAACAAGATCCGGCCGATGAACGGGATGTCGGCCAGTCCCGGGATCTCCTGGGCCGGTACGCCCTTGACCCGCTCGCCGACGTAACTGTTGCCGAACGCGTTGGCCATCGAGGTGCACAGCTGGAACAGCACGAAGCCCACCGCGATCTGATTGAGGCGCAGCTGGATGCTGGCGTAGGCGATCAGCAGGGCTACCGCCATCCCGACCGCAGCGGCCGCGCCGAAGCCGAGCAGCAGGCTGCCCGTTTCGAACGCAACCGCGAACCCGGCCAGCGCCGACAGCAAGATGGAGCCGTCGAGCGACAGGTTGACCACACCGGCCCTTTCGGTGAGGGTTTCCCCGACGACCGCAAATACCAGCGGTGATGCGTCGCGAACGATGGCGTGGAGCGTCTCTTCCATGTCAGATCTCGGGCTCGACGTGGAACTCGGGCGCCGATGGCGGCTGGACGCCGGCGCGACGGCTGCGCCGGGCTTGCCACCCTTGCACGAACAGCACGGACAGCACGAGCACTCCCTGAACGACACCGGCGAACGCTGAGTCGAGACCGAGGCGCAACTGCAGCTGGGAACTCCCCACGGTCACGGCGGCGAAGAACAGTGCGATCGGCGCCACCCATTTGGCCTTGAAGCCGGCCAGGAGCGCGATCAGGATCGCCAGGTACCCGAAGCCGCCGGATACGGCAGGCACGAAGCGACCGTGAAACCCTGTGGTGCGGACCCCACCCGCGATCCCGGCCATGAGCCCGCCGATCACGAACGCCGCCAGCAGGTAGCGCACCGTGGGGATGCCCAGCAAATGTGAGCTCTTCATGCTTTGACCCACTGCCCGCAGCCGCAATCCGAAGCTCGTTCCACGCAGGAGGTAGTAGACGGCCACGACGGCAGCCACCGTTACGACGAGGGCCACCGGCGATACCCGCAGATCGCCGAGCGTAGGTAACAGTGCGCCCTCCGGGTAGGGATCGGTACCCGACGTCGACGCCACTCCGGTACGGGACCACGGTCCGATGACGAGATAGATGGCGATGCCTTCGGCCACGAACGTCAGGCCGAGACCGCCGAAGATCTCGTTGACCCTGCCGTAGACCCGGAGCAGCCCGGCCAGCAACGCCCACAACCCACCCGCCACCGCAGCGGCAACGATGGTGAGGGCGACGACCATCCATGATGGACCCGAGACTTCGCGAGCCACGAAGGCGGCGCCGATGGCGCCGGCGATCACCTGACCCTCGACACCGATGTTCCACATTCCGGCGGTGAAGGTGACCACCAGCCCGATCGCGGCCAGCGTCAGCGGCACCCACGCCACCAGGGTGTCGGCGATCTTCTCCGTCGAGCCGAACGAGCCGTCGTAGAGCGCGTCGGCCGCCTCGAGCGGGTTCTCGCCGAGTATCAGCAGCAGGACGCCGGTGAACCCGAGTGCGACACCGACCGAGATGAGTCCGACCCGGTTCTTGGCCAGGCCCGAAGCGGCTTTACGGGCGACCACCGTCATCTCCGCCGTCCCCCGATGAGAAGGCCGAGGTCGTCGACGGTGGCCGTGGACCTGTCGATGATCTCGAGGATCTGCCCGGAGAAGAACACGGCGATCCGATCCGAGTACTGCAGCAACTCGTCGAGATCGGCCGACGCGAACGCAATAGCGGTGCCGTCGTCGCGGCGCGCCAGCAGCTGTTCCCACACCCAGTTGGCCGAGGCGATGTCGAGCCCCCGGGTCGGGTGCTCCATCAGCAGGAGCTCGAGTTGCGGTCGCAACATGGCGAGCAGCAGACGCTGCTGGTTGCCGCCGGAGAGCGCTTCGGCCATCGAGCCCGGCGCTCCCTTGATCGAGTAGTGCTCGATGCTCGATGCCGCCTGCGACTCGGCCTCGTCCCAATCGACGAAGAACGGCTGATCGTCACCGGCGAGGAAGAAGTGCTCGGTGATGGTCAGTCCCCGGACCAAACCCTCCTCGAGGCGACCGGCCGGGAGATACCGCACTCCGGCGTCGAGGAAGTGCCGGTAGCTCTTGCCTCCCAGCGACCGGCCCCCGATCCGCAGTACGCCCGACAGCGGCGCATCCAGCCCGGCGCAGGCTCGCAGCAGCACCTGCTGGCCGCTGCCTTCGAGGCCGGCCAGTCCCAACACTTCCCCTGCGGCCACCTCGAGCGATATCCCGCTCATCTCCAGCAACCGGTCCCGGAGAGTGACGTCGACGCACTCGAGTGCGGGTTCACCCAGCGGAACGTCGCTCCTCGCTCCGATCTCGATCGGTTGCCCGAACATCAGGGTGACCAGTTCGGTCACGGGGCACGGCAGCTCCCGATCGCCGACGGTCTTGCCCGCACGCATCACGGTGACCCGCTCGCACAGCTCTTCGACCTCTTCCAGCTTGTGCGAGACGAACACCACACTCATGCCGTGCCCGGCCAGCTCACGCAATGTGGCGAACAGCTTCTCCCGCTGAGTCGCGGAGATCCCGGTGGTGGGCTCGTCCAGGATCAGCAGCTTGACGCCCAGCCACAGCAGACGCACGATCTCGAGCTGCTGCCGCTCTCCAACGGTGAGCGTTCGCACG
>JBFISM010000174.1:0-6191 GCA_041608535.1 Acidimicrobiia bacterium
CCGTGCCCCAGTGGAGGGAAGGTGAGGCGCGCCATCGCCAAGTCGGTGCTGGGTCATGTCGTGCTCTTCGAAGAGGTCAACGACGACCTCCGCCTGACGATGCGCTACAGCTGGGCTGCTTCGGAGCGCTTCGGGTTCGTGCGCAGAGTCTCCCTTCGCAACACCGGTGACGTGGTGCGCACTGCTGTGGTCGCGGACGGGATCGTCAACGTCTTGCCACACGGGCTGGTACCTGCCCAGTACCTCACCATGAGCAACCTGACGAATGCGTATCGTCGCAGTGAAGTCGTTGGTGGCCCAGCCCACCTCGTGCTCCACACACTCGAGGCGCACATGATCGATCAGGCGATGCCTGCGGAGGCCCTCCGTGCCACGGTCACCTGGTCGATCGGACCAGAAGCGGGCACAGTCAGCCAAGACCGCAAAGCATTGTCTGCGGTCAGACTTGGTCGGCCGATTCCACGTGATCCGGTGATGGTGGGCCGTCCGGGGGCACATCTGATCACCGCCGAGCTGACGTTGCGCCCCGGCGAGGAAAGCTCCTGGTGCATCGTGGCGGATGTCGCTCGAGACCATTGCGCTGTGGCGGACCTGCGCAAGGTCTTCGCCACCTCCGACGATCTCGCCGCCGAGGTCGACGCGTCACTGCACCAGGATGCGACCTCGCTTGCCGGGAAGCTGGCGGCGGCGGATGCGCTGCAGGAGACGGGTGACGCAGGAGCGTCGGCGCATCATGCCGCCAATGTGCTGTTCAACATCAAGCGCGGAGGCGTGTTTGTCGACGGCTACCGCTGGAAGCGGCAGGATTTCGCTCGATTCGTGCAACAGCGAAACCGCCGAATAGCCGGCAACCATGCAGCTGCACTCGCCGCGCTGCCGGACGAGATCGATCGGGCGTACGCACTGTCGTGGGCGAAGGCGATCGGAGACCCCGACCTGGTGAGACTCGTCCTCGAGTACCTGCCTCTCACCTTCTCCAGGCGCCACGGCGATCCGAGCCGGCCGTGGAATGAGTTCACCATCGTGGTTCGGGAAGCCGATGGCGCAGCAGCGCTCCATCACGAGGGCAACTGGCGTGACATCTTCCAAAACTGGGAGGGACTGTGTCTCAGCTTCCCGGAGTACCTCCCCAGCGTGGTGGCGGTATTCGTGAACGGCTCGACGGCCGACGGGTTCAACCCCTACAGAGTCACACGCGCAGGTATCGAGTGGGAAACGCCGGACCCCGACGATCCCTGGAGCAACATCGGTTACTGGGGCGATCACCAGATCGTCTACTTGCTGCGTTTGCTGGAGGCAGCCGATCGTATGGTCCCGGGTGCGGTCGATCAGTTCCTCTTCAGTGAGTTGTTCGTCTACGGCGACGTTCCCTACCGCTTGAAGGGCTATGACGACCTGGTCACCGATCCTCGTGTATCGATCGTCTTCGACGAAGCGGCGCACGGTCGGGCTCTGGCGAGAACGGCGGAGGTCGGCGGCGACGGCAAGCTCCTCACCGACGGACAAGGCGACCTCCACCGCGTGTCGCTATTCGAGAAGCTGCTCGTTCCGGTGTTGAGCAAGCTGTCGAACTTCGTCCCGGGTGGGGGCATCTGGATGAATACCCAGCGGCCGGAGTGGAACGATGCCAACAACGCTCTCGCCGGCTACGGGCTGTCGATGGTGACGCTCTGCTACTTGCGCCGCCATCTCGGCTGGCTCCAGTCGAGGGCGGAACAACACCAAGGCTCCACGATGAAGCTGTCTGGAGAAGTGGCTGACTGGTTGAGCGAGATCGTCGACGTGCTCGAGAGCTTTGGTGAGACAGGTGGCGGGGGAGACGACCGCCAGCGCGGGGCCGTCGTTGGTCGGCTGGGGCGGGCCTTCTCCTCCTATCGGTGGCACCTCTACGAGAACGGGCTCAACGGCAAGAGAGACGTGGCGGTCGACCTCATCAGCACGCTCGTCGCTGCCGCGCTCCCGCTGCTCGACGCGACCATCCGCACCAATCGCCGCGCCGACGGGCTCTACCACTCCTACAACCTGGTCCACTTCAGCGAGGGCGGGGAGAGCGTCTCGATCGAGTCACTGCCCGAGATGCTCGAGGGTCAAGTCGCAGTGTTGAGCTGCGGGCTGCTCGATCCCGGCGAGTGTGCCGACGTGATCGATGCCCTCTACGCAAGCAATCTGTATCGATCCGACCAAGACAGCTTCATGCTGTACCCGGATCGCCGTCCGCCTCCATTCCTCGACAAGAACAGCATTCCGAACCGGCTGATCGCGAGCAACCCTCTGTTCGCCGAGCTGCTGAGGAGCGGTGACACGAGCGTCGTCGCGGGGGACGTCGATGGGATGTACCACTTCAACCCAGATCTGCGCCACGCCGGAGACCTGACTGAGGCCCTCGATCGCTTGGGGAAGAACCCGAGATGGCGCTCACTCATCGCAGCGCACCGAGCTGCTGCCCTCGACGCCTACGAAGAGGTGTTTCGCCACCATGGGTTCACCGGCCGGTCGGGGACCATGTACGGATACGAAGGGTTGGGATCCATCTACTGGCACATGGTGGCCAAGCTGATGGTCGCCACCCAGGAGTGTGTAATGGAAGCGCAACGCTCGCATGCGGACCAGGCTGTGCTGGACCGTCTCCGCCGCAGCTACTACCGGATACGAGCCGGGCTTGGCTTCAACAAGACGGCCCGGGAGTACGGCGCCTTTCCCATCGATCCGTACAGCCACACACCGGCCCACGCTGGGGCGCAGCAGCCGGGCATGACCGGGCAAGTCAAGGAGGAGATCGTCACCCGCCTCGGTGAGCTCGGTGTGTGGTTCGACAACGGGCAACTGTGCTTCGACCCCGTTCTGTTGCGCACGAGCGAAGGAGTCAGCGAATCCTCGGCCTGGACGTTCTACGGCGTCGGCGGGAGATTGCGGACGGTGGAACTCGATCCCGGCTCCTTCGGGCTCACCGTTTGCCAGGTGCCCGTGGTCGTTGCCGCCGACCAGAGCCCGACTCTCGTCGAGGTCCGTCGCTCTGATGGTTCGGTGGCTTCCATGGAGGGATGGCGCTTGGATCAAATGACGAGTAGCGAGATCTTCCGTCGTTCGGGTGAAATCGATGCGGTGCTCATCCGTGCTCCCCGCTCCGCTCTGCTGACCCTCGACTTGCAGGAGATGGCCACGCACGGCCCCATCGCCGAGACGCCCTGACGTGGTTGGGTCCGAACCGTCCGCTTTGGGCCGACTCCCTATCTGCGACTTCGACAGGTGAGCGCGGGACCCGTTGCACGGTTCGCCGCCGCGCTGTCCTAACCGGCTCTCAAGGCGTACCCGAGTTGATAGAGCGGCTCTTCCGGCTCGGCGCCGGGTGCGATCGGTAGCTGGTCGATGCTGCGGGGCCACGTGTACGGCAGCGCTGCGGTGAACGGCTCCTCCCCGAAGAGCACATCGGCCACACCGTGGCCCTCGGTGCCGGGCAGCCAGGCAGCAACGAAAGCGTCCCAATCGTCGACGAGGTCGGTGACGATGAGCGGTCTGCCCGAGATGAGGATCACGACGAGGTCGTCACATTGTTCCCGCATGCGACTCAACGTTCGCAGATCGCCGACCGGGAGTTTCAGCTCACCGTCGTCACCGAACCCCTCGGCGTAGGGCCGCTCGCCAACCACGCCGGCACACGTGGTCGTTCCGGTGAGATCGGCCTCGTCGAATCGACCAAAGCGGTCGTAGTGGACGGTGGTCTGTGGGGACACCGTGTCGCGAATGGCCTCGAGGATCGTTGTGCCTTCGGTGATATCCCCGGTCGCTCCTTGCCATTCGATGGTCCAGCCGCCGGATTGGATCCCGATGTCGTCGGCCGCTTCGCCTCCCACGAACAGAGACGGCAGATCGACCCGCAGCGGCAAGAGCCCGCCGTCGTTCTCGAGAAGCACCTGAGACTCGACGACGGCCTCCCTGGCGACGGCTCGGTGGTCCTCCGAGCCGACGTCGTCGATCAGCGAGCCGTCGGGATGCGGGCGCTCGAAGAGACCCAGGGCGAACTTGACGGTCAAGATGCGCCGGACGGCGTCATCGATGCGGTCCTCGGAAACGTCGCCTTCGGCGACTGCCCGGGTGAGCGTGGACATGAAGCGGCGGTAGTCGTGGGGCACCATGTTCATGTCGATGCCGGCGTTGATCGCGGCGACCACGGCCGTGTAGTAGTCGTTGGCGATCTGGTCGATGGCTCCCCAGTCGGAGACGACGAAGCCGTCGTAGCCCAGCTCGCCCTTGAGGACGTCGGTGATCAGGTAGCGCTGGGCATGCATCTTCATCCCTCCCCAGGAAGAGAAGGAGACCATGATGCTTTCGGCGCCTTCTTCGATCGCACGCACGAAGGGCGGCAGGTGTACCGCACGCAAGCTCGCTTCGTCGACTTGGGTGACTCCTTGATCGATCTGGTAATCGCCGGTGGTCGAGGTTCCCCACGCCGTTCCACCGTCGCCGACGTAGTGCTTGGGAGTGGCCAGCACCGTCGTCGGGTCGTCCAGCTCGGCTCCTTGCAGGCCGCGGATGAACGCTGCCGCCAGCTCAGAGACGACGCCGGGGTCCTCCGAGTAACCCTCGTAGGTCCGCCCCCAGCGGATGTCCTGCGGTACCGAGACCGCGGGTGCGTAGTTCCAGTAGATGCCGGTGGCGATCATCTCCCGTGCGGTGATCCGGCCGATTCGCTCCATGAGCTCGGGATCGTTGGCCGCCCCCAGGCCGATGTTGTGGGGGAAGATGACGGCCCCGCGCACGTTGTTGTGGCCGTGGACCGCGTCGACGCCGTAGAGCAACGGTATGCCGAGCCGCGAGCCGAGGGCGTCCTCCTGGAAGGCGCGCACCATCGCAGCCCACGATTGCGGGTCGTTCTCCGGCGGTGAGCCACCACCGCCGCTGAGCAGTGCCCCGATTCCCAAAGTCGGGATGTCCTCGGGGACGATGCTGTTCTTCTCCACCAAGGTCATCTGCCCGATCTTCTCGGCCAGCGTCATTGTGGCGAGCAGATCGTCAACCCGGTCGGACAGCGGGAGGCCTGGGTTCTTGTACGGCGCATCCGCCGGGACTGGTTCGGCCGGCGCGGTGTCCGGGCTGGGCGCCGCCACATCGATTGAGGTTTCCCCGACTCGGAAGAAGGTCAGTTCGCCGAATACGCTCGGATTGAGGTATGACGTGTCGCCTGTGTCGAATTTGGACCAGATGACCTTGACATCGCGGTTGGACTCGGACGCGCTGTTCAAGTGGACCTGGAACCCGATGGTGGCGCCGTGCTCCCGTTGGATGTTCCACACGCGATTATGGAGTGGTACGGCCATCTCCACGGCATAGCCGTCCGCAGTCTCTACGACGACCACCTCCGCCTCGGCCGACTCGGCGCGAATGCCACCGAGCACGACCTCCCCCGAGGGCCGGCCTGCGTTGAGTGGTGGCACGGTGATCTGAGCGACACCGTCCGTGTACGACGCAAGATCGAGATCGCCGGTGCCGTTGATGTAGAACTCGACGGAGTCCTCGTTCCAGAAGTCGCTGCCGTGCACACCCGTGACGATGCGGGCATCGGTCACGTCGCCCATCAGATAGAGGAACTCGTCGTCGGCAGCGGCTGCGAACTCCACGGACGTCGACCCGATCACCACGTCGGCCGTGGGGGGCATCACCACTGTGGGGACTCCCTCCCAATCTGCCAGCTCACCATCGATCGTGATCGCATGGGGGAATGGCGCGTAATAGGTCTCGCCGGGTATGGCTTCTGGCGCCAGCGAGGCCTCTTGATTGGCGGTGGCCAGCGACGTGGCGACGTCGACGCTCGAGGACGAGACCGTCGACGAAGGCGGAGGTGCCGTGTTTCGAGGAACGCGACCGCTCGACTCGCAGGCGACGAGCAAGCTGCCGATGCCGACGAGTGCGACCGCAAGGAATCGACGGATGCGACGTTGCGCACCCGTCCGGCGACGGATCCTCACTGCCGCTCTCGCCCGACCGGCCCATGCCGGATGTGCGTTCTTCGCTGGCGGGCAATCAGCCGTGGGGACGCAATTCGGACCCTGTGCATCCGATCCTTCCTGACGAATCCGGGATGCGGTTCCCCTATGCAGATTGTTGGGAGCGCTCCCAAGCCGCAGATTAGCAAGCTGGCGACGGCGGATTCCTGCTGCGGGTCGCCGGTTGCGCTGCAAGAGTGAGGTGGAGTC
>JBFISM010000175.1:0-6180 GCA_041608535.1 Acidimicrobiia bacterium
GGTTTCGAGGCAAGCAGGCTTGCCTCGAGGTTCGCTCGCCTGCGGCTCGCTCCAGGAGTGCCGCCGTCGGCGGCGTCGCTAGTTGTCGGGATGTGCCGCGCATGTCGCCACATGCCGAGTCGAAGGGGGACGGCGGAGCCTTTCCCCCTTCGAGCATCCCCCTTCGGCACACCGCAAGGGCCTGATCCCGGGGCGAGAAGGGTGCAGTAGCGAGCTAAGGCTCCATGTCCTCCGGATAGTCGGCCGCATCGACGTCGTAGGCGTCTTCTCCCGGGGTTTCGTCGAGACCGAGCCGATCCGCATCGAGGGTCTCCTCTCCGGGGGCGCCGTTTCGCAGGGCCGTCCGGGGGACGGCTGCGTCGGGATCCTCGAATACCGCGATGCCTTGGGCTTCCCCGCGCTCGGTGACCACGCCGGCTACCGACGGGGGTGAGCCGAAGACCGTCACGCCTTCTGCCTCCTCCTCGGCACGCACCAGAGCCACATTCCGAAGAGGATGCTCGGCCCGTTCGGGTCTATGGTGTCGCTGGGCGCTCATGACACCCTCCGCTCTGACGTCGTCGATGATGTTGTACCGCAGTGGCCTCGCCCTGCCCAGGGTCCGAAGACCCAGCCCGGCTCCAGGCGAACCAGGTCAGTCGTGCCCTGGACCGGCACTCATTCGCTGCCGGAGTGGGAATGGGGTCGGATCCGGAACACGAGGTCGTTCACCCGCGCCCGTTCGGCGACCCGGATACCCACCAACTGACCAACCTGCGCCGACTCGACCGGCTCATGGTCGATCTCCAGCGAGTCCACCTCCTGGGTGAAGTTGGACGTGGTTCCAAGCACCCGGATCGTGTCTCCGACTCTCAGCTCGTCGGCTGTCACCTCGACTGCGGCCACCTCGACACGTGGGAAGTAGTGGGTGACTCGACCGGTCAGTTCTTCGTCCATCGCATCTGCCTCCCGAAGCTGGTTTTGCCCGCAGCTCCGGCACTCCGTGTCGGAGGCTCCCAGCGACCTGCGAACTTCTGATCAGTCAGAATCGTCGCACAGTCCGTCTCCTTGTGACGATCCGGCGTGTCTCGCTGCGTGAGGCCGGCCCTCTGGCGGGAGATTCGTATAGTTCCCGGATGACGCTCATCACATCGGACGCAGTTGCCTGGGCAAACCAGGAGTTCCCGGCGTACTCGGTCACGGTGGGTCGCAGTGACATCCAGCGGTTTGCAATGGCGATCGGCGAGCGCGATCCGATCCACCTCGACATCGCCGCGGCGCAGGCTGCCGGCTACGCCGACGTCGTGGCGCCGCCCTATTTCCCGTACGTCCTCCGCATGCAGGCCGGCACTCTGGGACCGAAGGCAGCGCTGGCGCCGGACGGGTCGCCTGCTCGCGATGTGCCGCCGCTGGAAACGACCCGCGCGATGGCGGGGGAGACGAGCATCGAATTCGGCACACGGGTGGTCGCCGGGGACACGATCACCGTCGCCAAACGCATCGTCGACCTGTACGAGAAGGAGGGCCGCTCGGGAGCCCTCGTCTTCCTCGTCACCGAATTCGAGTTCACCAACCAGCGGGGCGAGCTGGTGATGCGGGAGACGTTCACGAGGATCTTCCGATGAACGTCGGCGATCGAATTCCCGAAGTCGAACGCACACCCGACGCCGTGGACCTCTTCATGTTCAGTGCCGCCGCGTGGCTGCTCCACCGCATCCACTATGACCTGCCGTACACCACCGAGGAGGAGGGGCATCCCGAGCTGCTCATCCACGGCCCGCTGCAGGGCACCTATTTGATGCAAGCCGCACAGTGGTGGCTCGGGACTGACGCGTCGATTCACTCGATCACCTACCGGCACAAGGCGCCGGCCTATCTCGGTGACACGCTCGTGTGCGGCGGCGAAGTCACGACCGTGAGCAACCGCACCGTCGAGATGGAGTTGTGGGCGAGGAAGCCCGACGGCACCGTGACCACGGAAGGTCGCGCCGTGTTTGCGACGGGAGCCGGCTGAATGCCCGTCGCCGGAGAAGTCCTCGCCCGCATGCTCGACGGCTACGGGGTCACCCACGTGTTCCACGTGCCCGCCGTGCTGCGGCGCACCATGGTGGAGATCGAGCGGCATACCGACATCAAGCGGGTCCGTCCGCACGGTGAGAAGTCCGCTGCCTACATGGCCGACGGCTACGCCCGGGCATCGGGCAAGCCCGGGATATGCATGGCGCAGGTCGTAGGGGCGCTCAACCTGGCGGCGGGTCTCCGTGATGCCCACCTGGCTAACGCACCCGTCATCGCCATGACCGGTGGCCGCTTTCCGGCGACGAAGTTCCGCCAGGTGTATCAAGAGGTCGACGACGTCCCCGCTTTCGAGCCGGTCACCAAATGGAATGCGACCATCGACGACGCCAGCCGCATTCCCGACATGCTGCGCCAGGCATTTCGGGTGGCAACCTCGGGCGCACCCGGCCCGGTCCACCTCCAATTCCAAGGCAACGAGGGCCAGATCGATCTCGACGAGATCGACGAAGCGGCCCTCGTCGAAGAGCAGTACACGGCGGTGCCGCCGCACCGCCCGGTGCCCGAGTCGCCTACCGGCCTGGCCGAGGCGGTGCAGCTGCTCGAGGAGGCCGACCGTCCGGTGATCGTCGCCGGTGGCGGGGTTCGCAGCAGCGGAGGAGGCGAGTCGCTCATTCGCCTCGCCGAGAGTCTGGCCATCCCGGTGGCCACGTCGCTCAACGGCAAGGATGCGATCCCGGCGAACCACCCGCTGTCGGTCGGTGTGGTGGGGACGTACTCGAGGGCCTCGGCAAACCGGGTGGTCGGTGCGGCCGATCTGGTGTTCTTCGTCGGAACCGAGACCGGAGGCATGACCACACACTTCTGGCAGGTGCCGCTGCTCGATCGACGGGTGATCCAGCTCGACATCGAGCCCCAAGCGATCGGCCGCAACTACCCACCCCTCGTGGCCCTCCACGGTGACGCTCGGGCCGTGCTCGACCGGATGCAGGCGTTGACGCCTCCCACCCCGCCGGAGCGAGACGACTGGGTGGACACGGCGGCCGGGCATGTCGCCGCCTGGTACGACGAATGGACGCCCCTGCTCACCTCCGACGCCATCCCCATTCGTCCCGAGCGCATCGTCAACGAACTCAGCCGGCACACCCCCGCCGATGCCATCGTGGTCGTCGACACCGGGCACGCCGGGATGTGGATGGGCGGGATGTACGACGTGTCGGCCGGGCAGAGCTACATCCGCAGCGCAGGTCATCTCGGTTGGGCCTTCCCCGCCGCACTCGGGGCCAAATGTGCCGCACCCGATCGACCGGTGGTGTGCTTCACCGGTGATTCGGGCTTTTGGTACCACATCGCCGAGATCGAGACGGCCGTCCGCTGGGACATCGCCGCGGTGACCGTGGTCAACAACAACTCGAGTGGCAACCAATCCAAGCGTGGCTTCGATCGGGCATACGGCGGCGTGCAATCGGAGAAGGGCGCCCACGAGTTGTGGAAGTTCACCGACGTCGATTTTGCGGCACTCGCCGAACAGATCGGGGCCCTCGGGATCAGGGTGGAGCGGCCCGGCGAGTTCGTCCCCGCCCTCGAGCGGGCTGTGGCCGGTGGCCGGCCCGCGATCATCGACGTCGTGACCGATATCGATGCGCTGGCACCGCTGGCGGTCACCGACTGAGGCGAGGTGGTCAGACGCCGGCGGCGCCGAGTATCGCCAGCAGCACGAACAACGCCGTCGGTACGGCGGCCAGCAGCAGGATGAACACGACCCAGCGGGGGAGCCGCACCCCGGCCCGAGTGCTGTTGAAGACGAGAGCGATCAACGGCAGCGCCATGAAGGTGATGGCATGGAGAATCCCCATTGCCAGCAGCAGCCCAGCTATCCGAGCGAGCGCCTCCCACACCTGGTCGCCAAGCCGCCCGGTGAGATACGGCCGCGGCGCCTCGAAGACGGCGCTGAGCAGGACATAGCCGGCGAACACCAGGTAGTAGGCCACGTCGAGCAAACGCAGCAGATGACCACCCACCGAGCCGCTCGTCACGAACAGCTCGTCGACGTAGCCGCGGCCAAACCGGCGGATCGCCGGTCCCAGTGTCACGATGGCCGTCACCAGCACCACCGTCTCCATCGCTTCGAGAATGCGCCACTCGATCACCGTTCGCCCGTTGAACGGGTGCGGTGCGGTGGCGAGCCAAGCCACGACAACCACGGCGGCGAGCACCGCACCGATCGCCAAACTCGTCCGCCACAACCGGCGTCGGTGTTGCGTGTCCTCCTCGATCGAGTACAGCACGCGCGACCACAGGTCGGGGCTCGGCTCGTACTCGTCCATCATGCGGAGGGCGGCGCTGAGACGTTGCTCGGAGGTCATGTCTGCTCCTCCAGGACCGGAGCCAGGGCGTGTAACCCTCGCCGACAGTGGGTCTTCACCGAGTTGGGGGAGATCCCCATCGTCTCGGCGATCTCGCGTTCAGACAGTTCGAGGTAAAACCGCAGGACGAGACAATCCCGTTGCCGCGCCGGGAGACCGCGCAGCGCCTCGAGAATCACCCGGTTGTCCGCGGAGGCGATGGCCAGGTCCTCGAACGGCCTCCCCGGGTTGTCGGTACCCATCGCCTCGCGATGACGCAGCGACACGAGTCCCCGGCGGTTGTGATCCCGGGCGAGGTTGAGCACGATGGAGCGGAGATACGGGGCCGCCCGCTCCAGATCACGGATGCGGTCGGCGCTGCGGTGCAGACGGATGAAGGCTTCTTGCACGATGTCCTCAGCAGCGTTGCGGTCGTCGGTGAACAATCGCGCCATCCGCACCAGCGACGGGCCCTCCCGGCGAAACAGATCGGCGACCAAGGCGTCGGCATCGACGCCTGGCGCCACCGTTGCGTCTTCGATGCTCACTGTCATGTCGCTGTGCCGTTTCGTGGGAGCGGGATCCATGGTGATCCCGCTCCCCACCTCTCGCTTTCGGTCTCGTCGTCAGGCGGTCAAGTCAGATCGACACACGCCAGCCGGATGGAGGTGTCGGGCGGATAGTGGATCACGATCGATTGTGCTTCCGGTCTCGCCCATGCGGCGTGTCCCGCCACCCCGATGCCGTTCCCCGCTGAGTTGGTGTGGATCACCGGCCAGATCTCGTTCACCGCATCGACGGGGCCTCCGACGAGGTTCTGGTAGTGGCCGCCGCCGGGTGGAGCGAAACTGCACGGCTGGTTGTGGACGTGTGTCGGGTAGGTGGTGTTCGGGTCGAGCCCGGATACCCTCACCAGCACATTGGTCTGGCCTCCGTCATCGGGGAGACGCACCATCATGGCGGCCCCGGTGATGCGGTAGCCGAGTTCCGTGCCTCCCGGCAGAGTGTCGAAGTGACCCTTGGTGACTTGGACGTGCCCGGCGGTGGCCGGCATCGCAATCGCGATCAACGACAGTGCCAGCAACGCGGCGAGCACGATCCTACGTATCGTCATGTGTATTTCCTCCTCCTCACGCATGTAGGCGCCGTAGCGCGCGGCTCTTGTCGAGTGTGTGTCACGCCGCTTCGATACGTCGCGGGGGTTCATCGAGCTGCCGGTTGAGGCTGAACAGACGCCCGATGACCGGCAGGCTCAGCACGTTGAGCCCGTGGAGCAAGCCCATGAGCAGCACCATGCCCCCGATGCGGGCCACCGATGCCTGGAGCTGCGCCCCTCCAACGGTCTCCGACCATCCCGGATCGCGCTGCCACTGCACCACGAACAGCACGTATGCCCCGAAGATCAGGTAGTAGGCGAAATCCATCAGTACCAGATAGTTCTTTCCGGTGCGCGGGTTCGCCTCGAACACGTCGGCCGCATACCCCTTGCCGAACCGCTTGATGAGCGGTCCGAGCACCCCAACGATCGTCAGCAGGACACCTGCCACGATGATCTCGAGCACCCACCATTCCATGGCCTACTCCTTTGCCGAATCGCACCTTCAATAGTGACAGACGAACGACTCGGGTGATTGGGTGACATACGAGTCCGAAGACCAAGGGCTGTCTCATGGCTCTCATGGCTCTTCGCCTGGCGGCTCAGCGCTGTGGTGCCTGGGTCCCGTGCCCATGCAACCGAGTCTGCGCCGATCGGCGCATCCTCTTGTTGTTTGGCTCTTCGCCTGGCGGCTCATCGCTGTGGTGCCTGGGTCCCGTGCCCATGCAACCGAGTCTGCCCCAA
>JBFISM010000176.1:0-6077 GCA_041608535.1 Acidimicrobiia bacterium
CAGGATGCCGGCTTCTATCACGAGAAGATCGCCGATGTGTACCGCCTCTACCAGCAGCGGCTGGTCGAAGCTTCGGCGATGGACTTCGACGATCTGCTGATGGTCACCGTCGAATTGTTCCAAGCATTCCCGGACGTTCTGGAGACCTATCAGCATCGGTTCCAGTACGTCCTCGTGGACGAATACCAGGACACCAACCACGCCCAGTACGTGCTCGTGCGGCTGCTCACCGACAAGTCGCAGAACCTGTGTGTCGTGGGTGACAGCGACCAGTGCCTGCCTGCCGGCACGGTCGTGGAGACAACACGCGGACCAAGGCTCATCGAGAGCATACGTGAGGGAGACGCTCTGATCGGAAGTGGCGGCCGTGGATTGACGTCCGGCACAGTCACGGCAGTGAAGCGGACGATGTTCGGTCAACGTGTCTACACGATCACCGCAGGCGGCAAACCGCTGACCGGCACTCCCCATCACATTGTGCCGGCGCGGCTCGACTTGCCGCCGAATGCGCACGTCGTGTACCTGATGTACAGAGGAGATCGCGGCTTTCGGCTCGGTACGACGATGGCATTCCGGCCAGACGGCCGCGGTGGTCGATCACTCGGAATGATCGTTCGATCGGCGGGGGAGCACGCCGACAAGATGTGGATCGTTCGAGTGTGTGAGGACAAGACGGAAGCGGCCTTTTGGGAAGCGCTTCTGGGTGCCCAGTATGGGCTCCCCACGGCATGTTTCCACTCCCTGGGTCGAAGCCTCTCGATGGACGACGCCTGGCTGGAGCGGCTCTACGACGAGTTGGATACGCACTCCGCCGCCAAGTTCCTCATGGAAGACCTCGATCTCCACGCCGAGTATCCCCACTACCGCCCGCAAAACGGCCATCGTCGCCAGTCGCTGAACCTGACGATGTTCTCCGATCACCGTACCGGCGACGTCGGGTATCACCGTGTGCAGTGGTCGTCCAATCGCAGCGACATCGCCTCGGCGTTGCGAGAAGCCGGTTTTCCGGTTCGCCAAGGCAAGCTGCCGAACACATGGCGCGTCGAGACGAGTCGCAAGGACTATCGGGAAGCGTTGGAGCTGGCGCAGGGCATGGCGTACAGCGGTGGTTTAGAGATCCGGCGGCGTATGGCGATCGGCGGCACGATCTACGACTACACACCGCTTGCGCATCTGAGACCGGGAATGCGGGTTCTCGTGCGCACACAGGACGGCATCGAGGAGGCGGTGGTCGAATCTTGGGCAGCCGACGAGTTCCTTGGCGACGTCTATGACATCGAGGTCGCACCCACCCACAACTACATCGCCAATGGCATCGTCACGCATAACAGCGTCTACGCCTTTCGGGGCGCCGATATCCGCAACATCAACGAGTTCGAGAAGGACTTTCCCGATGCCCGGCTGATCCTGTTGGAGCAGAACTACCGGTCGACCGAGATGGTGCTCGATGCTGCCAACGCAGTGATCTCCAACAACCCCTCGCGCAAGCCGAAGCGGCTGTGGACCGACCTCGGTCGCGGTGAGCCGGTGATCATGTACGAAGCGCAGGACGAGCACGACGAGGCAGCCTTCGTCGCCGAGAAGGTGGGGGAGTTGGAGCACGACGGGGTGCGGGCCAGCGAGGTTGCCGTGTTCTACCGCACCAATGCCCAGTCCCGTGTGCTGGAGGAGATGTTCGTCAAGTATGGGCTGCCGTATCAGGTGATCGGCGGCTTGAAGTACTACGACCGGCGCGAGGTCAAGGATGCACTCGCCTATCTCCAGGCGGTGGTGAATCGCGATGACGTCGTGGCGATGAAGCGGATCGTCAACACGCCGAAGCGCGCCATCGGCGACACCAGCGTCGCTCACGTCGATCGGTTTGCTGAGGCGCATGGCATCTCCTTTTGGGAGGGTCTGCAACGGGCCGGTGAGAACGAGAGACTGTCGGCACGCGCGCAGAAGGCCATCGCTGAGTTCGTGGCGCTGATGGGGCATTTGGACGGCAAGCTCGACAAGGGACCACGGGCGACGCTCGAGGCGATCCTCTCCGACACCGGTTACATGGACTGGATCCGGTCGGAGAAGTCGATCGAGGCCATGGGGCGGGAGGAGAACCTGAAGGAGCTGGTCTCGGCCGCCGACGACTTCGAGGAGACCGGCCCGCTGTCGATCGGTGTCGACGAGTGGGCGGAGGCGGATGGTCGCAGGCGCTGCGAGCTGTTCCTCGAATCGATCAGCCTCGTCACCGACATCGACGACCTCCAAGACACCGATGCCGTCACACTGATGACGCTGCACAACGCCAAGGGTCTGGAGTTCCCGGTGGTGTTCATCACCGGTATGGAGGATGGCGTGTTCCCTCACATGCGGTCGTTGGGCGATCCGGTGGAGCTGGAGGAGGAACGCCGCCTCTGTTATGTGGGCATCACCCGAGCCATGCAGCGTCTCTTCCTCACCCGAGCCTGGTCCCGCAACATGTTCGGTTCGAACAACTACAACCCGGCGTCGCGCTTTCTCGGCGAGGTGCCCGAGCACCTGGTCGTCGCAGCCAAGCGCGCCAAGCGGACCCGCCACGAGCAGGTCACCGGCCCGCGCACCACGGTGACCGATGCTGAGATCGGCACGGGGGACCGGGTGCGACACTCCCACTGGGGCACCGGCACCGTTCGCGAGATCATCGGCAGCGGCGACCGAGCCGAGGCCGTGGTCGATTTCGACGGCGAGGGACACAAGCGGCTCCTCCTGGCGTGGGCTCCGCTGGAACGAACTGGGTCGTAGCGACTCGGCTCGCCCAGCCTGCGTCACGGTATGTGCCGCCCGGTCGGCACCGTGCGGAACCGTCCTTCGTCCGCCCGGACGACGATCAACCCGCCCGGACGCAGAAACCAGAGCTACGGTGAGCTGATGTTCGACGGAGCGTCTTCCGGCGATCCGATGCCCCTCGGCTCGGCGATCCTGCTCGGGGCGATGCTCATCGCAGCCGGCATCCTCCTCGTCGTGGTGGCCCTGAAGTCACGCAGCGGCACGCTGCCGCGCAACTGGGTGGTGGGCCTGCGCACTCCGCTCACCCTTGCGTCAGACGAAGCCTGGGACACAGCTCACCGCGCCGGTGCCCCGGCACTCATGGTCGGTGCCGTCGCCACAATCGTTGCTGGTGTGGCGCTGTTGTTCCGGCCTGCGAACGGTGCAGGACTCGTCATCGCTCTCGGCGGAGTCGGGTGGCTCCTGGGATGGGTGTTTCGAGCCGCTCGACTCGGCATCAGAGCAGCTCGAGCGCTCGACGATCAGTAGCTGATCGTCCCGACCTCGTCGCCAAGCTCGTCGCAAAGTACCGTCGCACGCCCCTTGCGGACTCGCAGCGCACTCCATGCGACCGCCGCCGCATCCACGACATCGTCGGGTGCGGCGCCTCGGGCAACCACCTCGGCAAGGTCGATGCCTTCTCTTACCAGCAAGGCAAGCCGCGTCATGAGTCCGTCCCACGTCTTCTTCGATGCCGTCAGCGGTGTTCCGGCCAGTTCCATGAAGGCCAGCTCGGGATGGATCTCGACGACACGCCGGTCGCCACCCGCAATCTCCGCAACCTCCAAGATCTTGTCACGCAGGTGGTACGCCTGTGCCGACACGCCGATGCCGTAGCGCTCCACCGACACCCGGCGAGCCTCCGCATACGTCGCCGCTTCCAGCACATCCAGCGGTGGTGTGGCGAACACGCTCGATCGCCTCGGTCCGAGCAACCGCCTCGCCTTGGTATCGCACGATCGCGGCGGCGAGACCGGGCAACCGATCGGGATGTCCACACCGATCACGTCGACATCGAGCCCAGTGAGCTCAGAGAACGACTCCACCACGCCGGCGCGAGTGAGCCTGCCGGAGGCCGACAAGCCCAGCACCACCCAGCCGCCGCGGAAGCCGTCCACACCGAGCACTGCCGTTCGCATCGGCGCAACGCTACAGGGGCCGTGGGTAGGGTGGCCGGGCGACCGAGGGGAGAACGACGGTGCGAGCGATCGTGATCGAGGAAACCGGCGGACCGGAGAAGCTCACGCTCAAAGACGTAGCCGAGCCGATCCCGGGCGAGGGCGAGATCGCCGTCCGGGTCGCTGCGGCCGGCTTGAACTTCATCGACACGTATCAGCGTTCCGGTCTCTACCAGGTCGAGCTGCCGTTCACGCCCGGCAACGAAGGATCCGGCACCGTCGGCGCGGTCGGCGCCGGGGTGACGGACTTCGCCGTGGGAGACCGGATCGCAGTGGGCAACGCCCCCGGGTGGTACGCCGAGGTGGTCGTCGTGCCCGCAGACCGAGCGGTGAAGGTCCCCGATGAGGTGACAGACGACCAGGGCGCTGCGGTGATGCTGCAAGGAATGACGGCGCACTACCTCGTCTTCGACACCTTCCCTCTGACCCCCGACAACCGCTGCCTGGTTCACGCCGGTGCCGGCGGTGTCGGCTTGCTGCTCACCCAGATGGCCAAGGAGATCGGCGCCACGGTGATCACCACCGTCGGTTCGCCGGAGAAGGTCGAACTGTCGCAAGCGGCGGGGGCTGATCTCGTGATCGAGTATCGCAAGGACGACTTCGCGGCGGTCATCGAGGATCGCTACGGCCCGGAACCGCTAGATGTGATCTACGACGGAGTCGGCAAGGCCACCCTGCAGAAGGGCTTCCCGCTGCTCCGCAAGAGAGGGATGATGGTGGCGTTCGGCAATGCCAGCGGACCTCCTGATCCGATGAGCCCGCTGGAGCTGGGCAAGGGCTCGTGGTTCCTGACCCGTCCATCGCTGTTCCACTACGTCCAGACCCGGGCCGAGTTGGTGATGCGGGCGAATGCTGTGTTCGACCTGATTGCGCAAGGGGCGCTCGATGTCCGGATCGGGGCCACGTTCCCCTTGGCGGATGCCGCCGAGGCCCATCGGGCGCTGGAGGGACGGCAAACGACCGGAAAAGTGCTCATCAAGCCATGACGGCGGCCACCGATGGCTGGCATCTCGCCCAGCTCAACATCGGGCGCATGCTCGCTCCCATCGACGATCCCCTCGTCGCCGAGTTCGTTGCGCTCCTCGAACCGATCAATGCCCTCGCCGATGCGGCACCCGGCTTCGTGTGGCGGCTGCAGACAGAAGAAGGCGATGCCACGTCCATCCATCTCTTCGAAGACGACTTGCTCCTCATCAACTACTCGATCTGGAAGTCCATCGAGGAGCTGAGAGATTTCGTGTACTCGGGTGCGCACCGAGATGCGCTCCGCCGCCGGCTGGAGTGGTTCGAGAAGATGGACGAGATCCACCTCGTCATGTGGTGGATCCCCGCCGGCGAGATCCCACCACCGGAAGCGGCGGTCCAGCGGTTGAGGGTGTTGCGAGAGCACGGGCCAACACCGGAAGCGTTCACGTTCAGGTTCCCGTTTCCCGCGCCTCCACCGCAGGCGCCTTGACGACCCCTGCGGTGCGGTTTCGTTGCCCGATCCGGGTCGGGCTCTGCGGATCGCTCCCCCAAAGTCGACCCGGATCAGATTGCGTTGCGTCGCATCACGGCCAGGTGTACGAGTAGGTTCCCGCAGGGCTCACGACATGGCTGAGCAGCTGCACGTCGCCGACAGGGGTGAACGTGTAGTTGCTGTCGAAGCCAGAGGTGAACAGCCTGCCGAAGCCCAACACCTCATGGCCGTAGACGAGTCTCGGCGCCAACGACTCCAGGGATCCGTAAAACCCCATGTCGACGTATGCCGCCAGCGAACCGTCGGCCACGTAGTACTGGACGCCCGCGACGTCCAAGTAGCCACTTGCAGCGAAGAAGCCCACGACCGCAGCGGAGTCGCCGTCGACCCATGCCTGCGTATAGTCGTCAAGCATTGCGATCATTTCTTCCTGACGGGGGGTGAGATCGCCGCCATCGGCCACGATCACGTCGGGGTCGCTGCGTAGCATCCAGGAACCAAACGCACCCATCGCAAGGGCGATCACGGCCACCACGGCCACGATCACCCAGATTCGGCGCATCTTCGGCGGCGAGGTCGCGACGTCATGTTCGAGGCGTTCGATCGTCCTCATCCGCAACCTCCTCTCTCGTGCTTGAGCACGGCTCTCTACTCTC